>DATMMA010000001.1:0-19284 GCA_035570295.1 Streptosporangiaceae bacterium
CGCGGCGACCGCCGCTGCGGCGACCGAGAACGCGAAGGCGCCACGCAGGCCATCAGCGAACGAGTGCGCGATGAGCGAGGGGAAGAAGCTGCGGCTGGTGAGGCTGGCCACGGTCGGCGCGGGCAGGCGAGCCAGGATGCCGGTCGGCGCGAGCAGCGCCCGGATGGGGTTGTAGCCGAGCAGCGCCGCGAACAGCACGCCGACGGGCGGCTGGCGCGCGACCCGCCCGGCAGCTGCGGCCGGCACGCCATGCGTCGTCAGCCCTGTCAGCACGGCATGGGCCAGCGAGCCCGATAGCCCGATGACGATCAGCGTGAAGTAGATGCCGATGGACAGCACCATGCCGGTGTTCTGGAACGTCATCACCATGCCGGAGCCCGCGCCGCGCTGCTCCCGCGGCAGGCTGTTCATGATCCCGGCCCGGTTCGGCGCGGAGAACAGGCCCATGCCAAGGCCGTTGAGCAGGAGCAGCGCGGCGAATGCCGGATAGCCGAAGTCGACGGGAAGCGCAGCCAGCAACGCGAAGGACAACGCGGCGGCGATCATGCCCGCGGTCGCGAACGGCCGGGCCCCGAAGTGGTCCGACAGATAACCCGAGACAGGACCGGCTATCAGGAAGCCGGCCGTGAGCGGCAGCATGTAGATGCCCGCCCACAACGGGGTCACAGCGAAGCTGTAGCCGTGCAGCGGCAGCCAGATGCCCTGCAGCCAGATGATAAGTACGAACAGCAGTCCGCCGCGGGCGAGCGAGGCGAGCAGGCCGGCGAAGTTCCCGGCGCTGAACGCCCGGACACTGAACAGCGGCATCCGGAACATCGGATCCGGCACCTTTGTCTCAATCCAGGTAAACAGGGCCAGGATGAGGATGCCTGCGATCAGCTCGCCCAGGACCTTCGGGTTGGTCCAGCCCATGGTGCTGTGGCCGTACGGCTCGATGCCGTAGGTGATGCCGACGAGCACCAGGACCAGGCCGGAGCCGAAGGTCACGTTGCCCCACCAGTCGATCGAGGCGGGCGCGCGATGGCCGACGTCACGCAGCTTCAGGTACGCCCAGATAGTACCGAACAGCCCGAACGGTACAGAAACCACGAATACCAGGTGCCACTCCACCGGCCCGAGCAGGCCGCCGAGGATCAGCCCGATGAAGCTGCCCGCGATCGCGGCGACCGCGTTGATGCCCAGCGCCAGCCCGCGTTGATCCTCGGGGAAAGCATCGGTCACGATCGCGCTTGAGTTGGCCATCAGGAAGGCTCCGCCGATGCCTTGCAGGATCCGCATGGCGATCAGCCACAGCGCGGCTGCCGCTCCAGACAGCCAGGTGACCGAGAGCAGAATCGAGAACAGCGTGAAGACTGCGAACCCTAGGTTGTACATGCGGACCCGGCCGTACATGTCACCGATCCGGCCGAAGCTCACCACCAGGACTGCGGTGACGAGCAGGTAGCCCATCAAGAGCCACAGCAGGTACGTCGTGTTGCCCGGCAGCAACGGATCGAGCCGGATGCCGGTGAAGATGTTGGGCAGCGCGATCAGCAGGATGGAGGAGTTCAGCGAGGCCATCAGTACGCCGATGGTGGTGTTAGAGAGCGCTACCCACTTGTATCCGGAGTCGGCCGTCGGTTCCGCCTGCACGGCCGGGTCATACCCCGGCAGCCATGGCCTATCGTTAGCGCGTGGCGGCCATACGTTTTGCATACGCCTGATGCGGTTTAGTGCGACGGTGGCGCTGCGGCCGCTGCGCCACCGGAGCTTCGCGGTGCTGTGGACTGCCAGCCTGGTGTCGAATATCGGCACCTGGATGCAGACGGTCGCCGTTGGCGCGCTGGTGATCTCGCGGACCGGCCAGGCCAGCTGGGCCGTGCTGGTCGCGGCCGGCGCGTTCCTGCCGATCGGCCTGCTCTCTCCGGTGGGCGGCGCGCTCGCGGACCGGCTGCCCCGCCGGCCGGTGATTGTGGCTGGCAATCTCATCGAGGGGGTCATCGCTGCGGTCATCGCCTGGCTGGTCGGGACCGGACATGACGCGCCCTACGACCTGCTAGCGCTCGTGACCGCTCAGGGTGCGGCGGCCGCCGTCATCGGACCGTTCAGCCAGGCAATCCTGCCGGACCTGGTACCGCGGTCGGAATTCCTGGCGGCTAGTTCGCTCAACTCGGCGCAGTGGAACGCTGGCCGCATCGTCGGACCGGCCCTGGCCGGGGCGGCCGTGGCCGCGTTCGGCTTCCCGGCCAGCTTCGACGCGAATGCGGTGTCCTTTCTCGCCGTCGTCGCTGCGCTCGCGTTTATCCGGCTCTCCCCGCCTCCTGGCAGTACCGGATCGCTGCTGCGCTCCATGCACGACGGGCTCCGGGCAGCGTGGGCGCAGCCCTCGTGCCGTGCTGCCACGATCTCCATCGGGGTGGTGGCGTTCCTTGCCGCACCATTTATCGCGCTGGTACCCGCTGTCGCGCACTCCCTCACGCACGGCGGCGCGACGCAGGTCGCCGCGGCGACCGCCGCCCTCACCACGGCGCAGGGCGCTGGCGCAGTCGCCGGGGCACTGTGTATCCCGCCACTCGCCGTGCGCCTCGGCCGGGGCCGAGTGCTGACGTGGAGCCTGGCGCTACTGCCGTTGGTCCTGATCGGCTACGGCGCGGCGCGGTCGCTCTGGCTCGCGGTGGCGGCCCTGTTTGTCGTCGGCATGGTGTACATGAGCGTCCTGTCAGGCCTCCAGACGGTGGCGCAACTCCAGGCTCCGGCCGCCTACCGCGGCCGGGTGCTGAGCTTTTTCCTGGTCGCGCTCGGCGTGGCCTACCCGGTCGGATCGCTCGCCCAGGGGCCGGTCGCTAACCATCTGGGCGTCGGCTGGACCACTGCGGGCGCTGCCCTCCTGCTCGGCGCCATCTCGCTGACCGTTGGCTGGCGCTGGCCGGGCTTCGTCCGGGCGGTGGCCGGAAGCGAACCTGGCGGGACGGCAGCGGCGCCGGAAACTGCGGCCGTAGCCGAGCCTGCCGCCGAGTGTGGCTAAGACGCGCACCGCTGCTGGGCAGACCATCGCCGGAGGCGTGGCACGCTGAGGACATGGCAGTAAAGGCCACCAGCAACGCCCAGCCCGCGCGACCGCAGGGCCGCGTCAGGGACGACACCATCGACCGGCTCGAGGCGGCCATGGGCACCCTCGGCACCGCGGCCATGCTGACGATGGACGAGCAGCTGCCCTGGTTCCGCGCTTTGTCCGCGGAGAACAGGTCCTGGCTCGGACTCGTCGCCCAGGCTGCCATTGCCGGATTCCTGGACTGGCTCAAGCACCCGGAGCGGACCAAGCCGCCCGCGGTCGGCGGTGAGGTGTTCGGCACAGCGCCGCGCGAGCTGGCCAGGGCAGTGTCGCTGCAGCAGGCGGTGGAAATGGTCCGGGTCATCGTCGATGTGGTCGAATCGCAGGTCGATGACCTCGCCGCGCCAGGCGGCGAGGCCGAATTGCGTGAGGCCATGCTCCGCTATTCCAGGGAGATCGCGTTCGGCACCGCGCGGGTGTACGCGCGGACGGCCGAGGCGCGCGGCGCCTGGGATGCGCGCCTGGAAGCACTCGTGATCGAATCCCTGGTCCGCGGCGAGATCGATGACGGCCTGCAGTCCTGGGCGTCGGCGCTCAACTGGTCGTTCAGCCCGGTCACGGTAATCATCGGGACGACGGGCGACAGTGCCGGCAGGGGCACCGAGGCTGAGGCGCTGATCGACGAATTCCGGGCGCTGGCCAGGCGGGCCCGCCTGGACCTGCTGGCGGGCGTAAACGGCCACCGGCTGGTGCTAGTCGTTGGCGGTGGCGCTAGCCCGCTGGACGCGGCTCACCACTTCGCCGGCCGGTTCGGGCCCGGACCGGTGGTCGTCGGGCCGGCTGCCGCCGACCTGCAGTCCGCGGTCGCATCTGCCGGGGCCGCGCTGGCAGGCCTGCGCGCGGCCCAGGGCTGGCCGGAGGCGCCACGGCCGGTGCTGGCCAGCGACTTGCTACCAGAGCGCGCCCTGGACGGGGACGACTCCGCCCGCGCCACCCTTATCGAGACCGTCTACGAGCCGCTACTGAGCGGCGGCACGGCGCTGCTCGACACCGTGATGACGTACCTGGAGCAGGGAAACTCCCTGGAGGCCACCGCCCGGCTGCTGTTCGTTCACCCGAACACCGTCCGTTACCGGCTGCGCCGGGTAACCGAGCTCACCGGCATCACTCCGGGTGACGGAAGGGGCGGCTATGCGCTATGGACGGCGGTGGTTTTGGGCCGTCTCGCGCACAAGGGAGCATGAGTTGTAGAGTTTCGACATAGCCGCCTGCGGAAACTTCGTTTACTTCGGCATAGGTATGGCGGACTCCTACAGTGCAGGCTAGAGCAATGCTCCTCATCGCAGCGCCCGGTCAAGGCGCGCAGACGCCCGGGTTCCTGTCAGCCTGGCTGGAACTGCCCGGATTCCGCGCCCGGCTGGAGGCTTGGTCCGAGCTGGCCGGCTGCGACCTGATCAGGGCCGGCACGATCGCGGACGCCGAGGAGATCAAGGACACCGCAGTGGCCCAGCCGCTGCTGCTTGCCGCAGCCCTGGCCACCGCGATGGACCAGGTGTCTACCGGGGCACACCCGGTCAGCAAGCAATCCGTGGCAGTCGCCGGGCACAGCGTCGGCGAACTCGCGGCCGGCGTGCTCGCCGACGTGATCAGGGCCCCGGACGCGATGCGGCTCGTCCGGGTCAGGGCGCGCGGCATGGCCGCCGCAGCCGCAGCCGAACCCACTGGCATGACCGCGGTGCTCGGCGGCGACGAGGACGAGGTACTCGCTGCAATCGACGCTGCCGGGCTCACCCCGGCCAACGTGAACGGAGCCGGCCAGATCGTGGCCGCGGGAACGCTAGCCCAGCTGGCAGCTTTCGCCGAGAATCCCCCGGCCGGGGCCAGGCTTAGGCCGCTGTCAGTAGCCGGCGCGTTCCACACTCATCACATGGCGCCCGCCGTCGACGCGCTGGCGGCCGCCGCTCAGGAAGTTGACGTCTGCGACCCGGTGAGGCCGCTGCTGTCCAACCGGGACGGCGCGGTGGTCAAGTCCGGCCCGGACTGGCTCGATCGCATCATCAACCAGGTGAGCGCCCCGGTCCGGTGGGACCTGTGCATGCAGACCATGGAGTCGCTCGGCGTCACGGCGCTGATCGAGCTGCCGCCAGCCGGGACGCTTGCCGGCCTGGCTAAGCGGGCACTGCGCGGCATCAAGCTGGTCAGCCTGAAGAGCCCAGACGACCTCGACGAGGCCCGCGCGCTGCTGGCCGAGCACGCCGACAGCCACGACGACCACCACGCGCCGGACTGGCGGCTGCTCGTCGCGCCGGTTAACGGGACCTTCCGCGCCCCGGATGGCCATCTGGTAGCGGCCGGGCCTGGCACCCATGTCGGCGACCGCACTGATCTCGGGCACGTCGAGGCGCGCGGCGGCAACAATGCCGTCACCGCCGCTTTCCCCGCAACGGTCATCGAATGGCTGGTCGAGGACGGTGACCCGGTGAGCGCGGGCCAGCCGCTGCTCCGGCTCCAGCCCGCCGAGGCCGCTACACCCCAGGCCGGTCCGGGCAGCGGCAGTTGAGCCCAGGACAGCACAGCACAGTCAACCGCGAACGGCGAAAGGCAGCAGGGCACATGCGACTCACCGAAGGCCAACCAGGCGCGCGGATACTCGCTTTCGGCGGGTACCAGCCCGCACGGGTGGTCACCAACGACGAGCTGGCACAGACCGTCGATACCAACGACGAGTGGATTCAAAGCCGTGTCGGCATCGCGAGCCGCCGGATCGCCGGGCCAGACGAGACCGTTGCCGACATGGCGGTACAGGCTGGCGGCAAGGCCCTTGCCGCCAGCGGTTTGTCCCCGGCCGACGTGGATCTGGTGATCGTTGCCACCTGCACGCCTGAGGTCCAGATCCCGAACGTGTCCGCGTCCGTAGCCAAGCGTCTCGGCATCGTCGCGCCGGGTGCCTACGACCTCAACGCCGCCTGCGCCGGATTCTGCTATGCGCTGGCGAACGCCGCCGACGCAGTCCGGACAGGCACTGCCAGGAACGTGCTGGTCGTCGGCGCGGAGAAGCTGTCCCAGTGGGTCGACTGGACCGACCGGTCGACCTGCATCATCTTCGCCGACGGCGCCGGGGCGGCGGTCGTCGGCCCGCTCGCGGACGCCGGCGACGCGCCTGGCATCGGACCGGTGCACTGGGGCAGCGACGGCGGCCTGGCGGACAAGATTTGCATCGCCGACCGGAACTCGTTCATCGTCCAGGAGGGGCAGACCGTTTTCCGCTGGACTACCAGCGCGCTCGCCCCGATCGCCTTGACGGCGTGCGAGAAGGCCGGCGTGGACCCGGCAGAGCTGAGCGCCTTCGTCCCGCATCAGGCGAACCTGCGGATCGTGGAGGCGATCGCACGCAAGCTGCACGCCCCGCAAGCGGTCGTGGCACAGGACATCGTTACCGCGGGCAACACCTCGTCGGCGTCAATCCCGCTGGCGCTGTCCCGGATGATCGAGCGCGGTGAGGTCGCCTCCGGCTCGAAGGCGCTGCTGCTCGGCTTCGGCGCCGGCATGTGCTATGCCGCGCAGGTGATCACGGTACCCTGACCCAGCCCTGGCCGCAGGAGCGACCAGAGCGCACACCACGTGCAAACAGTTACCCGCCAAGAAGGAGAGCACAAGAGCAATGGCCATGTCGGAGCAGGAAATCCTTGAGGGTCTCGGCGAGATCATCGACGAGGTAGCGGGCGTTCCCGCCGATCAGGTGAGCCCGGACAAGACGTTCGTCGACGACCTGGACATCGACTCGTTGTCGATGGTGGAGATCGCGGTGGCGGCCCAGGACAAGTTCGGCGTCGAGATCCCCGACGACCAGCTGAAGGACCTGAAGACCGTGCAGGATGTCATCGACTACGTCCGCCGTGCTGAGGTATCTGCCTGACGGCCGGGCTTGGCGCGAGGGCTAGGCGCACCGCGCCGTCAGGATTCCGGGGCCCACGGGGGCGTGCCCCCGTGGGTGCGCCCGGCCAGCCCCAACTCGACGAGGAGCAGAACCACAGTGGGTACAGACCGGACGCGAGTCGTCGTCACCGGCCTAGGCGCCATCACCCCGGTAGGGGCGGACGTGCCAAGCACCTGGGAAGCGCTGAAGGCCGGCCGCAGCGGCGTGCAGCGGCTGACCGACGATTGGGCGGCCGAGCTGCCGACCCGGATCGCGGGCTGGGCGGCCGCCGACCCGGCCACGCTGATCGACCGGGTGCAGGCCCGCCGGCTGGACCGGTGCGAGCAGTTCGCGCTGGTGGCCGCGCGCGAGGCATGGGCCGACGCGGGGTCTCCCGACGTCGACCCGGAACGGCTCGGTGTCGTGGTGTCCAGCGGCATCGGAGGCATCGCCTCGACGCTGTCGGCCTACGACACCCTCAAGGAGAAGGGCTGGCAGCGGCTCTCCCCCTACACCGTGCCGATGCTAATGCCGAACGGCGCGGCCGGCTGGCTCGCTATCGAGCTCGGTGCCAAGGCCGAGGTCCACACCACGGTCAGCGCGTGCGCGTCCGGTGCCGAGGCGATCGGCTACGCGATGGAGATGATCCGGGCTGGCCGGGCAGACGTCGTGCTAGCGGGCGGCACCGAGGCGGCGATTCTCCAGCTCAACATCGCCGCGTTCGCCGCCATGCGCGCGCTGTGCACCAGCCGCAACGACGATCCGGTCGGCGCATCCCGGCCGTTCGACAAGGGCCGCGACGGGTTCGTGCTCGGCGAGGGCGCGGGAATGGTCATCCTCGAGTCGGAGGAGCACGCTGCCGCCCGGGGCGCGAGCGTGTACGCGGTCGTGGCTGGCGTGGGCTACTCCTCCGACGCGCACCACATCGCCCAGCCCGATCCCGATGGCGCCGGGCTCAAGCTCGTGCTGCGGCGGACACTCGCCGACGCCCGCGTGCAGCCCGAGCAGGTAGTGCATGTCAACGCGCACGCGACCTCCACGCCGGCCGGCGATGTGGTCGAGGCCCAGGCAATCGCCGCTGCTCTCGGCGACGCGGCGCCGGGCGTGGTGGTCTCGGCGACCAAGTCGATGACCGGTCACTTGCTCGGCGGCGCCGGCGCAGTGGAGTCAGTCGCCGCGATCCTCGCCCTGCGCGAGCGAGTCGCCCCGCCGACCATCAACCTCGACGACCCCGACGACGACGCTGGCCTGACGATCTCGGCTAAGCCACAGCAGCTCACCCCGCGCGCTGAGGGGCCGATGGCCGTCATCAACAACTCGTTCGGCTTCGGCGGCGCCAACGTCGCTCTCACCTTCACCGAAGCGTGAGCCGTTGCTACCGCTGCCGACCCTTCCCGCCGAGCAGGACGCTCCCGCTTCCTCCGAGGAGATCGACGTGACCATCGTGGACTCAGCTGTAGCCACGCAGCTGCACCCGCCTGCGGCCAGCAACGCCAAGCGAGCCGCGCCGGCCGCGACGTCGGGAGCCACTGTGCCACGAACCACTGGGCCGCGTCCGGCGGCGCCTGCAGGCACGGTGCCGGCGGGCACGGTACCTGCAGGCGCGGGGCCGGCCGCCGCGGCGCCGGTGACTGCCGGGCTGGCCCGCGACCCGCAGTCGCGCCTCGAGGCGCTCTTCGACCCCGGCACGCTCGAGCTCCTGTTCCCCGCCGACGACAGCGGCGTGCTGGCGGGAACGGGCCGCATCGGCGGGCTGCCTGTCGTCGCGTTCGCCAGTGACCCGCGAATCCAGGGCGGTGCCATGGGCATCGCAGGCTGCACGACGATCGTTGCCGCGCACGACCACGCGATCCAGATCGGTGCTCCCATCATCGGGCTGTGGCACTCCGGCGGCGCTCGTCTCCTGGAAGGCGTCGAGAGCCTCCATGCGGTCGGCATGGTCTTCGCCGCGATGACGAGGGCGTCCGGCAAGGTACCGCAGATCTCGGTGGTGCTGGGCGCGGCCGCCGGCGGCGCGGCTTACGGCCCGGCTCTGACTGACCTGGTGATCTTGTCCGAGCAAGGCCGGATCTTCGTTACCGGCCCCGACGTGGTGCGCAGCGTCACAGGCGAGGATGTGGACTCCGAGCGGCTGGGCGGTCCCGAGCCGCACAGCCGGCGCTCTGGCGTGGTGCACGTGGTCACGACCACCGATGCCGAGGCGCTGGAGCGGGCCCGCCAGCTCGCGGTACTGCTCGGCCGCCAGGAGAGCCCCGCCGAGGGCGAACTGCCCGAAACCGACCTGAGCGCCCTGCTGCCGGACTCGCCCAGGCGCGCCTACGACGTCCATCCGCTGATCGGCGGTCTGCTCGACGGCCCCGGTGTCGAGCTTCACCCGCGCTGGGCGCCGAACATCGTCACCTCGCTCGGGCGGCTGGGCGGCCGGACGGTCGGCGTGATCGCCAACAACCCGCTGCGCCTGGGCGGCTGCCTGGACGCCACCTCAGCGGAGAAGGCGGCCAGGTTCGTGCGGATGTGCGACGCGTTCGGAGTGCCGCTGGTCGTCCTGGTGGACGTTCCCGGCTACCTGCCGGGTGTCGGCCAGGAGTGGGACGGCGTAGTCCGCCGCGGTGCCAAGCTGCTGCACGCGTTCGCGGAGGCGGTAGTGCCCAGGGTGACCCTGATCACACGCAAGGCCTACGGCGGCGCATACATCGCGATGAACTCGCGCGCGCTGGGCGCGACGAAGGTCTTCGCCTGGCCCGGCGCTGAGGTGGCGGTCATGGGCTCGGTGGCGGCAGTCCGCATCCTGCACCGGCGCACGCTTGCCGCGGCAGCAGCCGAGGAGCGCCAGCAGGTCGAGGCCCGCCTGGCTGCGGAGCACGAAGAGATCGCCGGCGGCCTGCCCCGAGCGGTCTCCCTTGGCGTCATAGACGAGGTCATTGAGCCAGCCAAAACGCGGAAGGCTATTCTTGACGCCATCGTGCACGCCCGGCACGAGCGCGGCCAGCACGGCAACATTCCGCTTTAACAAGCTCGTTCCCGCCTGCCCGGGGAACGTGCGGGGACGCTCCGCGGGGACGGTATGGTATGGCCACGAAGCTCACCAGGGTGAGACGTTTCCCTGGCGAACTTTTAATAACGCCAGCCCATAGCTTGTGAGCAGTTGGTTAAAGTTGTCGCGCGTTAGTTAACGTTTCCGCAGCACGGCTGCCACGGCGTGGGGCCTCGCGAAAGCCTGGCCAGACTACCTACGTTCCTTGAGGAGCCAGCTACTTGCCCCGGCTACGCCTGACTCGACACCGTTATACAGCCAGCCCTGGCGGCGATCTCAGCCCGGCAGTAGTGCTGCCAGCGGCTTCGGGAGGCGGGTTTGGCGCCTCTGGCCTGGTCATGCGAACTAGCCAGGCTGCCCCCTCAGACCGGCGGCAAGGCCTGCTGAACGGTATTCGCGGCGGCGCTTCCGGCGCCCTCAGAAGTGACGACCCCGTCGGCGGTAGCCGGTCGCGGGCTCGCAATGCGGTCGCTGTGCTGCGCTACCACTGGCTGGCCACAGCACTTATTGTGGCCGGCGCAGTACTCCGCGTAATAACCTGGATGGCGTACCACCCCGCGATCTTCTATATCGACTCGATCAAGTACCTGTACCGCGGCTGGCAAGGCGCCGACCCGCTCGGCTACAAGGTGCCGCTGAAGATCATTCTGGCCATCGGCAACCTGGGGACGGTCACGGCCTTCCAGCACCTCATCGGTCTCGGCATCGGCGTGGCGCTGTACGTGCTGCTGATACGGCGTGGCATTAACCGGTGGCTGGCAGCCCTCGCCATCGCGCCGATCCTGCTTGACGCCTACCAGCTGCAGGCCGAGGCGACGATCATGCCGGACGTCCTGTTCGAGGGAATGGTCGTCGCCGCGCTCGTCATCTTGCTGTGGAAGCCGACCACAGACTGGCTGAGCATTCTTGTCTCCGGGCTCATTCTGGGCCTCGGTGCCACGGTCCGCGAGGTCGGCGTCTGGATGATCGCCCCTGTCGTGGTCTACCTGCTCGGGTGCCGCTACCTGCGCGTCTCCCGCGACGACTGGTACAGCGCCGTGCTGAAGTCCTGCGTGATGTGCCTCGCTTTCCTGCTGCCGATCGTGACGTACTGCAGCATCTCGTACGTGGATTCCCACCACTTCCGGCTTTCGGTCAAGGGCAGCGCGGCCGGCCGCATGGCCAAGTCCGCCGACTGTGCCACGCTCAAGCTCCCGGCCAGCATCCAGGCGATGTGCCCGACCCCTGCCGAGCAGCAGCACGGCCCGGACTGGCTCGAGCACGACTGGCAGTCGCCGCTGATCAGAGGCTTCCCAGGGAATAACCGCCTGCAGCTAGTCTCGGTCTTTGACCACGCCGTCGAGCGTCAGCAGCCGCTGCGGGTAGTCGGCTCGGTGCTTGAGGATTCGGTCCGCCTGTTCGAGCTCAGCCGATATGCCAGCATCGAGACCACCCCGATCTCGCGCTGGCAGTTCCAGCACGCGTTCCAGGATTACACGCCTGAGTTCGTCACCTGCGGCAGCATGCTGGCGCTGAAGACGCCTAATATCGGCTCGCTGTGCGGCACCTCTAACAAGCTCAACGACATCATCGTCGGTATTCAGGTAACGCACAGCTCGCCAGTGCACGAAGTCCTGCTGAACCCGGCGTGGGGCGGCAAGTTTGAGGTGGACGGGCCGCTGGCCTCATTCCTGCGGGACTATCAGCTGTACGGGGGCTACACCCCCGGTCCGCTGCTCCTGATCTTCGCGCTAGCCGGGCTGCTCGGCTCCGTGATGGCTCTGGTGTACCGCCGGGGCAGCGCGCGGACGCGTCACCTGGCGCTCGCCAGCCTGGTCTTCTTCGTCACCGCAGTCGGCTTGCTGCTCATCGCCGACCTGTACGTGTTCTCCTGGCGGTACCAGCTGCAGGCTCTCATCACCCTGCCGCCGGCCGGCGTACTAGGCGCGACCGCTGCGCTGGAAGCTCTGCGGTACCGCCGGCGGGCTACGCAGTCGGCTCCTGAAATCGAGTCGACTCCGGCTACCCCGGCTCCGGCTACCTGACTTTGCCATTCCGGCAAGGCGATTTGCGCTCCCGGCGCGTGCTTGAGCATCGTGGTGGCAGCCACTGCGGACGCGGATGGGAGACGACCAAGTGAGCCATGAGCGCTCGCCGGATATCACGATTCAGTTCAGCCGGGCATACTGGGACGACCGCTACCGGTCGGCTGACCAGTTGTGGAGCGGTCAGCCCAACCCGCATCTGGTTGTCCAGACGGCTGGCCTGACGCCTGGCGATGCTCTGGACGTTGGCTGCGGGGAGGGAGCGGACGCGATCTGGCTCGCGTCGCAGGGCTGGACGGTCACCGCGGTGGACATCTCAGTGGTGGCGCTCGACCGGGCAGCGGCCCACGCTGCCGCCCGCGGCGACGACATCGCCCGCCGGATCAGCTGGCTTGAGAGCGACCTGCTCATCTGGGATCCAGGCTCGCAACAATTCGACCTGGTGTCGGCTCAGTTCATGTACCTGCCAGAGGAAGATCTCACATCGATGCACCGGCGTCTGGCCGCCGCGGTACGGCCGGGTGGCACGCTGCTCATCGTCCTGCACCATCCCGACAGCCTGCATTCGGGCCCGGGCTCCCATCCGAGCCACGGTTCACACGCGGACGCCGACTCGGCGACACCGCCTGATAGCTCGTCCGTCGCCGGAGCTGGCCTGGCTGACACGGCGACCGGACGAGCCCTGCTGGCCCTCGCCGCTCAGCCGCGGCTGCTGGCCGAGAAACTCGACCCCGCCGCCTTCGACATCCTGGTTGCCGATGTCGTCACGCGCGAGGCGACCGACCGCGACGGGCAGCCGGCAACTGCGACGGACACGGTGCTCAGGGCCGCCCGGCGGCCTGACTCGTCGCCGTACTAGCGGTTCACTGTGCCCATGTCTGCGTACCGGTCGCCGGACGGCTGGCCGACGTTCTGATCGAGCCAGGCGGTGTCCTCGGCGGTCAGCTTGACGTCTGCGGCGGCGAGGTTTTCCTCAAGGTAGGTGCGCCGTTTGGTGCCAGGAATCGGGACGATGTCCTGGCCGCGAGAGAGCACCCAGGCCAGCGCGAGCTGCCCCGGCGTGCAGCCCTTCGTGCTCGCCAGCTGCGCGATGATTCCCGCCAGGGCCACGTTGCGGTCGAAGTTCTCGCCAGAAAACCGGGGGAACCGGCCAGCCCGCAAGTCACCCTCGGGCAGGTCGGTGGTGCTCTTTATCGAGCCGGTCAGGAATCCGCGGCCGAGTGGGCTGTACGCGACGAAGCCGATGCCCAGCTCGCGGACTGTGGGCAGGATCTCCGCCTCGACATCGCGGGTGAACAAGCTGTACTCCGTCTGCAACGCGCTGATCGCGTGCACAGCGCTTGCCCGGCGAATGGTCTGCGGCCCGGCCTCTGACAACCCGAGGTGCCGGACCTTCCCGTCCTGCACCAGCGAAGCCATCGCGCCGACAGTTTCTTCGATCGGCACTGTCGGGTCGACGCGGTGCTGGTAGTACAGGTCGATGTACTCGACGCCGAGCCGCGACAGCGATGCGTCGCAAGCAGCGAGGACGTATTCAGGACGCCCGTTCACGCCGACGAAGGATCCGTCCTCGCGCCGCTCGTTACCGAACTTGGTGGCGAGCACGACCTCGTCCCGCCGCCCGGCGATGGCCCTACCGATCAGCCGCTCGTTCGTGAACGGGCCGTACATGTCCGCGGTGTCGAGGAAATTGCAGCCGAGATCGAGAGCGCGGTGGATAGTCGCTATCGACTCGGCGTCGTCACCGGCGCCATAGAACTCCGACATCCCCATGCAACCAAGGCCGATGGCAGAAACTGAGAGCGATCCGAGGTGTCTTGTCTGCATGCGCGCAGTATACCGGAGGTTCCTCCGGTACGGTCGGGTCGGCCCTTCGAGCCGAGCCCCACGGGAATGCCTGGCGCCGCAAGCACGCTGACCCTAGTCATGGAGAGTTCGTTGCCGCTCGCGGTGCTGGATTTCGTCGGGATCGAGTACGGCGAGAGCGCCGCATCGGCGCTTGCCGGGGCGGTAAGCATCGCCCAGACCGTGGAGACGGCGGGCTACCGCCGCTACTGGGTCTCTGAGCATCACAACATGACAAGCCTGGCGTGCAGTGCGCCGGAGCTGCTGATCGCCCACGTCGGGGCCTTCACCTCGAGCATCAGGGTGGGAGCGGCGGGCATCATGCTGCCGAACCACTCTTCGCTCAAGGTCGCCGAGACGTTCAGGACGCTGCTCGCGATGTACCCGGCGCGGGTTGACCTCGCGCTCGGCCGGGCTCCCGGCACGGATCCGCTGACCGCCCACGTGCTGCGCCGCGGCATGGTCGCCGACGCCGCTGCGGAGTTCCCTGCCCAGGTCGGTGAACTGCTGGCGTTCCTCGGCGATGGCTTCCCCGACGGCCACCCGTATCAGAAGCTCGTCGCAGCGCCGTTGATCGAGGAGCGGCCCGAGCTATTCGTTCTCGGCTCGAGTCCGTACGGACCGCAGTTCGCCGCCGTCAATGGATTTGCCGCTGTCTTTGCCCACCACATGAGCCCGGAGCTTGCGATTCCGGCGCTGCGGGCCTACCGCCGCCAGTTCACCCCGCGCGAGGAGGGCGCGCAGCCCTACTCCGCGATGTCGGTGCTTGCCTTCGCCAGCGAGGATCCGGACGCGGTGATTGACTTCGAGGCGGCCTGGACGCTCACCATCCAGAACATCCGCCGGGGCATCCGGGAACCGCTTCGGCCGGAGGCCGTCAGAGACCTAGCAAGCTCGCCGGACTTCCGCAGCAGCCGCAACGAGGACGGTCGCATGGTGACCGGCGAGCCGAAGGCAGTCGCCGAGCGACTGCTGGAGCTCAAGCACGAGGCCGAGGTGGACGAGATCGTCGTCGTCACGCCCAGCCTGGAGCGCGAGCGCCGGAAGGCCAGTTATGCGGCCATCGCGGACGCCTGGCGCTCGGCCAGCTAACCAGAGAGCGCACCTGTCGAACGAATCGTTCGGGTCTGGCGGCTCGCACTCGCGGGTCCTCGGTAGGTTCTAGGTTATGGCTGGCAGTACCAGGATCGTTGTCGTCGGTGGTGGCATCGTGGCCGCAAGCGCGGCCTATCACCTAGCGCGCGAGGGCGCATCGGTGATCACAGTGGAAGCCGATCTTCCAGGCCCGGCAACACGCGCCGGCGCTGGCATCATCTGCCCTTGGGTCGACAAGGGGGACGAGGCTGGCTACCAGCTTGCCGCCGACGGGGCTCGTTACTACCCCGAACTGCTCGACATGCTGGCCGGGGATGGCGAAGCCGACACGAGCTACGCCAAGGTCGGCACGCTCTGCGTCGCCAGTGAAGTTGCTCCGCTGGAGGCCATCGGGGCGTTGCTTCGGTCGCGGCGCACGACCAGGCCTGAGATCGGCGACGTTAGCCTCGTCGGGCCGGGCGAGCCGAAGCGGGCGTTCCCGCCGCTGGCCGCAGGCTTGCGGGGTCTGTGGATTGGCGGTGGTGCCAGGATCGACGGACGCTCGATCCGCGACTCCCTGCTGCACGCCGCCGAGCGGTATGGCGCGAAGCGGATGCGCGGCACGGCAGTGCTCGACCTACCGGGCGTAACGGTGGACGGCGAGCACCTATCGGCGGATGCCGTTGTCGTTGCGGCAGGCGCGTGGACTGCGCAGGTTTGCGTGCCGCTCGGCATCAAGCTGCCCATCGGTCCCCAGCGGGGCCAGATCATCCACGTCAGCCTGCCGGGCGCTGACACCGCCTCATGGCCGGTCATCCTGCCGCCCGAAGACCCGTACCTGCTCGGATTCCCCGGCGGGCGACTTGTCCTCGGAGCCACCCGCGAGAACGCTGGCTTCGACTACCGGGCGACGGTCGGCGGCGTCGGCACAATGCTGGCAGCTGCTGCCGAGATAGCGCCGGGCCTCGCGGAAGCGACGCTGCTCGAGATCCGGATCGGCTTCCGGCCTGCAACCGCCGACGGCCTCCCCTTGCTCGGCACAGTCGCCAACGGCGTGATCGTCGCAGCCGGCAACGGCCCGGAAGGATTGACAGCCGGACCCTGGACGGGACGCGCGGCGGCCGCGCTCGCGCTAGGCCAGCAGCCAGCGATGGACATCGCGCCGTTCGATCCGGCGCGATTTGGCTAATCGGCGGAGTTGTCCCAGGGGCTAAGTGCCTGCTCGTGCCCGTCCCGCGCCGTCAGGCGTGTGTCAGCACGGAGCGCGGGTCAGCGTGCCGCGCCCGCTCCCGGAGGTATTCGGCGGTGACCGCGTCGGCGGGCAGGAACGCCTCGAGATGCAGTTCCGCCAGGGAGATGTCGGTGGCGGTAGCAAATGAGGTGAGGGTGGTAATGAGGCCCAGTTCGGCGCCATCGCTGCGCAATCGGAGCGGAACAGCGAAGCCCAGATAGCCGGGGCCGGGATCGGTCTCGGGCAAATAGGTCTCAAGCTCGGCGATGAGCGCGTCGGCCTGCGGGTCGGGGCTGATCCGGGCACGGTTGCGCATCGCCTCGGTGACGTGCCGGCCCCACTCCGGGAGGTTGATCACCCGGCTGGCCAGACCCTCGGGGTGGAGCGCCAGGCGGCGCACGTTCACCGGGGGCTGCAGCAGCTCCGGCGCGCAATCCTGGGTGAACAGGTCGAAGGCGGCGTTGGCTTCGATGAGGTCACCGTACTGGGACACGATCAAGGCAGGGTATGGCATGTGGCCGCTCAGCACATTTTTTAGCGCAGTGCGCACGGGCTCCAATTGCGGTGCGTCGAGGCCGGACTCCTCGAACGCGGGAGCGTATCCGGCTCTCATCAGCAACGCATTGCGTTCCCGCAGCGACAGTTCGAGTGATTCAGCGAGGCGCACCACCATGGCCCGGCCCGGCTGGGAGCGGCCCTGCTCTAGGTAGCTCAGGTAGCGCTGGGTTGTGTCCGCACGGATGGCGAGATCCAGCTGGCTCCACCCGCGCATGCGCCGCGAGCGGCGCAGTTCGTGCGCGAACGGGCCCGGCGCCACCACGGATGTCATGATTCCACTATCACCGTGGGTCGGACGCTGCACCATTCCCTGCGGGGAATTGTGCAGGCGCACGTGACGGCACAGACTCCTCAGCATGAGTTACGAACCCACAGATATCGAACTGAAGCAGCTGATCGACCGCTGGATTGCGCAGTGGAACGAGCCCAGCGCAGACGGGCGTCGTCGGCTAATCCGGGACGTGTGGACCGAAGATGGCTACCAGGTCATGGTCATCCCGCCGGAGGGCATCCGCGCGACCGCAGGGCAGTACGGAGTTCCCGTCCCATGCGTCGAGATCCGCGGCTACGACGCCATGTATGCCCGGGTAACGCGTGCCTACGAGATGTTCATCGCCAACGGCGAGCACGTCTTCGAGCAACAGGGGGAGGTGTTCCGGCACGCGGGTGCGGCCGTGGCCCTGACCTGGGTGATGCGCTCGCGAGCCAACGGTTCCATCGCTGGTTCCGGGCTTGAGGTGCTGACCTTCGGTCCCGACGGACGGGTCCGCACCGACCACGAGTTCGTGGCATGACCGCACTCGCATACCATCTCGATCCGCTGCGCGACCTGGATGGTCTGAGCGTCCGTCCGCAGCCGCTGCCCGAGCCGGGACCAGGTCAGGTCGTAGTCCGGGTACTGGCCGCGTCGCTTAACCGGCGCGATCTGATGCTGCTGGACGGCACATATCCACTGCCCGCGGCACACGACGTCGTACCGCTGTCAGATGGCGTCGGCGAAGTGATCGCCGTAAGCCCTGGCGTCGGTCGCGTCATGGTCGGTGACCGCGTCGCGTCGACCTATTACCTACGCTGGATCGACGGCCCGCAGCGGCTGGCGGATGTGCGCGAGCAGTACGGCGCGAGCCACGACGGCTGGCTGGCCGGATACGTGGTGCTAGAGGCAGACTCGGTGGTGCGAGTGCCCGGCCATCTCACCGATCCCGAGGCTGCGAGCCTGACCTGCGGTGGCGTCGTAGCCTGGGCTGCGCTGACCAAGCCGGTCCCGGTGCGGCCGGGAGAGACGGTGCTCATCGTCGGCACCGGTACCGTGGCGCTGTTTGCTCTGCAGTTTGCCCAGATGCACGGCGCCCGGGTCATTTGCGTCACATCCTCGGGCGACAAGGCCAAGCGACTGCGTGAACTCGGCGCCGAGGAGGTCGTCGATCGCAACGAGACGCCAGACTGGGAGCAAGCCGTCGTGGAGTTCACCGGCGGCGACGGAGTCGAGCACGTGGTGGACGCGGTCGGCATGCAGACGATGCAGAAATCCGTTGCCTCAGGAGCATTCAACGCCCGCATCACCGTACTCGGCGCGTTTCCCGCCACCGAGCCGATCTCAGATCCGTTCGGTGGCAGATACCTATCGATCCGCCGCATCGCGGTCGGCAGCCGCGCCGACTTCGAGATCATGAACCGTGCCATCACCGCGCGCCGCATGCGCCCGGTGATCGATCGGGTGCTTCCCTTCGAGGAGGCGGTGCAGGCGTACCGCCATTTCCGCGACGGCAATCCGTTCGGGAAGGTGGTCGTCAAGCTCTGACAAACGTCCGCCCCGTAGCGCGGCTGCGTACCCTGCTGCGAAACCGTGATTCATGCGACTCGCACGGGTGGCTGTGGAGGGTCTTGGTGCCGTCGGGGCTGATGGCCGTGGTGGTGCCGACTGTTGGTTATTTAGTCCCGCTTCCGGAGCCCAGCCAACCCGTAGGCCAACCTTGGGACGGTGCGCCTTGAGGCGGCGGACACGTTCTTCGCGGCGATCCGCATGCCGTACCCGAAGGCCAGCGTGCCCGCAAGTATCAGGGGGCTCAGCGCGTACGCCGCGACGGGATGGTCGAGCCTCAGCAGGCTCACTAGCGATCCGAACCAGGCCCCAGGGAGGACGAAGGGCACGATGATTTGCATGAACTGCCGACCCGGAGTAATCGGGGGCGGTTTCCTGCTGGTCCGACTGTCACGGGAAGGCACAAAGCATCGTATCTGTATCTAGAGCGTCGCTGATCCAGGTACAGTCCATTCGCGGTGAGGCTACCTGCAGCTATGCCGCGGCGGGCGGCGCGTGGCTGCGTAGGGTTTTGGTGCCGTCGGGGCTGATGGCGGTGGTGGTGCCGTCGGGGTGCAGGGCGAATTGCCAGCCCCACCGGTGTATCGCAATCAAATGGTGAAAACGGCACAAAAGGGCCAGGTTGGTCAGGGCGTGCCGGCCGCCGTCTTTGCGGGGCAGGATGTGGTGCACCTCGCAGCCGGCCGCGGGCAGGTCACACCCCGGAAAACGACAGTGTCCGTCCCGCTTACGCACCGCCCGGCGCAGAT
>DATMMA010000002.1:0-14066 GCA_035570295.1 Streptosporangiaceae bacterium
GCGAGCTCACGGTTGGCGCGGGTTCGCCACCTATCAGCCCGCCAGCCGCTACTGGCCATTCCAGGGCATCGAGACCGGGATCTATGTCCTGCTGGCCGCGGCGCTGATCGCAGTCACGTTCGTCATCGTCCGCAGGAGGGACGCATAGTCGCCTGGGCCCAACCCGGGCGGGCCGGGACGCGGGCTGCCATCCGCGACCACCTGGCCAGATGCCGAAAGCGCTGCTGCTAGAGCAGCGACGGGACAAAGGAGTACGGGATGAACATGCTAGAGCTCCGGCGAGTTTCCAAGGTTTACGGTCAGGGCGCTGCCGAGGTGCACGCCCTGGACCGGGTCACCCTCTCGGTGGACGAGGGTGCGATGGTCGCAGTGATGGGGCCGAGCGGATCGGGGAAGAGCACGCTGCTGACAATCGCCGGCAGCCTGGAAGAGCCGACTGAAGGCGAGGTGCGCGTGCGTGGTGCCGCGCTGGCGGGCATGTCACGTAACGACAAGGCCCGTCTGCGGCGGCGCACGATCGGCTACGTGTTCCAGGATTACAACCTGCTGCCGGGGCTGACCGCTGCGGAAAACGTGAGCCTGCCGCTCGAACTGGACGGGCTGCCCGCGCGGAAGGCCCGAGCCGCCGGGCTAGCGGCGCTCGAGGAACTAGGGATCGCCGACCGGGCCGAGCGTTACCCGGACGAGCTGTCGGGCGGGGAGCGGCAGCGGGTGGCGATCGCTCGTGCCGTCGTCGGTGATCGGCGACTGCTGCTGGCTGACGAGCCCTCAGGCGCGCTTGACTCGGGCAACGCCGAGGCGGTCATGCGCCTAGTGCACGAGGCGTGCAAGAACGGCGGGATGGCCGCGGTTGTCGTCACCCACGACGCTCAGCTCGCCGCGTGGGCTGACCAAGTGGTATTCCTGCGTGACGGCGGGGTCACCCACCAGACTGCTCCGGCACCGGGTCCGGAGTCCCTGCTCACGCCCGGACGGCCGGAATGACCGTCACGGTGCGAGAGCGGCCCGGGCGCGCGGTGGCCAGGAACGGGGGCGTCCCCGCGCGGCGGGCGATCGTTCGCTGGGCCTGGCGACTATTGCGCCACGAGTGGCGCCAGCAGCTACTGATCCTGGCGCTAATCACCGTCGCGGTGGCGGCCACGTTCGTCGGCTCGGCGGTGGCCACCAACACGCCGCCCCCGCCGGGGGCCGGCTTCGGCACCGCCTCCGACCTGGCTACTCTCGGGCCGAGCCCCGACCTGTTCACCGAGATCGCGGCACTGGCCCGCCGGTTTGGCCGGCTCGACGTGATCGAGAACAAGACGATCTCGGTGCCAGGCTCGGTGAGCACCTATAGCCTGCGCGCGCAGAACCCGCACGGTGCGTTTGGCCAGCCAATGCTCTCGCTGGTGAGCGGGCACTATCCCAGCCGGACCGGCCAGGTAGCTCTGACCAGCGGGGTCGCATCCGAACTGCACCTCGGGGTCGGTGACACGTGGCGCGCTGGCGGCTCAGCCAGGCGCGTGGTCGGCATCGTGACCAATCCGCAGAATCTGGTTGACGAATTCGCGCTCGTGGCGCCCGGCCAGGTCGGCGCGCCCACGCTGGTCACCGTGCTGTTTGACGCGCCGGGCGTGAACCCTCACTCGCTGGGCCCGAACGTGGTGTCGCGGACGTCGGTCGGCAACACCAACGTGATCAACCCCGTAACCATCTCGCTGGCAGCCGCGACGCTCGGGATGCTGCTCATCGCGCTGGTTAGCGTGGGCGGTTTCACGGTGCTGGCGCAGCGGCGGCTGCGCTCGATTGGCATGCTCGGCGCGCAGGGTGCCACGGACGCCAACGTCGCGCTTGTGGTCAGCACGAACGGTTTCGCCACCGGGGTTGCGGGCGCGGTGGCTGGGTTCGCACTCGGCCTGGCAGCCTGGCTGGCATACCGTCCGCGCGCGGAAGCCGACTCTCACCACGTCATAGGTGCCTTCCAGTTGCCCTGGCTGGTGATCTTTGTGTCGATGGCGCTAGCCGTGCTGGCGGCGTTCCTGGCGGCCATTCGACCCGCCCAGGCGATCGCCAGGGTGCCGATCGTCGCCGCGCTCGCAGGGCGGCCACCGGCGCCGCGGCGGGCTCGGCGCTGGACCGGGCCGACCGGCGTCGGCCTGATCGTGCTCGCGTTCTTCCTGATCGGGCTGGCGAGCGAGCAGTCGACGTCAGCCGCCGCAGAGGCAGGGAACAAGTCGACGCTCTTTCTCGCCCTGATCGCGGGTCTGATCGTGCTGTGCGTCGGAGTGGTGCTGTTCGCCCCGACGTGCCTGGCGCTGCTGGCCAGGGCCACCCGCCGGGCCCCGATAGTCGTGCGGCTCGCCTTGCGCGACCTCGCCAGATACCGGGCACGCTCCGGGGCGGCACTCGGGGCAATCAGCCTCAGCGTGATCATCGCGGTCATCATCTGCGTGGTCGCCGCTGCGCGGTTCGGCAATGCGCTCGACTATGTCGGGCCAAACCTGGCATCCAACCAGCTCATCGTCTACCCGGCAGCCGCCAACACTCAGTTCACGGGGCCACCAGGAAAACAGCACGGGCCGCAGTCGCAGAGCAATCCGAACGGCCGACAGAGGCGGGCGGCACGCACTCCACGCGCGAGTGTCCTGCTCATCAGCGGGACCCGATCCATACCGGTCCAAGTGACCGGTGCCCAGCTTGCCGCGATGGCAGCCGAGGCCCGGAGCATCGCGGGCTCGCTCGGGTCCTCGCACATCGTCCAGCTGGAGACCACTGACTCCTCGCTGCAGCGCGCCACGTCCGGCGGGCGAAACTGGGACGGAACCGTGTATGTGGCCACTCCGCAGTTGCTGCGCGCGTACGGCATCACTGCGGCGCAGGTCAGTCCGGACGCCGACATTCTCACCATGCGGCCCGGGCTGTCGGGCATGACGAAGATGCAGCTCCAGTACGGCGCTTCCAAAGGCGGCCCTCCGGGCAGCACGCCCTGCACGCGGGGCTCCTGCCTGGCGAATCCGAAGATCCAGGAGGTCACCGCGCTGCCGTCCGGTACGTCAGCGCCGAACACCGTGATCACCGAGCACGCCGTGCACGAGTTCAACCTGACGATCACAACAGCTGGCTGGCTCATCCAGACCCCGGACTCGCTGACTGCAGGTCAGATCAGCGCTGCCCAGCATGCCGCGGCGGGAGCAAGACTGCCGACGCGTCTCGTAGCCGATAGCCCGGTCGGTCCGCTCGCCCTGGTTGCCACGGCTGGGCTGGCCATTGAGTCGCGCGACAGCATCCCGACGCTGGCGGAGATCGCCGACGCAGCCAGCGTTGTCGGCGTCCTGCTGGCCCTCGGCATTCTCGCGATGAGCGTCGGACTGCTTCGTAGCGAAACTGCCAGCATCCTCCGTACACTGGCCGCGGCCGGAGCAAGCGGCACAGCCCGCCGGGCCATCTCCGCGGCTACCGCGGGCGCGCTCGCGCTGATCGGCGGGGTCGTCGGCACAGCCGCCGGGTACATCGCAGCGATCGGCTTCTTCCGGACCAATCAGCTGGACACCCTGTCGTCGCTGAGCACCATCCCGGTGGCAAGCCTGCTGCTCATCCTGGTGGGCATGCCACTGGTTGCCGTGATCGGTGGCTGGCTGCTCGCCGGGTCAGAGCCGAGCGCGATCGGTCGCCGCCCCCTTGAGTAGCCGGCGGGCGTGAGTTACCGATCGCCGCTCTGCTACGGGCGTCACTCGGTAACTCACGCCCTTACCGGCGCAAGTAGACGACAGCAACGCGTTGAACTGCACCCGTCAGATGGTGAAGTCTGAGGTTGCACGATGCCCGGCGCGGCCATCTTGAGGGAGGCGGAGGATGACAGATCCTGTGGCCGGCGGCAAGATCCAGGAGACCCAGATCGCTCGTTACCGGTCGACGCGCGGCCTCGACTATGAGTCGGTGCCGTGGCGGCTGTGGGAAAAGTCGAAGAAGCTCTTCTGGGACCCTGCCGACATTGACTTCTCGCAGGATGCCATCGACTGGCAGGCGATGTCGCAGGAGGAAAGGGTGCTCGTTGGCCTGTCGGCTCGCGGGTTCATGGTCGGCGAGGAGGCCGTGACGCTCGACATCGTCCCGCTGCTTCGTTGCATGTCTGACTTGGGGCGCCTCGAGGACACGATGTACCTGTCGATGTTCGCGATGGAAGAGGCTAAGCACACCGATATGTTCCGCCGGTGGTTCGACGCCGTCGGCCTTGACCCGGCTTCGCTGGACGACCTGGTCCGGGCTCAGCAGGCCGCCCTCGGGCAGCGCCGCCTGGGCCTGTTCGACGGGGCACTGACGAAAGTGATGCGCAGGCTCGACACCGACCAATCGCCGAAGGCCATCCTGGACGCGACCCTGATCTACAACCAGCTCGTCGAGGGCGTCGCGGCCATTGCCGGGTACCGGCGCTGGGACCTGACCCTGCGCAGGCTCGGCAAGCTCCCCGGTCTTGCGGCCGGCTTGAAGCTAACCCAGCGGGACGAGCGGCGCCACATCGCCTATGGCACGTATCTCGGGCGGCGCATCATCGCGGAGAATCCTGAGCTATGGGAGTGGGTCGAGCAGCGCTGGGCGAAGCTGACCGCCGGTTTCGGCGGCGGCTACGGGGCAGCGGATCCGCGAGTCCGGGAGGAACGCGCCGCCGCCGGATTCGATGACGAATATCAGCAGCAGCTGATCAAGCGTCGGCTCGAGGCGCTGGCCGTTGCCCGAACGATGAACATCGATGAGGTGGACGCCAGCGCCATCGAGGCATTCGAGCCGGAGGAACTTCAGCACGTGTACTGAACACTGACGACCATGTACTCCGCCCGATGTGGGCACCTCTTGGCGACTGCGCCCGCGCAGCTTCGGGCTGCTTGCCACCTGGCGCCGATCCGTCACCAGGTCGGGTCGAGCAGCACGCCGCGCGCAGTCAGGTCAGTGATCGCGGCTGGATCCAGCCCCAGCCAGTCGGACAGCACCTCGGCGTTCTGCTCGCCTCGCTTCGCGACGCCGCGCGAGACAGTGGCGGACGCTGCCGAGAAGCCGTATGGCATCGCCACGACGCGGCGGCTGGTGCCTGGCAGCCTGGCTGTGCGCGCGCCACCGGCGAAAACTGCCGAGCTGTCGGCCAGATCGGCCCACGCGACTCCGGCGCTCTCCAGCGCAGCGATCAGCTCATCCCGGCTGGCGAAACCTATCATCCATTCCTGTATCGCCTGTTGCCGAAGCTGCGCCTTCACCGGCAACTCGCTGCCGGGCGGGGCCGGATCGGCGATCAGCCCGCGGCGGGACAGCATCACCCAGGCGTGCTTGGGCGGCGCCGCGATGAGAATGGGGCCGCCCGGCGCCTGCCAGATCGTGCCTCGTGAACTGTACGGCTCGGTGCCGCCGTCGATCGCGGCGTGGGCGTGATCGTCGCTCGCCGCGACGGCAGCCAGCATGCTGAGCTCGATGTGCTGACCGGCACCTGTGGCCGCGCGCTGATGCAGCGCCGCGAGGACGGCGATCGCGGCGTGCAGCCCGGTGACGGTGTCGGCCAGGGCCAGCGGAAGATCGGCCGGTTCCCGGTCGTCCAGCCGCGCCTGCCGGGCGATCAGGCCCGACTCGGCGTGGATCACCGGGGCGAGCGCGCGGCGTCCGGCGTCAGGGCCGGTCGCACCGAAACCGGACACAGAGACCATCACCAGCCGCGGGTTGGCGCCGGTCAGTGTCTCGTAGCCGAGCCCGAGCCGGTCCATCACGCCGGGGCGGAAATTTTCAATCAGCACGTCGGCGCTCGCGGCCAGATCCCGCACGAGGGCGACTGCACCCTCGGCGGCGAGGTCGATCCCGATGTTGCGCTTGCCGGCGTTCATCTGCGCGAACATGCCGGCGCGGCCGTCGATTACGGCACCGAACAGGTCAGTCACGTCGGTGCGCGGCCCGTCGACCCGGACCACGTCGGCGCCTAGGTCGCTGAGGATCCGCCCGACGTACGGGCCGGAGATCGCCTGCGACATGTCGAGCACGCGCCACGCGGGCAACGGTGCAGGCAGGCCAGTCGTGGCAGGGTGGTCCGTAGTACCGGGGTCCGCCGGGTATTTGATGACGAGCCTCCTTCGGCGCGATGCTGCCGTTGGTGACGGTATACCGGCTCGACGGCAGCTGTCTGCGCCGCCTGCCTGCGGCCTACCGGTTGGCTGTGATCATCCCGACAAACTCGCGATGCCCGGACTGGAGCCTGGCCAGCTCAGCTGGCGGCAGTCCCCACGTGCCCATCCGGCCGGCGTGCCTGAGGGCTGCGTACAGATCCCAGTGCGGCAGCGTGCTTAGGTCCACGGCGGGCCGGAGCGTGCGGTACTGCCGGGCGAACTTCGTCGCTGCGGCCGCGCCGTAGCCGATGCAGATCTCCATCCGGGAGTTGCTGACGTCGGCGACCGGATCTCCGGTCGCGGCGTCCTCCCAGTCGATGACCGCGACAAGCGCGCCGTCGCGCCACAGCGTGTTGCCAGGCCAGAAATCTCCGTGCAGCAGCACCGGCTCGTTGACAACTGGCGGCGGCCAGATTCGGTCCAGTCCCTCCCGGACTGCCGGCTCGCTCAGCGACTCGTCGGGGACGACCGGCCGGTCGCGAATCCTGCTTGTGGCGTAGCAGGTCATATCGGTCAGGTAGGGGAGATCGCCGAGAGGGACGGCTGCGTCGTGAATGCGCGCAAGCTCCGTCGCCAGCTGAAAGATGACTGCTGCCTCCGGCAGTGGCGCCCGGGCTGGATCGATCATCGCGTCGCCGTCCACGTACTCGATGACCAGATACGGTCCGGGCAGAATGGTGCCGGACTCGTCGACGAGCACTGGCCGGGGGACCCGGAGCCCGGCCGCGCGGAGCAGGCTCAGCAGGTGGTACTCGTGCGCTGCGATCTGCGGATCGTGCTGACGGTCGCTCGCGCCGTACTGGCGGAGTACCAGGTTCGTGGCGAGGCCCGAGGACGAGACCGCCATAAGCGCTGTCACCTGGGCAGATACGCCGCCCGGGAGATCACGGGACGAGACGAGGCGCAGGCTTGGGTCGACTCGCCTGAGCACTTCGCGGAACGCCGCGGCATCCGCCGTCACATCGCTGATCATGCCAGAATGCGGGCGGGCCAGTTCTCTACACTTTGTCGTATGACCACCGCCGACAAGGAATCCTCCTCGTCGTTCGAGCTCGGAACCGACGGCCCGTCCGTCATCCTGGTTGGCGTCGATGACTCGACCACATCCAGCCGGGCCGGGTGGTACGCGGCCGGCCTGGCGCGCCGCCAGCGAGCAAGGCTCATCGCCGTGTTCGTCGCCCCGCTGACGACATTCGGGGCCGCCGGGCCAGGTGGCGCGGCCCTGACGGTCGCCAAAGACGAGGCGTTCCGCGTGACTGCCGAGGAGATGGCTGGCCGGGCCGAGAGGTTCGCCGCCGAGCTGGGCATCTCCGTGACGTTCATGGCCGCGCGCGGAGACCCCTACTCCGAGCTCCTCCGCATCGCGGCCGAGGTAAAGGCCGACGCCATAGTGGTGGGTGCGTCCGCGCACGCTGGCCATCGGTTCGTCGGGTCGCTGGCCATCCGGCTGGTGCGGGCCGGGAAGTGGCCGGTCACCGTCGTTCCTTGAGCCGGCTGGCCTGCAGGCCCGGTTATGCGGCGAAGAACGTCAACTGACTGGCCCCGACAGCAGCGCAGTGACGATAGCCGGGACGGCCTCACCGATTGGCTGGCGGATTACCGCGATGGCCAGCGGGTCGTACGGCGTCGGGTCTCGGTTGACGATGACCAGCCGCGCGCCGGCTCGGACCGCAACGGCGCACAGCGACGCGGCCGGCTCCACCGTCAGCGTGCTGCCGACCGCCAGGAAGAGATCGGCTGACTCGGCGGTCGCGGCGGCCCGTGCGAGCACGGCGGCGTCAAGCTGCTGGCCGAACATAACAGTCGCTGACTTGAGGATTCCGCCACAGTCAGCGCACGCCGGATCGCTTTCTCCGGCCCGCACCCTGCTGAGCGCGGCGGCCATCTCAGTCCGCTGCTGGCAATCAACGCAGAGGACCTGGTACATCGTGCCGTGGAGTTCGAGAACGCGGTCCGCAGGAGTCCCTGCCCGCTGATGCAGGCCGTCGATGTTCTGCGTGATAACTGTGGTGCCGACGGAACTGGCAGCAAGCCGGGCCAGAGCCAGATGGGCCGCGTTCGGCTGGGCAGTCCAGGCCGGATGCGTGAGGCGGGCTTGCCAGGACCGCTGCCGGACCGCCGGATCCGCCACGTAGACCTGGTAGGTCGACATCTTCTCGGCGGCCGGGTCTCTGGTCCATAGCCCGGACGGGCCGCGGAAGTCTGGGATTCCCGAGTCCGTCGAAATGCCAGCCCCGGTCAGGACCGCGACCTGGCGGATCCCGTGCATCCACTCGGACAGATCCGGCAGCTGGTCGGCGGTCACGTAGTCATCCTTCGTCAGCCGGCCCGGTCACTGCAAACGGCTCGGGCGCGCTTAGCCGAGCTGTTGAACCCACCCAGGTCAGCTCAGGCTGGCGGCTGGTCCTGACGGCGGCCGGCCAGCTTCCACGCCACCGGGAGCAGTCCGGCGGCGATCGCGGCCTTGATGGCATCGCCGATCACGAAGGGGGTGAAGCCGTCGGCCAGCGTGGCACTCGCGCTCAAGTGCAGGTCTATGGCCAGCCAGGCGCAGCCAAATGCGTAGATCAGGATCTCGCCGGCCAGCATCGCGGGTACGGATTTGAGTATCGACCGGTCTGCGCCGCGCTCGGCCAGATACCCGCAAGCCACTGCGGCGAAGAAGAAGCCGACGATGTAGCCGAACGACGCGCTGGCGTACCCGGACGAGTGCTCGGCGAACCACGGGACGCCTGCCACGCCTGCGACCGCGTAGAGTCCGATCGCTGCGGCCGCGCGACGCCAGCCAAGCGCTGTGCCAGTCAGCAGCACGCCGAGCGTCTGACCAGTGATCGGTACAGGGGTGAAGGACAGGTGGATCGAGATCTGGGCAAGCAGCCCGACGAATCCAGCTGCGCCGACGACGAGCAGCACGTCACGGACCACATGGGCCAGCCGGCCACGGTTCATGGCGATAAGGTCCCCGAGCACCAGCGGGCGCGGACGGGCAATGGCTGCTGTCGACATGCGGGCGTGCCTTTCGGGGGCGGGCCGCGGGGGGTACGGCCGGACGACCAGGGACTCTACCATTTGGGCTGTTTAGCGGCCGGCCAGGCCACCGGAGTATCGTGCCGCCGTGGGCACCCGCGGAACCCTGGACTACCTGCGCGGAGACTGGGACGTCGAGCGCCAGATCACCGATCGCCGCAGCGGCCAGGAAGGCGTCTTCCGCGGGCAGGCCCGGTTCCGGCCGACGTCAGACAGCCACGTGCTCGAGTACGCCGAAGACGGCGAACTGCGCTTCGGCAGCCATCACGGGTCAGCGCGGCGGTCGCTGATCTACCGCGGCCGTGCGGATGGCGCGGCAGACGTCCGGTTCGCCGACGGACGCGAGTTCTACCGGCTCGACTTGCGTGCAGGAGCCTGGCAGACCGACCACCCCTGCCGGGCTGACACCTACCACGTGACCGTTACCCGGCTCAGCCCGGACAGCTTCACCGAGGTCTGGCAGGTGGCCGGGCCGGACAAGGACTACGAGCTGGACACTACCTATCGCCGGATCACGCATCGCCCGATCGCCGAGGGCCCGATCTCGAAGGCACAGCCGGGCATTGACCCCGCAGGCAGCGGCGCGTCCGGGACCGGGCTGCCGGGCGGACCGCGATGAGCAGCGCCGAGTACGCCGGCACGATCCCGCGCCTGCTCGCGGCGGCCGCCGAGCGCGACAGCGACGGCACCTGGCTGCGAAGCGACGCCGGCGACCTGACGTTCGGCGGCGCCGTCGCGGCTGTGAGCCAGACGGCTGCGGCCCTGCAGGCTGCCGGGGTCGGCAAAGGCGATCTGGTGATGCTGACCGCGAGCACCACGCCGCCGTACCTGCTCAGCTGGCTCGCGCTGACGTCGCTCGGCGCTATCGCAGTCGCTGTTAACCCGCGCAGCACGCCAGCCGAGCTTGCCGGGCTGATGAGTCAGGTGAAGCCGCGGCTGCTGATCACCGATACCGGGCTAGCCGACGTGATCTCGGCGGTACGCACTGGGACTGAACTAGCAGGGACTGAACTAGCAGGGACTGGCCCGGCCGCGGCCGGCCCCGCTGAGACTGGCAGCGATGTGGCTAACCCCGCCGCAGCGGATCGCGTTGTCACTGGCCACATAATGACGGGCCTGGTCGACGGCAATTTGCTAGCAGCCCCGTTCCCCCAAGAATTTGACGTGCACTCGCTTATCCCGGCCGACTGGGCGGACGCGGCCGCGATGTCGAAGTTGGCGCAGCACGCGAGCTTGCCGGACACCCGCGTCGAGCCTGACGACATTGCCGTGCTGATTCCCACGTCGGGCACCACCGGCCGGTCCAAGCTCGTGGTGCAGACGCACCGGGCCTACGCGATGGCGGGTGAGGGCTTCGGATTCTGGATGGAGCTGACCGAGGCCGACCGGATGCTGACCACGCTGCCGCTGTTCCACGTCAATGCGCCCGCGTACTCGGTCATGGGATCGCTGGCGTGCGGCGCCGGGCTGGTGCTGGCGGAGCGGTTCTCTGCTAGCACGTTCCTGGGTACGGCGCGGCGGCACGGGGCGACCGAGTTCAACGCGATCGGCGCCATGCTGGAAATCCTGATGCGCCAGCCCGAGCGGCCCGACGACGCGGACACGCCGCTGCGGCTGTGCTATACCGGACCGGCGCCAGAGCGGGAACGCCAGCTTGCCATGGAGCGGCGCTTCGGCCTGCGAATCGTGGTGGGGTACGCCCTGTCGGAGTCGCCGTACGGGCTGATCTGGGCTCGCGGGACCCGGCCGTTCGGCACGCTCGGCTCGGCGCGGCAGCACCCGGTGCTTGGCACCGTCAACCACGCCCGGGCGGTCGACGGGTCAGGCTTGATCGCCGGCTCCGGCGGAGCCGGGGAGCTTGAGTTGCGCAATCCGGTGCTGACGCCCGGCTACTGGGAGATGCCCGCCGAGACGGCCGTGCTGATGCATGACGGCTGGCTGCGCACCGGCGACCTGGTGTCGGTCGGGGACGACGGCACGTACACGTTCATCTCCCGTGTCAAGGAAGTGATCAGGCGGCGCGGCGAGAACCTGTCTCCGCTTGAAGTCGAAGAGGTGCTGATCACGCACCCGGCGGTGCTGGAGTGCGCGGTCACCGGCGTCCCGTCTGAGCTGTCGGAGGAAGATGTCAAGGCGTTCGTCGTCCCCGCGGCCGGGATCGCGCAGCTCGACTTCGCCGAGCTGCGGTCGTTCGCGGCGGCCCGGCTCGCGTCGTTCAAGGTCCCGCGGTACTGGCAGCAGGTCGCCGAGCTGCCGCGGACGCCGACAGCGCGGGTCGCCAAGCACCGGCTGCCTTCAGGCCACCCGGACGGCGAGTACGACGCCGAGTCAGCGCAGACGAGCAAGCCAGCGGCGCAGAGTTACCAGGGAGAACAGTGACTGAGTACCCGACCTCGATCGGCACCGCCGACGCCACCACGATCACAGTTCTCGGCCAGAACCTTGCCGAGGACCTGATGGGTCAGATCAGCTTCGGCGAGCTTGCCTTCTGGCTGGCCGCGCTGCGGCGGCCGGCAGCGGGCGAGCTGAAGCTGTTCGAGTCAGTGCTCGTGGCGCTGGCCGACCACGGCTTCACCCCTTCGGTGATCGCGGCTCGCCTTACCCTGACTGGCGCGCCGGAATCGGTACAGGGCGCTCTGGCCGCGGGGCTGCTAGGCGGTGGCTCACGGTACCTGGGCGTGACCGAGGACTGCGGGCGCTTTCTCGCCGCCGCGCTGGCCGGGCACGAAGGTCCGCTGCCGGACACCGAGGCGGGCTGGGATGAGCTGGCGACGACCGCTGTCCAGGCGCAGCGGGCAGCCGGGCGGCTGGTTCCGGGTCTGGGGCATCCGGTACACAAGGCCGGTGACCCGCGCACGCCGGTGATCTTCCGGATCGCCGCCGAATCCGGGGTACTGGGCCCGCACCTGCAGCTGTTCGCGGCGGTCGGCCGGGTGCATCCGGCAATCATCGGCCGCACGCTGCCGCTGAACGGGGCAGGTGTCTGCGGGGCCGCGCTGGCTGACCTCGGGTTCCCGCCGGACCTGCTGCGCGGCTTCGCCCTGCTCGCGAGGACCGCCGGGCTGCTCGGCCACCTGGCCGAGGAAATGCGCAACCCGGCTGGCCAGTCCATCTACCGGGAGATTGACGAGGCCGTCCGGTACGAGCCGCCGTCGGAGCCGTAGCGGACTCCGGCTGGCTCGTCCGCGGGCCTGGCCGGAGGATCAGCAGGTCCGCCAATCAGGCGACTTGCGCGGCGGTCAAAGTTAGTCGAAATGTCGGCCTGGCCAATACCGTGGAGGCAACTCAGGCTCTCCGGAGATTGCTTATGAAGCCAATGACCAAGCGGCAGGTCGTCGCGGCGTTAGCAAGGCAACGGTGCCGGAAAATCGGCGACTCCGGTAAGCACGAGAAGTGGGGATCCCGCTTGAGTGCCGACAGCATGTGAGCTCGCTGTCTCGGCATGACGAAATCACGGCGGGCGTAGTCAGGAACCTGATCCGCGACCTAAAGTGCCTACCTGAGGGATGGCTTCAATGACAGCTGTAGCGGGCAGTACGGACGTAAGTATTCGGAAATCCTGTGGCAGGGTCGCTGGTGCCTATTACTCCAGTCGGTGATTGTGATCTGTGTTGCGCGGAAGGTGACTGCGCTTGCCGTCGGCGTGGGGCTACTCGAGTTGGGCGAGCCGAAGTGCGGCCGCGAGCTCGTGGAGCTTTGCCGGTGACAGTCTTCCGGCTTGCTCGATCAAGTCGTCGCGCGTCAAGGTGACCAGCCAGGTGCAGGGGATAAACCCGGTGCGGGGCAGGGCAACACGTACGACGCCTTCGTTCGCAAGTCCCTCCCCGTTGCCCAGTCTGACCTCGATGCCGACATCAGTGATGTCGGTGCCTGCGGGGGCGACGACCTGTATCGCCCGCAGTTCTTCGGCCCCGTCTCGTGACAGGAGCACCACCGGGCGCTTCTCATCGAGCAGTGCCCACCACACTTCGCCACGGTCCATCATCGGTCCTCCCCAGCGGTCGGGCACCCCTGCGGCAGCGTACTTCGGTCGTCGATCGTGACCTGACGCGGAGTCATCCATATTGCGGCAAAGGATATGCGGACGGTGTCTGCTCTGGCTGGGGGCCGGGTATGGGCGCGTGGGTTGCGACGCGCTGGCTTGTGGTGCGTGATTTGCGGCTGCTGAGGGTGTTTGCTGTGCTGCGTGACGGTGGCGGCCGGCGTTGTCCCGGATTCGGAGGGTGCTGAGGCGTCACTGCGGGACGTGCTGGCTGCTGCGCTGGATGCGAACCGGGAGATGGCGCGGCTGGCGGCTGTGCTGCGCGAGGAGAACGCGCGGCTGCGGGCGGAGAACGCGGAGCAGGCGGCTGAGCTGGAGCGCGTGCGGGCTGACCTGGCCGTTCTGCAGCGGATGGTGTTCGGGCGGTCGTCAGAGCGGGCGCGGCCCGAGCCGTCTGCGGACGGCGGGGACGCGGGGCAGGGCCGTGATCTGCGCGGGAGCGGCACGGGCGGGAAGAAGCGGGGGCCGGGGGCGCGGGCGGGGCGGCGGGATTACTCGCATCTGCCCCGGGTGGAGGTGGCCTGGGATTTCGGGGGCGGCGGGTACTGCTGCCCGGAGTGCGGGACGCCGTTCACGGGCCTGGGCAGCGATCATGTGACGGAGCAGCTGGACTGGCTGGTGATCGTGCGGGTGCGGGCGGACTGCCGGCGCCGGTACCGGCGGGCCTGCTCCTGCCGGGTCCCGGCGACGGTGACGGCGCCCGGCCCGTCGAAGGCGATCGGCAAGGGCCTTTTCACTAACGCGTTCATCGCGATGCTGTTCACCGAGCGGTTCGTGGCCGGCCGGAGCATGAACTCGCTGGTGACGGGGCTGGCCCGCCACGGCGCGGACGTCGCGCCGGGCACGCTGGCCGGGGCCTGCGCGCAGGCCGGGGCGCTGCT
>DATMMA010000003.1:0-3042 GCA_035570295.1 Streptosporangiaceae bacterium
CAACTGCTGGCGATGCTGCACAGCCGCACCCGTGAGCCGATGCGCCACAGGCCAGAACCTGCCGCGCCGCCAGCTGATACGCGCACTCCGGTGGAGATACTCGCGGCTCAGGCAGCACGGCGGGCCGCCAGGGCCCCCGGAGGGGCGATCCGGCAGTCGGCCGCCGCGGTCGGGCTCGCTGCCCAGGCTCTGAGATCGCCTGCGCGCTCGGTGCTGGATGCGATTGCATTCGCATCCTCGCTGCGGCGCGTGGCCAACCCGGCGACCGGAGCGTCCTCGCCGCTGCTGCGCCCGCGGAGCCTGGAGTGGCGGTTCGAGACCGCCGAGGTTCCGTTGGCCGACCTGAAGGCGGCGGCGAAGTCGGCGGGCGGCTCGGTCAACGACGCGTTCGTGGCCGCGGTGCTCGGCGGGTTCCGCCGCTATCACGAGCACTTCTGCGTACCCGTCGACACGATCCCGGTCGCGATGCCGATCAGCCTGCGGACCGCGACGGACACGGCTGGCGGCAACCGGTTCGCTGCTGCCCGGTTCGCCGCTCCGGTCGCCGAGCACGATCCGCGGGAGCGCATGCGGCAAGTGCGGGAATTTGTGATCGCTGCCAGGGCAGAGCCTGCGGTAAACGCGGCCGCGCTGCTCTCCCCGGCACTCAGCCATCTGCCTGGCCCGCTGGTGGCACGAGTTCTGGCCAGCATGACCGCCAGCAATGACGCACAGGTCAGTAACGTGCCCGGCATCCCCTACCCGGTCTACCTGGCCGGGGCAAGGATCACGCGTATGTACCCGTTCGGCCCGCTGCCCGGCTGCGCTGCCATGATCACTCTGATCTCGCACGCCGGCACCTGCTGCATAGGAATCAACACCGACGCCGCAGCCATCACCGATTCGGCGTTGCTTCGGACCTGCATCGCCCAGGGCATCAACGAGATCCTGGCACTGCGCCTGGCAGCGCCTGCCTCAGCGAGACTGAAACCGAAGTCAGAACCAGCCTCCAACGACGGCAACGCCTAACGTCGGAGCGGGCCGCCCGGGGCTCGGAACGCGACCTCAGCGGCTCCTCAGAACCACGCCGGATTACTTATCGAACGACGGCGCTGCAGCCAGATGCCTGAGCCCGCCGCCTGCCACGCCTGAAAGCGGAAGGCCGGCGGCCCGTCCGTACCACTTCGAGCTGAATTACGCGCCCCCGATACCCAGAGCGGATGCCGCCTGGCGTGCCGCCGACGCGGCACAGCCGTCGCCGTCCGACGGCTCTTCAGCCCGTTGCTCCGGTGAGCTCCATGGACTGGGCGGCGCGGTGTGCAGCTGCGCGGACCGTCCTTGCCGCAGGCCAGCCGGCATCGGCGTGCCCGGATGCCAGCGGCATGGCGAGAAATGCGCTTGCGGGCAGGCGCTCGCGAGACGGCATTGCGCGCCGTTCGTCCTTCGTGGTTCCGCCCCAGATGCCGTCTTGCGCGGTCCTGACGGCATAGGACAAGCACATTTGCAGCTCTGAGCATCGTCCGCAGATGGCCTTCGCTGCGTTGATCTGATCGCGGAACGGGCCGGTGGAGGCCACCGGGAAGAAGAGCTCGGGATCTTCGCCCTGGCAGGCGCCGCGTGACATTCACGCGGTGGCGCTGGCGGAATCCGATGACAGCATGAGTGGCCTCCGGGGGAGCCGGTCGGGCCGCGACTCGCCGCCTCTACGGCGTTCGTGCAAACAAAAACTCCGGAACTCTGGCCATTTAAACCGTTTCGACACGGTCTAATGCGCCTAGGTCCGGGGCGTCTGACCAGATTAGCCGGTCCAGCGACTCTCGTGCAGGGAAATGATCCGACCCTCCCTCGTCCCTTTCGCTCGCGTGAAGTTGCCGCTTGCGTGATAGCGGCCGGCAGCCCAGCGAGTGGCGTTTAAGATGAGTTTGTCACGCCACCTCTATTAATTACGGACATAAACCGTAGACACGGGGTTAGCCTCGGGATAGCCTGAGATTGCTCCGGACCACGGCAGCCGTGCCGCATATCTGCGGAACGGCGAGGGTCTGGTTTTTTTATGCCCGAAATGGCCGGTCATAACAGCTTGCAGAAACCGGCGGGCCTTGTCATCAGGTACCCGATAGAGGCTGAACATTATGAGCATCATCACATGACCATTCTTAGCGTGGCCGAGGGCAGGCCGGCCGGCGTTGCCGGCACCGGCACGTGCATGCACGGCGACGGGGCGCGACGATGACCGGGCCGGCCGGGCCGGTCCAGCCAATGGGCGGGCGGGTGATGAGCACCGGCACGTGCATCGCGCTGATCGCCATCGGAGCCATCCTGCGTTACGCCGTGACGACGACGCGGACGCACGGCATCAACGTGCATTCGGTGGGCCTCATCGTGCTGCTCGCCGGCGTGCTGGGGCTGCTGCTGTCGCTGCTGGTATGGAGCCCGCTGAACCCGAACCGGCGCCGCGCAGCCCGCACCGCCAGGTACGACGATGGCAGGCCCGGGCCGCAGCTCGTCGAGGAACGCCGCACTTACCGCGACGAGGCGCCGCACGACCTCCAGGCGAGCACGCTGTACCGGGACGATCCGCCGCGGTAGCGATGGCGGTCAGAGCTAGGCCGCAGCCGTGCCGGGGCCGGCTGACAGCCGGCTGACGGCAAGCGGACACGCATCAGGCCTTCGCCATCTGGCTGCAGCGCCGGGAAGAAAGAACTATCTATGCTCGCATTCGTTGCCGCTGTCCTGTGCGCCATCGCGTGTTCTTATCTAGGCGACATCCACCTCCACCATCACCGCCTTGTCGCCAACGAGCCTGCTGCTGGCCGGGCTTGCCTGCCTCGCTCTGCACGTCGCGGGCACCGGCTGGTCAGTGCCGGCCCGGCGATCACGCCGGTGAGCGCCAGCCGGGATCAGCCGCTGCCGGATCGGTCTCAAAGATAGAGCCGATCACCCGACTCCCCGAGCGGCAGGACCGCAAAGTGCGCTAAGCCCGTCAAAGCCCGGCCTGCTCGCGATCTCGTCGCGGACGACACCGGCCAGACATCTCACCCCCGCCCGATCGACGCAAGGAGC
>DATMMA010000004.1:0-6332 GCA_035570295.1 Streptosporangiaceae bacterium
CCTTGCCCCCCGCGTTGCCCAGCGCTACCACGCGATCACCGGCCTGCACCGTGGCGGAGTCGCCCAAGCCTGGGGTAGTAAGGCCGGACGCGCCCTGCACTCGCAGTACTGCCACGTCCGCAGTGGCGTCGTACCCCACAACCGTCGCGGTGTACTTCTGGCCGTTGCCGATGTCGGTGACGTCGATAGAGGTGGCTCCCTCGATGACGTGGTTGTTGGTGAGCACCTCGCCGGTGGAGGTCAGCACGATGCCGGTACCGGCCGCGGTGGCCTGCTGATAGCTGTCCGTGGACACCACGTCGGCCAGTCCCGAGTCAACCCGGAAGGCGATCTGGCTGATGGACAGCACGGTCTTCGACGTGGCCGGGGCAGAGCTCGCTGCCGTCGGGTTCATGCTGACGATCGACCCGCCCCATGTAGTCCAGACCGCGACCGCGATCACCCCGATCGCGAACAGCAGGATCTTGCGACCTCGGCGCGGAGACCGCGTGTCAATCTGTCCCCTCGAGGATCCCCGTTCGCGCTGTCCCCTCGAGGATCCCCGTTCGCGTTCGAGGGGATTGCCCGGTCCGCCGTGCGGAAGGTCCTGCTCTTGGCGGTCCGAGTCGTAGTCCTGGCTCATGCGTCTTGCCTCTAGCTTGGAGCAGCAGCCTGGCTGCCTTCCTTGCCTACGCTTTAAGCATCACGCCAGGGTTGGTGAGTCGGCATCGCACAGTCCGGGTGATTCGTCGAAGCCATGAGATCGAAGCATCGCGTGATCTAGTGCTATTCGATTGCCCTCCGCCGCCGCCTGGTGGTACTGACGGAGGAACTGAATTGTTACGCATAGACCGAAAGTTATTTCAGTTGGCGAGTACGTCTGGAGAGCTCGCGTCGTACTCGGCAAGCCAGGCTCCGCCGCGCCCTTCCGGGTCGCGTCGGCTCACGCGCCGTCGCCATGCGATCAAGAGGTCTCGCCGCCAGGCGGCCCACGGAGACGTCAGGTGGTTGCTCAGCCCCCGTTCGCGGGCGGTGAGTACCACCCGGCTTGCTCTCGGCCGGCGGGTGCGCTCGTATCGAGCCAGGCCCGTCACCGGATCAGCGGCCTCCGCCGAGAGCGCCGTCGCCATGACCGCGCCGTCCTCGATCGCCTGGCAGGCGCCCTGTCCGAGGTAAGGGAGCATCGGATGCGCGGCGTCGCCCAGAACGGTGACCCGGCCGCGCGTCCACCGCGGGATCGGGTCGCGGTCGTAGAGCGCCCACTTGTACCAGGTGTCCGCGGCGGCGAAGAGGCGGAGCAGGGACTCGTGCCAGTCGGCGTAGCGCTCGAGCACCTCCTCGCGGCTGCACTCAGCGATCCACGACTCGTGGCGGTAGTTGTCATCGTCGTAGTGGCAGACGACGTTGATCAAGTCCTCGCCCCGCAGCGGATATAGGACGATCGTGCCGTGCGGGCCAAGCCACTGAGCACCTTCGTTGTACGGCCAGGTGCCCCGAACGGCTCCGGTCGGAATGACGCTGCGATAACAAATCTTCCCGGTGAACCGAGGGGCGTCCGGACCGAACAAGGAGGCGCGCACCGTGGAGTGGATGCCATCAGCGCCAACAATGACGTCGGCCTCAATCTCACTGCCATCCGCAAAGCGCGCGACCACGATGTCACTGTCGGGCCGCACTACCGTGCATCGCTTGCCCAAGGTGACGACGTCGGCCGGCAGCGCGTCGGCGAGCACGTCGAGGAGATCGGCCCTGTGCACGGTCGCGCCCTCTATGCCGAACGAAGCCGTCTGCTGTTGTCGGCTCGTCTTGGCGATCACCCGGCCCGTCTTCCAGTTGCGCATGAACTGCCAATGCGACCGCCCTGCAACCTTGCGGACGTTGTCCTCCACGCCGATGGCGCGCAGCACCTTCATTGCGTTGGGGTGCAGGGCGACGCCGGCTCCGATCTCCTTGAGCTCGGCGGCCGCCTCGTAGACCGCCACCTCGATCCCCGCCCGCGACAGCGCGTTGGCCGCGGTCAATCCGCCGATCCCTCCCCCGATGAGCGCGACACGTGTCATCGAGCAGCCTTCCTCCCGCCTCCTGGTTGTTCTCACCTCAATCGTGACCGATCATCTGGCGCCGCGCATGATCGCGTTCTTGTTCCTGGCCCAGGGTTTCCGTGTCTCCCGCGACTTTTAGGTGCCAAGCCTTTGGCGTCATGCCTGGCTGGCGGCGCCCGGTCCCGATCTTGGGCGGCCGGCGAGCTGCGTCCGCGACGTCACGTTGAGCTTGCGGAACACCTTGCGGAGGTGATAGTCGACGGTGCTCGGGCTGATGAACAGCTGCGCGGCGATCTCGCTATCCGACGCTCCGGCCGCCGCGAGGTCTGCCACCCGCGTTTCCTGACGCGTGAGGTCGGAGGCGGTCTCCGGGGTGCGGGCCCGGGCGCGCTCGCCGGTCGCGCGCAGCTCTGCGGCGGCCCACTCGGCGAGCCGGTCCGCACCCATCGCGGCGAACATGTCATGCGCGGTGCCCAGTTCCTGCCGCGCGTCCCGCCGCCGCTTGGCCCGGCGGAGCCACTGGCCGTAGAGCAGGTGTGCGCGTGCCAGGTCGACCGCCATCCGGCATCGCTTGAGCTGGCTGATGGATTCTAGGTAGCAGCCCTCCGCGTCCGCGCCCTCGGCCAGCAGCGCCTCGCAGCGGGCACGCAGCCCGAGCGCCCACGGCGTGCCGGTGGCGAGCGCCCGTTCGGACAGGGTTTTGTGAGCGGTAGCCGCAGCTTCGTAATCGCCGGCCCGGACGGCGGCCTGGATCAGCTCCGGCAGGGCTGCCTCGGCCGTATACGCCGGGTCGTCCTCGATCACGGTCTGCGCGTAGGACATCGCCGCCGCGTAGTCTCCGCCGAACAAGTCGGCCACGGCGACGATGTACCGGCCGATGTCCGCCGGCCCGCCTTGGCCTCGTGCGGTCGACTCGCCGACCTGGGCCAGGCCCGTCGCGCGGGCCTCGGTGAGCTGGCCGCGATAGGCGAGCAGCAGGCCGCTGCTGCGGCTGTTGACACCGAGTACGGCGGGACCGGAGCTCATGGTCAGCACCTCCAGCATCAGGGCCCACCTCGTGTCGGCCTCACGGAAGTGGCCGGCCATGGATTCCGAAACCGCGTTGAAAACCAGCGCGACCGGCAGGGTCGTGAACGCTCCAGCCGCGCGCGCCATGGTGACCCAGCGGTCGGACAGATCGAAGGTGGCCTGGTCATCCCATAGGCTGCCGGCGGCCGCGGTACCGAGCGCGAACCAGCGAAGGCCCACCGCGGGATCGAGGTCGTCGGCGAGCAGCGCGGTCACGGCGGCGCGGAACGGCTCCACGGAGGCCTGATAGCCGAGGGTAAACCGCGCGCTGTACCCCTCGAGCAGCAGGTCGGCGACCGACGCCGAAGCAAAGGAGACAGGCGGGAAGGCGCGCGCCGCGCCCGCGATTTCCCGGGTCTGTGCTGGACCGGCCCAGATGGCCGCCTGCAGCGCCATGAGCATCGTGTCCCGGGCCATCCTGTCGTCGCCCGCGAGGGCCTGTGACGCGCTGGCCAGGATGCGGGCCGCCTTGGTCGCGTTGCCCTGGGCGAAGCAGATCGCGCCCTTCAGCCGTTGCGCCCGGCCACGTGCCGTCGTACCGGTAAGCCGGGTTAGCGCGCTGCTGAGCGTGTCCTGGGCCCCGACCGGGTCGCCGGCCATGAGCGTGGCCTCAGCCACGGCGACTTCCCGCTCGGCGCGCCGAGCGTCGTCGGGCGTCAGGTCGGCCGAGCGCCGCAGCAGCGCGGCCCGGGCCGCGTATCCGCCACGGGTGCCCGCACGTTCGGCCGTGTGCTGAAGCTCGGCCGCGAGCTTCTCGTCGGGGGCCACCGCCGCCGCGGCCAGGTGCCACACGCGCAGCTCCGAGTGGCCAGCTTCGGCCAGCGCACGATGTGCCTGCCGACGGTCAACGGCGCTCGCGCCGTGGTACACCGCGGACCGCAGCAGCGGATAGCGGAACCGCACCGAACTGCCGGGAAACTCCAGCACGCTGGCCCCAGCCGCTTCGGCTGAAGCCGCATCTGGGTCGATGCCGGACCGGTCCGCCGCGCGCCACAGCCGGTCCCGGTCACCTGCCGGGTCGGCCGCGGCCAGCAGCGCGAACGCCTGGGCATCTGGCGGCAGGCTGCGTACCTGACGCAGGAAGTGTTCCTGGAGCCGTCGGCCCAGCGGAAGCGGTTCGGGCAGCACGGCGCGGCCGGAGAGCTGGTCGGCCGTGTACTGGGTGCCGAGCTCCACCAGCGCGAGCGGGTTGTTGTGGGTGTCGGCCAGGATGCGGTCGACGGCCTGCGGGTTAAGGGCTCCGCCGGCCACCGAGCCGAGCAGCTCACGCGCCTCGGCGTCGGGCAGGCCGTCCACCGTGATCGTCGGAAGCTGCTCGAATACCCGCTGTGCCGCAGGTTCGCCGACGGCGGCGATGAAGCCGACGCGGTCCGCGTACAAGCGGCGGGCGACGAAACTGAGCGCCTGCGCCGATTCGGGGTCGAGCCAGTGCGCGTCATCGATAATGCACAGCAGCGGCTGTGCTTCAGCCGCACGGGAAAGCAGCGTAAGCGCTGCCAGTCCCACCAGGAACCGCTCCGGCGGCAGCCCTGATTCCTGGCCGAAAGCGACCCTCAGCGCGCCCCCCTGCGGAGGCGGCAACCCGTCCAACTGCGGCAGGCACGGGACCAGCAGCTGGTGCAGGCCACCGAACGCCATGCTGATCTCAGACTCGACACCGGCGATGCTGCAAACCCGCAGGTCTGGCGCTGCCGCGACCGCGTACTGGAGTAGCGTCGACTTCCCGACCCCAGGCCCTCCGCGCAGCACCAGCGTGCCGCTGAAGCCGCTGCGCACCGCGACCAGGACCCGGTCGATCGCCGCCCGCTCCGTCCGGCGGTCAAGCAGCACGAACTCCTCCCGCCACCGGTCATCCACGCGCCGCGGCCCGGTCCAGTCACTGACAACCATCGGCGACCACCGCCCTTCTGATCCCTTTTCGTGCTGATGCCAGCTTGATGAGCCGACATCGTCTAGTTCTGGTGACTCCTGCCCTTGGCCGATCACGGTGCGACGCGCCGTCATGACTGCGGCTCAGCAGCCAGTACGGCGGACTTCGAGCAGTTCGAGGCCTAGCGCTTCGATCTGGGCCAGCAACCCGTACAACGCCGCCTGGTCGGCCAGCGGTCCGGTAAGCACGGTCTCCGCTCCGTGCGCCTGCGCACGCAGGTGCGGGAACGCGCCGAGCAGCATGCCGCCCAGCCGCCCGCGGACCCGGATCTCATAGGAGACCGGTCTGGTCGCTTCGTCCATGACGTCATGTCCGTTTCTATTGGTCGTCCCGGCGCCGGGCGTACTTCATGGTTCCGCCTGGCTAGGTGAGCCGACATCGCGCGATTCTGATGATCCGCGACGGCCGGAATGTCCCTGCGGACCCACGCCTGGTGATGTGTACGTGACGAGCGGCCAATGGCCGAACGGGCGTCACGGCTTATGCTCGGCTCAAAGGGATCGCCGGCTGGCGTCGTGCGAAGATCTGGGTCATGGGGTCCGCCGAAGGATCGGACGCCGTGGCCGGCCGGGCCGCTCATCCTGGTGCGGGAGGAGTCGTGTCCCGTACCGGGCTGTTCGAGCGGCTCGGGGCCTCGGCCCGGGTGACCGTCGTCTCGGCGCCGCCGGGCAGCGGGAAGTCGGTGCTGCTGCGGTCGTGGATCGGCGAGGCGGACCTGAAGGACAGCGCCGGGTGGGTATCGGTCGGCCGCGACGATCGTGATCCGCAGCGGTTTTGGCTGTCGGTGCTGGGCGCACTGCGCCAGACTTCTGCCGGGTCCAGGCTGGTCCGGGAGCTGACGGCGGCGCCCGACCTGGACGGGTGGGCGGTGGTGGAGCGGCTGCTGAAGGACCTGGCGCCGCTACAGGAGCGGCTCTGGCTGGTACTCGACGACGTGCATGAGCTGGGATCGGCGGAAGCGCGGCGGCAGCTTGAGCTGCTGCTGATGCGCGGCCCGCCGGAGCTGCGGTTCGTGCTGGCGACCCGGCATGATCTGCGGCTGGGGCTGCACCGGTTGCGGCTGGAGGGGGAGCTGACCGAGATCCGCGCGGCGCACCTGCGGTTCAGCCTGGCTGAGGCCAGGGAGCTATTCGCCGCGGCGGGAGTGGAACTGCCCGAGTCGGCGCTGGGGATGTTGCATGAGCGGACCGAGGGCTGGGCGGCGGGGCTGCGGCTCGCGGCCTTGTCGCTGGCCGGGCACCCGGACCCGGAGCGGTTCGCCGAACAGTTTTCCGGCACCGATCGGACGGTGGCTGAATTCCTGCTGGCCGAGG
>DATMMA010000005.1:0-3681 GCA_035570295.1 Streptosporangiaceae bacterium
GTGGTCGGCGCGCTGGTCGCGATGGCCACCGGCATCTTTGACGATTGGTACTAAACCGGCTGAAAGCTCCTGCGGCTGCGGTACTTTGTGCGCCCGGTCGTAGCTAGCCCCGGCAGTCGCAGCTCGGCCCAGTTATTGCAGTTAGGCCCGGCAGTCGCAGCTCGGGCCGACGCGACCCGCTGAGGGTCGATCTTCCGCGCGCCGATTGTCAGACCCTGGCGGTAGCCTCCCTACCGTGGCTGCCCCCCGCCTTCCTCCGCCTGAGCTCACCCTGAGCCAGGACGAAGCCCGCCTCATCACCCTGTACGCCCAGGGCCTGATCGGGAGCGCAGCGCGGCGGGGCGGCGTGCCTGCCATACTCAGGCGGCTCGGCGGGGTACAGCTCGACACGATCAGCGTGCTGGCGCGCTCGCACGAGCTCGTGGCCTACGCCCGGCTCGGCGCCATCGGCCGGGCGAAGGTCGAGCAGGCATACTGGCACCCTCGTCACCCTGCAGCATTTGAGTACTGGTCACATGCCGCGTGTGTACTGCCGATTGAGGAGTGGCCGTACTACGAGTTCCGCCGCCGCGCCTTCGCCGAGCGCGGCCTGCGCTGGCACCAGAGCCATCCGGAAGTCTGCGCGCGGGTGCTGGAACGGATCCGCGCCGAGGGACCGCTGACGGCTACCGAGCTCGGCGGCGCCAAGAACGGCGGGCCCTGGTGGGACTGGTCGGATACGAAGATCGCGGTGGAATGGCTGCTCGACACTGGCGACGTCATCTGCGTGCGCCGGACCGGCTGGCGGCGCGTCTACGACCTGCCCGAGCGCGTGCTGCCAGCGGAGCTGCTCGAGACGACCCTCACGAACGAGGAGTGCCTGATCAGGCTGGCCGCAGTGGCGGGCCGCGCGCTCGGCGTGGCAACGCAGTCCGACCTCGCTGACTACCAGCGGCTGAGGTACGGGGGCGCGGGCATACGCCAGGACGGCAAGGCGCTGACCGCAGCCGCCTCAGCGCAGGCCGCGGGCCTGGTACCGGTGGAGATCGCGGGCGGCCGCAATGGCCGGGCTGTCCCCGCCTGGCTCGACCCGCAGTTGCCGGACGTCCAGGCCAGGCGCGGACGGCACCGGACCACGCTGCTGTCGCCGTTCGACTCGCTGATCTGGGACCGGAAGCGGACGCTGCGCATGTTCCGGTTCGAGCACAGCCTCGAGGCATACGTGCCGCAGGCCGAGCGGGTGCACGGCTACTACACGATGCCGCTGCTGGCCGGCGGGCGGCTCGTCGGCCGGGTCGACCCGGCCCGGAGCGGCAACACGCTTGTCGCCCGCAAGCTCACCATGGACAAGCCGGCGGCAGCCGAGCCAATGGCACAGGCACTGACCGAGGCTGCTTCCTGGGTCGGCTGCGACAACGTCAAGCTGCAGCAGGTAGAGCCGCCCAGGCTGGAGCAGCGGCTGCGGGCCGCGCTGACCGAGATCGGCGGCTGAGCGGGCGCCGCCCAATGCGGCCAGGCATGCCCCCACGGCCAGTCGACGCCGCCAGGCTCCGTCCGGACACCGGGCATCCGCGCCGCCCGCCGCGCACGGCACCGGGCACCGGGCACCGGGCACCGGGCACCGGGCAGGTTAGTCCTCGCCGGAGAAGCGTTCCCAGGCCGACTGGCGCGTCATGCCGAGCGATTCACCGATCCGCGTCCAGGTAATTCCCCGGCCGCGTGCCTTACGTACCCAGCCGGTCAGCTGCTGCTCGACCTGCGCCGCCATCGCTGCGACCCTGGGCAGGTGCTGGAGCAGGTCCTCGTCCGACATCTTCTGCTCCCAGCTGGCCGCTTGCTCCTGCCATGGCTTCTCTGATGGCAAGGCCACGAGCTCATTACACAGGCCCACGCACTCATTGCAGATGAACACGCCAGGCCCGGCGACCAGCTTGGCAACCGCATCGGGCGGTTTCTGGCAAAACGAGCAGGCGATGTTCTCCTGCAACTCGCTAACAGCCATCCCAGGGTCCTTCGCTCCGGCACTCTGTCAGGTACTTCCTGACACCTGTCAGGCATGACCTTACGCCGTCAGGACTCTCCTGACAAGAACGCGGCTATGGGGGCCAAATGCATGTGCGAATTCAAGATCGTCCTTGACTTTTCACCCGAGCCAGCGCTCCAGGAAGGCATTATGTGATGTTACGACTGATTCGTCACTCACGTCTCGGGTGAAATGTCGGCGGGATGCTAGCGCAAAAGGGGCAAATCGCCCGAAGATCGCGGCGGCGGACGTCGAGCTCGATCAGCCGAACTCGATCAGCCGAACTCGATCAGCTTCTCCCGGACGGCCACCATGACGGCCTCCATCCGGGAGTGGATCTGCAGCTTCTCCAGGATGTTGCGGACGTGGTTTTTCACCGTGTTCTCGGAGATGAAGAGATCCTTGGCGATGTCCCTGTTGTTCATCCCCCTGGCTACCAGGCGGAGGACCTGGATCTCGCGATCAGTCAGCCGGGGCGCGGGGACCTGCTGCGGCGGTTCGTGCTCGTCCCGCCGTGCGAGCGCCGCGAACTCGGTGAGCAGTTTGCCAGCCATCGAAGGGTTGATCAGCGACTGGCCGCCATAGACCGCCCGCACCGTATCGGCGACCTCGTCCAGCGGGATGTCCTTCAGCAGGTACCCGCTGGCCCCGGCCCGGATGGCGTCGAATAGGTCCTCTTCCTCGTCGCTGATCGTCAGCATCACGATCTTGGCGCTCGGCGCGACCTCCTTAAGTGCCCGGCATGCCTCGATGCCGCTGCTGCGCGGCATCCGGATGTCCATCAGGACGACGTCGGGCAGCGACTCGCCGGCCTTGCTGACAGCTTCCTCGCCGTCGCTCGCCTCACCGACCAGCTCGATGTCGGGCTCGGAATTGAGAACCATCTCCAGACCGCGCCTGAAAAGCGCATGGTCATCGACAATCAGGGTGCGGATGGGTTCCGCCGCGGGCCGACGGGCGCCAGTTGACGCCGGCGCCTCGTTCCGGCCAAAGGTGAGATCAGTATCAGCGCCGTCCACGTCGGAGTCCGCCTGCTCGTCGGGAGCATGCGGGGTGACCTTGGCACTGCGGCCCATGATCTTTCCTCCTTAGCGACCGGGCGAGCAATTCCGCCCAGCCCACCAGAAGCTACCCCCCGCGATGCCCGTGCCAGAACTCTCTCCGACTCGGGCGCCAGTTGCAACCCCAGGGAGATTAGACCCCGGTAGTGCGGGCCCTCTCACCGGTACGGCCTGCTGCGGCATTGCCCAGCTGGCCGTTGACCTGCCCGCTGCCGGTCGCCGAGCCGACAGTCGCCGGCTCGGGGGCCTCCACCAGCCGGATCACGCCGTACTGATATCCGCGGCGCCGGTAAACCACGCTAGGAATCCCGGACGCGGCATCTATGAACAAGAAGAAGTCATGGCCGACCAGTTCCATCTCGAAGAGCGCCTGCTCGATCCCCATGGGAGAGGCAGTGTGAAACTTCTCTCGGACCACGAGCGGCCCGCTGCCCTGCATATCGACCGGCACCAGATCCTCGGTGTCGGAGTCGGTGTCGGCCTGCTCTGCCGAGTCGGCCCTGTCCGCGGCGGCGGCCATCGCCGCGAGCGCTGCCGGGGTGTCGTTGCTGGCCAGGAGCCCGCCGCCGGCCCCGAGCCTGATGGCGGGGCGTTCGGCCTCGGACGCCAGGTCGGCGG
>DATMMA010000006.1:0-19075 GCA_035570295.1 Streptosporangiaceae bacterium
GGACGCAAGCTTCATCGCCGCCGATCTGGTCGCGCAGGCCGAGCACGACCCGCTGGCGGCCTGCCTGCTGATCAGCACCAGTGCCGCACTGGCCGACCGGGTTGACATCGAGCTGGCGAAGGCGGCATCGCAGGCCAAGCACGCCGAGCGGGTCCAGGCAGCGCTCGCCGGCCAGTCCGCCTGCGTGATCGTCGACGACGCGGACGCCGCGCTGGCCGTTTGTGACGCCTGGGCGCCTGAGCACCTGGAGATCCAGGCGAGGGACGCAGCCATCCTCGCCCGTCGGGTACGCAACGCGGGCGCGATCTTCGTCGGCCCGTGGGCGCCGGTGTCGCTCGGCGACTACCTGGCCGGGTCCAACCATGTGCTGCCGACCGGCGGGACGGCGCGGTATTGTGGCGGCTTGTCGGTACTGTCCTTCCTCCGTTGCGTGCACGTCGTGGAGTGCGATAAGTCAGCCCTGGCGGCAGTGGCACCGCATATCGACGCGCTGGGTGGCGCGGAGGACCTGGCCGCGCACGTGCAGGCGGTACGCGTCCGGGTGCCGGCTGACAAGGATCAACCGTGACGGCCCCGCCAGTACGCGCTGACCTGGCCGGGCGCCACCCTTATGGCGCGCCGCAGCTGGACGTGCCGGTCCGGCTGAATACCAACGAGAATCCGTTCCCGCCGTCAGCCGCGCTCGTTGCTGACATCGCCGCCGCAGTCACCTCAGTCGCGGGCGGGCTGAACCGGTACCCGGACCGGGACGCCGTCGCTCTGCGTGAGGCACTGGCCGCTTACCTAGGGCACCGGCTCACCGCCGACCGCACCTGGGCGGCCAACGGGTCCAACGAGATCATCCAGCAGCTCCTGCAGGCATTCGGCGGACCCGGCCGCAGCGCGCTGGGCTTCGAGCCGTCGTACTCTATGCACCCCTTGATCAGCCAGACCACCGCGACCCGGTGGATCGCGGGGGAGCGGAGTAGCGATTTCAGCCTGGAGCCGGGGGAGGCCGCCGAGGCAGTGCGCCGTCACCAGCCGGACCTGGTCTTCCTGACATCGCCGAACAACCCGACCGGATCGGCAACCCCGCTGGCGGTGATCGAGTCGGTCTGTGCGGCCGCGCCTGGCATGGTGATCGTCGACGAGGCTTACGCAGAGTTTTCCAGGGACCGGTCGGGGACGGCGCTAGCACTGCTGTCCGGCTATCCGCGCCTGGCCGTGGTCCGGACCATGTCGAAGGCATTCGCGCTGGCAGGCGCACGGGTCGGCTACCTGGCCGCCGACCCCGACGTTGTCAGGGCCCTGCTGCTGGTCCGGCTGCCTTACCACCTGTCCGCGGTCACCCAGGCGGTGGCGCTTGCCGCTCTCCGGCATTCGGCAGAGCTCCTGTCATCGGTTGCCGCGATCCGTGCCGAGCGTGACGCTCTGGTGCAGAAACTGCGTGGAATGGGGCTGACCGCCGGGGAGTCTGATGCCAACTTCGTGCTATTCGGCAGGTTTGCCGACAGTCATGAGGTCTGGTCAGCACTCCTCGACCGCGGCGTGCTGGTCAGGGAAACTGGCCCGCCGGGGTGGCTGCGCGTCAGCATCGGGACAGCTGCCGAGAATGCCACGTTCCAGGCTGAACTAGCGAGTGTTCTAGCCGGCCGCACAGCGGCGGTGCTGCCGTGACCAGGTCGGCGCGTATCGGCCGGGTCACCGGCGAGACTCAGGTCCTGGTCGAGCTCGCACTCGACGGCGCCGGAGTCGGCCGGGCCGAGACCGGTGTGCCGTTCTTCGACCATATGCTGGCGCAACTGGGCCGGCACGGGCTGCTCGACCTGACCGTGCAGGCGCGCGGTGACCTCGAGGTAGACGCGCACCACACCGTGGAAGACACGGCGATCGCCCTCGGCCAGGCGCTGCGCGAGGCGCTCGGCGAGAAACTCGGCATCTGCCGGTTCGGGGACGCGCTTGTGCCGCTGGACGAGACGCTGGTGCGGGCGGCCGTCGACTTGTCTGGCCGGCCCTACGTCGTGCACACCGAGCCGGACGGCATGTCGCCGCTGATCGGTACCTACGACACCACGCTGACGCGGCACTTCTTCGAGTCGCTCGCGCATTCGGCCGGCATCTGCATCCACCTGGATGTGCTGCGCGGGCGCAACCCGCATCACATCGTGGAGGCCCAGTTCAAGGCGTTCGCCCGGGCGCTGCGGGCGGCGGCGGCACCGGATCCCCGTTCGGGCGGCTCGGTCCCGAGCACGAAAGGCGTCCTGTAGACACCCGCCTTCGCGATCATCGTTTAAGGCGCGTCCTCTAGCTGTTCCGGTCGGCGTTGGCCGTGATCGCGTCGTGCACGTACTGGGAGAAGCCCGGCTCGATCTCGTCGTAGCTGGCCATGTAGCGCGGGTCCGAGATGTAAAGCTCGGCCAGGCCGCGGTGCATGTCGTAGCCGCACTCGTAGAACCAGCGGCTGAGGTGCAGCCGGTGCTGCTCGGCGAGGTCCATCGCGACCGTTCCGTCGGCGGGCGCGCCCGCGCGGATGGCGTCCGCGAATCCGGCGATGTTCGCGTCAGCCTCAGCCTTGATCGTGACCCAGTCCTGCTTGGTGTAGGCGGCCGTCCGGCGCCGGGACTCCTGCCACGCATCGGTGTTGCCCCAGCGCTGCTCAGCCTCGGCGGCGTGCTCCTCAAGCTTGTCGGTCCCGAAGATCTCGAGCTGTTCCTCAGGGGTGAGTGAGATGCCCATCTTTCTCGCTTCCATTTCTCGTTCGATGGCGGCTAGCAGCCTGGCTGCCCGGTCCCGGCGCGCGCGCAGCAGCTGGTGCTGACGGCGCAGGTGCTCGTCGGTCCCGGCGTCCGGATCGGAGAGCATCGCCGCGATCTCGTCGAGCCCGAAGTCCAGCTCCCGGTAAAGCAGGATCTGCTGTAGCCGCCGCAGGTCGTCCGGCGAGTACAGCCGGTAACCGGCTGGACTGCGCCCGCTCGGCGTGAGCAGGCCGATCTCGTCGTAGTGGTGCAGAGTCCGTACCGAGACACGGGACAGCCCGGCCACCGCGCCGACGGTGTACTCCGCCGGTGCGGGCTGGCCTGGCTGGTCGTCGTCCACGGGTACAACTGTGCAGCCTCACGCTGCGTGAGGGTCAAGCCTTATCTGTTCCAGCTAGAACGTGCTGCGGACGGCCACCTGGCAGAGTTCGGGCAGCTTCTCCGCTGCCTCGCGAGCCGCGAGCTGGACCCCCGCCCAGGCCAGCAGGACGCCGTAGGCGGCGGAGCAGACCAGCAGCACCGGTATCCGGACCGTCGGCTGGTCCCCGCTGGTCAGCACGCCGGCAACGATGACCGGCGTGACCAGCACCGCAGCGCCGAGCAGGCTGCCGAGGACGCCGCCGGCCGCGGAGGACGTGTATCCCTGGGCGGCCTGGGGCATGGGGCTGCCGGCTCGCTTGGTCACGGGGTAGGGAAGCGTGACGGTGAAGATGTTGCTCAGGCCGAGGGCCGCGCCGAGGCCCGCCAGGGCTACGGCGGTCGCCGTCACTCCCTCCATCGGATGCCTGACGGCGGCCGCGAGGCCGAAGCAGATCGCGGTGAGCAGTGGTGCCGCGATCACGGCGAGCGCGATGTTCTGGCCGGCAAAGTAGGCCTGCCATGAGCGGCGGCTGGTCAGTGCGAGCGCCTCGATGACGAACGGCGGGCCGGTCAAACCGACCGAGTTGGCGTGGAAGAACCCGACGAACGCGGCTCCGAAGACGGCGCTGGCGATAACCACGTCGGGATGCACCGGGTGGCCGACGATGGAGCTGATGGATACGGCAACCATGATGACCGCGGTCAAGGCCCAGTAGACGAGCGATGTCGGCTCGCGGCGCTGGTAGAGCCAGAACCGTGCCGCGACGGCGCCACCCAGGCCGTACCGGGCTAGCGGCAGCGCTGCAGCACGGACCTGCGAGGACTGGGTGGAGGAGTCGGCGGTGACCAGGGCGCGGTTCAGCGAGTGTATCCACAACCAGCCCAGTGCCACGATGACGGCGGCCAGCAGCGCCAGGCGCGCGACGGCGGTGCCGGGCTGCCCGGTCGAAGCGTCCTGGATCGCGTGCGCGGCCAGGCCCGGCGGGAGCCAGCCCAGCCATGAGTCGACGCCGTGGAATCTCGCTGCGGTGATCCCGCCCTGGGCCGCGACTCTGGGTATTACCTGAGTGGCGAACTCATACACGGCGAAGATCGGGATGACCAGGAAAGCGGCGAGGTCCTTGCCCCGCCGTGAGCGCAGCATCCTGGCCATGCTGGTGGTCACCCACCGGGCCAGCGTGATGCAGAACAGCACCTGCAGCGCCACCGCGACCACCGCGACGAGCACGCCCAGCGCGCCGCGGGCGAGCCCGACTGTCACCCCGAGCAGGCCGATCAGGTTCGCCAGCGGCCAGGCGCCGGTCGCCGACGCGCCAAGCAGCCCGACGGCGAGTGGCCGGGTTCGCAGCGGATAGAGCGCCAGCGTGGCCGGATCAAGAGTGCCGTCGAGGCCGAAGGCCATGACCGGCAGGACCAGCCAACTAACTGCGAAGACGGTGAAGATGACCGTCGTCAGATCCACCGACGCGCTCAGGCCGCGGAATAGCGCCAGGACATAGAAGCCGCCCACCGCGACCACGAAGGCAAAGATCGTGCTGACGATAAAACTTGTCCGGACTGCTGTGGACGAGCGCAGCGCGTTCAGCAGCAGGCGGAGCTTCAGCTGGACGAGGAGCCGAGCCATGACAATCCCTCCTCGCCGCTCGTCCGCGGGCCGATCAGGTCGACGAACGCCTGCTGCAGGGTCTTGCCGCCCCGCACCTGCTCCGTAGTGCCGGTCGCCACGATTGTGCCCTTGTCAATGATCGACACGTGATCGCAGACCTGCTCGACCAGTTCCATGACGTGACTGGAGAACAACACGGTGGAGCCCGAGCCGGCCAGGCGCGTGAGCAGACGCCGGATCACGTCGGCGGAGATCGGGTCTACGCCCTCCAGCGGTTCGTCCAGGAACAGCACCGGCGGATTGTGGATGAGCGCGCAGCCCAGTGCGGCCTTCTTGCGCATACCGGTGGAATAGTCGGCGACCAGCCGCTTGGCATCGGCGGCCAGGTCGAGCACGTCCAGCAGCTGCGCCACCCGGGATCGCGCCTCGCCTACGGCCAGGCCGCGCAACCGGCCGGCGTACTCCAGCATTTCCTCGCCGCTCAGCCGCTCGAAAAGCCTGGCCTCGGCCGGCACGACCCCGATGATCGCCTTGGCGGCAACCGGGTCCGCCCAGACATCGAGCCCGTTGATCAGGACCCGGCCGGCATCCGGTCGCAGCAGCCCGGTCATCATCGACAGGGACGTGGTCTTCCCCGCCCCGTTCGGCCCGACGAGCCCGGCGAGGGAGCCGGCCGCGATCTTCAGATCGATCCCGGCCACTGCCTCCTTCGTACCGAAACTCTTGCGCAGCCCGCGTACTTCAATGGCTGGCTCACCCATCTCCGCCTCCTCGGCAGCCGTTCAGCTGGTCCATAACATTCCTGGTGATTCGGCTACCGGGCCACGGTGTCGGGGAGCTTCCCCTGAGCACCGAGCTTGTAGGCGATGATCAATTGCTTGTCGGTCTTGGGCACCTGGACGCCAGCGCCCGCGATGACGTAATTGCCGTCAATGGCGACGGGAGCATTGGACCCGGAGGACAGCGGCGTCTTGAGCAGGATCGCGCCGGTTGCGGCGTTGAACGCGTACAGGTACCCGCTGTAGGTCGTGGTGATCACGACGCCGTTGGTAACTGTGGCAGCGCCGTACGGCGACGACGGGAGCTTGTCGTCCCAGATGACCTTTCCAGTGTCTACGTTGACCGCGACCATCTCGCCGGTGGCTGTGCCGATGGAAGCCGCAAATGCCTTGGAGCTCTCCGCCACGCCGTGGACAGTAATGGGCATCCCGAGGTCGTTGACGGCGGCGAAGACCGTGGAGCCGTTGGTCGCCAGCTGTGTCTCGATACCACCGAACGCGCCGGGCTCGAGGTTGAACTCGGCGGGCAACGTGATGTGCGAGGCCGGCGCCGCGTGCTCGGTGAGCAGCCCGTCGTTGTCATGTCCGGTGTGGATTCCGACCGGGAGCTTCCAGATCAGCTTGCCGGTCTGGGCGTTCAGCTCGATCAGGATGCCGCCCTTGCCCCCGTCGATGACCACTGGCTGCCCGTGGACCGTGGTGAGCACGGGCGAGTTCTGCAGATCCCAGTCGTAGAGGTCATGGGGCGTGAGCTGGTAATACCACAGCAGTTTCCCCTGCGGGCTCAGCTTGACAACCGAGTCGGTGTACAGGTCCGGGCCGGGTCGGCTGGTACCCCACGGGTAGCCGCCGGGCCAGCCGTCCTCGCCGATCGGACCGGGGTTGGCGATGCCGATGTAGAGGTTGCCCTGGGCGTCGAACGACGGCGGATCCCACAGGCCGCCGCCGGAATTGACGGCCGGGTCGCCCCACAGGTTCTGCACCTCGTCGAAGGACCATTCCGGCGCGCCGGTGCGGGCGTTCAGCGCCCACAAGATGCCCTTGGCGCCGCCGAGATATGTGCCCACCGTCGGGTTCACCGGCACGGTCGACACGTACACCGTGCCGTCACGGTAGCCGGGTGCCATGTCGATGCCCTCGTGGTCGTTGGCGATCAGGGTCCGGCTCCACAACTGTTTGCCGGTGGCTGCCGACAGCGCGACCGCGGCATGGTTCGTCGCCGCATACACGACTCCGCCGGCCACATTGACGCCGTCCGGGCCGCCGTTCGGCGTACTGTAGTTGTGCGTCCACAGGACTTTGCCGGTGACGAGCTTGATCGCCATCACGTTCGACTCCATGTCCTGGACGTATACCACGCCATTGACGACGACCGGTGTGGTCGAGTAGCCATCGGTAAGGCCAATCGAACGCGTTTCACCAGTCGACTCGATCGGCACGCACCACGCCACACCCAGCTGTCTGACATTCGACGCGGTGATCGCACTCGCGACATCCCGCGTGTTCTGCAAGTTGCCGCCCGGCAGCGTCCAGGCCGCCGCGACCGCCGGATTCGCCGAGCTGCCCTGCACATTTTCTGCCGTGGCTGCGGACACGTGTTTAGCGGTGCAGGTCGGCGCGCTCGCAGTTCGCGCACTGCTTGCGCAACCCGCTGCCGCGAACATTGCCGCAACCAGCAGCGGCACGCTGGCAACTCCGGCTCGGGTAATTAACTGCCTCGCCGTGGCCCGCCCGTCAGGCGCGCCTCTCGATCTGCCCATCACTGCCTCCATGCCTCCGGCGCCCCTGCCGGACGCGCCGCGCGGTCGTCGCCGTACCATTAAAGTGATATCATAATGCTAAGTCCGTGGTATCAGGCACGTCAAGGTCGCGGTGCGGACAGAGCTGGCGCGGCCACACTGCAGATCCGGCAGCCGGCATGATTACCGAGAGCAGTACGGCAAGCTGTTCGCTGACAGCCCCGATCTCAAAGTCACCATCGCCAACCGGATGACGGCGGGCGACTTTGTCGTCGATGAGGAGCACCTTTCCGGCTTCCACTTCGGTGAGATGCCTACCGAGATGACAGCTCTCGCCGTTTACCGGGTCGCCGACGGCAAGATCTCCAAACTGATGCTGCTGTTGTGACCGCCGCCTGCAGGGCGAGGACGAAGCCATCAGCCCGCGCCGAGCCGGACCTCGGCGATCGGCTGCCATTGCCAGCTGTGACCTACTTGGGCCTGTGCGACCAGGCTGACTGATCGGATCGTGATCTGAGTCGCCGCCACCTTGAGCCCGAGCGCTTCGATGACTGGCCCGGCCGGGCCGTTGCCGTTGCTGTAGGCGATCGAGATGTGCGGCCGCCACGGGTGGGTGGCGGCCTGCCCCTCACAGCCCGCCTCGCGGGCTGCCACCCGCACAGCGGACAGCACTGGTTCCAGCGCCTCAGCCGGTTCGACCAGGAGCGTGACGGCCTCCGGGTGGTAGAACACCCGCCCGAGGCTGACCGTGACCGGCTCGGTCTGCGCGAGGATCTGCTTCGCTGTCGCCACCATGGTGTCCACCGCGTGACGCGGTACCTGGTCGGCGAAGCCCAGCGCGAACGTGGTCAGGTGCAGCCATTGCGGCGGGACCAGATCCAGACCTGCCAGGCCAGCGAGCTTCCGCCGGCCCGCCGCGGCAACCTCGTGCACCTTGGGCTGCTCATGGAACAGGATGTGCCAGTGGTACTGCAACCGGCCTGGCCGCCTGCCCGGCCGCTGCCACCAGTGGTCGGCCAGCTGCTCGGGCAGCGTGTCCATGAGGACCCTCCCGCCCGGCAATCGCGCAGCCTAGCTCCGCAGCCTGCCGATGCCGAGTGAGCCCGGCGCGTGGAGGGCGCGCTCGGATGCCTCAGTCTGGAGGACGTAGGTCTGCGGGTCCTTGTCGACCGGCCGGACACCGGCAAAGTTGCGCGCCTCGAAGGCAGCGAACGCCACCGCGAGCTCATGCCGCTTCTGCAAGCTGACCCGGCGCCGGAAGTCGGTCAGGCCCTCGCGCTCCTCCTCGGCCATATGGTTCCCGTTTGCCACATTGGCCGCCGCGATCGCGTCCCGCCAGCCCTGGCTGCCGACCCGGTGACCGGCGACTGCCGCGATGGCGTCCCGGATCTCGTTGTGGTCTCCAATGGCATCAACGGTCTCGGGCTCGGCGCTGGCCAGCGGCCTTGAGCCGATCGCCAGAGCGAGCAGTTCGGGGTAGAAGATCTCTTCTTCCGCCGCGGCATGTACTTCGAGGAAGACCGACAACCGGCCCCAGATGTCGCCGAGGGCAGAAGTGTCGGACGAGTCGATCTGCTCCAGCATCGCGAACAGCCGTCGCTGCTCGTGATGATCGTCAAGGATCAGCTGGGTGATGTCCACGGGTGTCTCCCCTCGGCGAGCTCACAGCAGTGCCGCGAGGGTCTCACTCTCGCATGAGCGCGGCGGCCCCGTGCGCCGACCCGGCCGGCCAGGCGCCTCGGTAGCCTGGTATCAGCGCGGCGAGCGCCACCGGAGGGCTCGCGATCAGGGAGGGGAGCGCGGGTGACCAGCCGTCGGCCGAGCGTTGTAGTGCTCGACTATGGCTCGGGCAACCTGAGGTCGGCCCAGCGGGCGCTGCAGCGGGCCGGCGCGGATGCCGAGATTAGCTCGGATGCCGGTAAGGCGCTGCGGGCAGACGGACTCGTCGTGCCCGGCGTCGGGGCGTTCGCGGCGTGCATGAGCGGCCTGAGGGCAGCGGGCGGCGACCAGGTCATCGAGGCGCGACTGGCCGCGTCCCGGCCGGTGCTGGGCATCTGCGTGGGCATGCAGATCCTGTTCGCCGCAGGTGACGAGCACGGTGTCAAAACTGAGGGGGTGGGCTGCTGGCCGGGCGTGGTGCAGAAGCTGACCGCTCCCGTGCTCCCGCACATGGGGTGGAACGTGGTGTCCCGTCCCCCTGCCTCTTGCCTGCTCGCCGGCATCGACGCGAACGCCATGTTCTACTTCGTGCATTCCTACGCTGCCCGGCAGGCGCCCCCGGCCAGGCAAACGCCGTCGGCCAGGCCCGGTGTGGCTGACCCGCCGGTGACCGGCTGGACCACGCACGGCGAGCCGTTCGTGGCGCTAGTCGAGGACGGATCGCTGATGGCAACTCAGTTCCACCCGGAGAAATCGTCCGACGCCGGCGCGGTGCTGCTGGCCAACTGGCTGGAGGTGCTGCGGTGAGCCTGGAGCTGCTGCCCGCGGTCGATGTGGCTGGCGGTCAGGCGGTCCGCCTGGTGCAGGGCGCCGCGGGCACCGAGACGACTTACGGCGACCCGGTGGACGCGGCCCTGGCCTGGCAGGACTCCGGCGCCGACTGGATCCACCTGGTCGACCTTGACGCCGCGTTCGGTCGCGGCTCGAACGGCCCTCAGCTTGCCGACCTGATCGGCCAGCTCAAGGTTCGGGTCGAACTGTCCGGCGGCATCCGCGATGACAAGTCACTGGCCACCGCGCTGGCGACCGGCTGCACCAGGGTCGTGATCGGCACTGCAGCGCTGGAGGATCCCGACTGGGTCGCCGGCGTGATCGCCGAGCATGGCGACCGGATCGCGGTCGGCCTCGACGTTCGCGGCACCCGGCTGGCCGCGCGTGGCTGGACCACCGACGGCGGTGAGCTTGACGACGCGCTGGACCGGCTGGAATCGGCCGGCTGCCGGCGCTACGTGGTTACCGATATCGAGAAGGACGGCATGCTGCGCGGCCCCAACGTCGACCTGCTGCGCCGGGTGTGCGCCAGGACAGCGCAGCCGGTGGTCGCCAGCGGCGGCGTGTCGAGCCTGGCTGACCTGCGGGCGATTGCCGGCCTGGTACCCGTCGGGGTGGAAGGCGTGATCGTCGGCAAGGCGCTGTACGCCGGCGCGTTCACGTTGCCCGAGGCCCTGGCGGCGGTGACCCGGTGACCGAAATCCGCAGGGTATCCAGCGGAACGCGCTGGGAGCCCATCGTCGGGTACAGCCGCGCGGTCGCGGCCGGCGACTACATCTTCGTGTCCGGCTGCACCTCCGTGGCGGGCGCCGAGTTCGTCCATCCTGGTGATGCCTACGCGCAGACCGTCCAGGCGATCGCGAATGTCAGGACAGCACTCGAAGAGCTCAGTGCAGGTCTCGCTGATGTGGTGCGGACCAGGCTGTTCGTCACCGATATCTCCCGCTGGCAGGAGTACGGCCGGGCGCATGGCGAGGCGTTCGCGGATGTCTTGCCGGCGACCTCGATGATTCAGGTCAGCGGCCTCATCGACGCGCGGATGCTGGTCGAGGTGGAGGCAGTTGCATACAAGCCGGGGAGTGGCGAGCCGGGGGCCGGCGCGTCATGACCGTCGCGGTGCGGGTCATCCCCTGCCTTGACGTCGACGCCGGGCGTGTCGTCAAGGGAGTCAACTTCGCTAACCTCCGCGATGCCGGTGATCCGGTCGAGCTGGCCGCGCGCTATGACCGCGAGGGCGCCGATGAGCTGACGTTCCTGGACATCACCGCGTCCAGCGACGACCGGGAAACGATGTACGACGTCGTCAGGCGCACCGCCGAGCAGGTCTTCATCCCGCTGACCGTCGGCGGCGGGGTGCGCAGCACCGATGACGTCGACCGGCTGCTGCGAGCCGGGGCCGACAAGGTCGCGCTGAACACCGCGGCAGTCGCCCGGCCGGAAGTGCTGGGCGAGGCAGCACACCAGTTCGGGGCGCAGTGCGTGGTGCTGTCGGTGGATGCGAGGCGTTCGCCGGACACGCCGTCGGGTTTCGAGGTAACCACCCACGGCGGGCGCCGGGGTACCGGGATCGACGCGATCGGCTGGGCCAGGCAGGCCGTTGATCTCGGCGCAGGCGAGATCTTGCTCAACTCAGTCGACGCCGACGGCACCAGAAGCGGCTTCGACCTCGACCTGATCAAGGCAGTCCGCGAGGCGGTGCGCGTTCCCGTCATTGCTAGTGGCGGGGCCGGGGCGCTGAGTCACTTCGGGCCTGCGATCGACGCCGGGGCGGATGCGGTCCTGGCGGCGAGCCTGTTTCATTTCGGCGATCTGACGATCGGTGCTGTGAAGGACGCGCTTGCGGCGGCCGGGCACGTGGTCCGGCCGGTCGCGGCTTGAGGAGGTTAGGGATGCGGATTGACGCCGCGGCGTCCGGGCTCGACCCGAAGATCGCTGCCCGGCTGAAGCGGAATGACGACGGTCTCGTCGCGGCTGTCGCGCAGCAACACGACACCGGCGAGGTGCTGATGCTGGGCTGGATGGACGACGAGGCGCTGCATCGCACCCTGACGACCGGGCGCTGCACCTACTGGTCCCGCAGCAGGCAGGAGTACTGGGTCAAGGGGGACACGTCCGGCCACCTGCAGCGGGTGGTCTCGGTGGCGCTCGACTGCGATGGCGACGCCGTGCTGGTCCGGGTCGACCAGAGCGGTGGTGCCTGCCACACCGGCGACCGGACCTGCTTCGACGCGGATGTGCTGCTGAGCGGCGGCTAGTGTGCCAGCTCTTGCGTGAGCCGGAAGCCTGCCGGGACGGGGGCCGGAGAGAAGACCGCCCGGTTCGCCGCGCTCGGGCTGAGCCAGGTGTAGGTCTCCGTACCGAGTACCCGGCCGCCCTCGCCGGTGAGTACTGCCCGGACGGGCAGGTAGCTGGTTTCGCTGATCCAGATCTGCTCAGCGACGACTGAGTTGCGCCGTCCGGTCGCCGCGGGCAGCATCTCGGTGCTTCCGAGCAGCGGTGCGAAGTCGGGGCCGCCATCGCCGGGGATTGGCCGCGGATAGCTGAACCTCACCAGGATCATTCGCTGCCCGTGGATGGTGGCAGCAGTGATCGTCCGGCTGGGAGAGTCCGAACGACCGGGGCCGCGGGCCCGGAGGTACGCCTGCGGCTGCCCCAGTGAATGCGGCGCCAGGAGCTGCCCGACGCGCCGCCCTGGTGGCCCGCCGGATCCAAACTGACCGAGGGCGATGGAGTCGGTCTGCCAGGTCCGGCTGGAGTAGTCGACGAAGCGGCGCACCCGCTTCTTGTGACTGATCGCTGCCGATACGTCATTGAGTGTCGCACCGCCAGCGCTGAAGAGCTTCTCCCGGACGGAGACGCCCTTGGTCCAAGTCTCCATGAGGGCAACGCCGCCCACGGTGGTGCCCGGAGCGTAACTGGTGCGGACGTACAGGATGTACCTGCGGCTGGCCGCGTCCACTGCCATCGCGGCCAGGACTGCCATCACCTTGTCGGGTGGCAGTGCGGCCGGGCCGGCGAGGCGATGACCCGATCCCGGCCGGAGGGGCGCTGGCGAGTGCGCGGTCGCTGACCGGACCAGCGCGCCCCCGCCGGCGACGGCGAGTACGGCCGCCGCGGCAGCCAGCCCGATCAACGGCCGCCGTGACAGGCGGCGGGCAGGCGTGCGGCGGCCGGACATGCCTTGCGTCGTGGCGAGAATCTGCCGCAGGATCTCATCTTCGGCTGCCGGGCCGACGATCCACTCGGGGTGATCGACAATCGGCGGTCGCGCGGCAGCGAGACGGTCAAGCTCGGTTCGGGCGGGCATCGGCGTGCCTTCCTGTGCTGAGACTTACTGGGGTGCCCGCGCGAAGGCGTGCGGTACCGGCCGCCTCGGCGGATGCGGCGGTGTCGGCCGGGCCGGCTATGTCGGCGGCGGCGAGTGCGCTAGCCAGCCGGCGCCGCGCCCGATGCAGCCGGACCGCGAAGCTCAGGCTGCTCACGCCCAGCGCCTGCGCCGCCTGACCAGCGGTCAGGCCGTGCCAGGCCAGCAGCGTGAGCGTCTCGCGATCGCGGTCACTGAGCCTGGCCAGCGCGGCCAGGGCCGCGTCGCGCTGGGCAACCTGATCTGCGGGGTCGGCCGGACGCCCTGGCTGCTGCCAGCCAGGCGAGGCGAGTCGCTCGGCCAGCGCAGCCCGGCGTGAGTCGGCCCGCAACTGTTCGGCCACCACCTTCCTTGCCACGCCGAAGAGCCAGGGAGCCGGATCGGACGGCACATCGCACAGGCGCCGCCAGGCGACGAGGAAAGTCTCCGCGGCGGCGTCCTTGGCTCGTTCGGGCTCGAGCCGGGCTAAGGCGTACCCGAGCACGCCCCGGAAGTGCTCGCGGTACAGCGCTTCGAACCGCTCGGCTTTATGGTCGGCCAACTTTGATCTTCTCCCGCGTCTAGACGCCCGTCAGAAGGTAGTTGGCCGGCTAGCCGCGGATATTGCAGCTTGGGTGGTCTGGAGTCAGGACGCCGGCGATGCTTGCGCCGGGGTGATGCCGGCGAGGCGGCACTGCGGGCGGGTCAGCATCGACTCTTTGTCCGTTCCGGTGTAGGCCCGCTTGCACAGCGAGCGGGCGCCCGCGCCGCACTGGTGGATGAGAGCGCCGCCGGTGCTGCTGGGCATGGTCACAGTGATGCAGCCGTCTTTCGAACTGCCATAGGTGCCGGGCCGGACGGCGGCCCAGACCGCGACAGCAGCAAGCAAAAGCAGGATCGCGCCCACCACGGCGACGATTCTGCGCTTGTCCCGGCTGGTTGCCTGCTCAGCGGCAGGCTGGCTGGCGAATGGCATTACTCGAAGGATACGACGAGCGGCCTGTAGCCCAGCCGGCCCGCTTCGGCTCGCCTGGTCTCGTTAGCAAATCTGTTAGCCTGCCGAGTCGGACACGCAGTTGGGAGACCGACGTGGCGCAGATCGTCTGGTGGGAGATCGAGACGCCCGATCCGGAGGCCTTTCAGCGCTTCCACGGGCAGTTGTGGGGCTGGGAGTACGAGCGGGCCTTCGCTGACACAGAGCTTGGCGCGGACTACTGGATCATCAAGGACGCCGGGAAGGGGATCGGGGGTCTGCAGCGGTCCATGACGGGCGCGCAGCCGCAAGCCGGAACTCGTCTTTACGTTGAGGTCGACAACCTGGAGGAGGCCCTGCGTCGGGTTGAGGCTCTGGGCGGGGCGGTCGAGCGGAGCCGGACCGCGCTTGGCGGCGATGACCGCTGGTTCGCGATTGCCTCCGATCCGAGCGGCGTTTCCTTCGGTATGTGGAACGAGCACGAGCTAGTCATCTCGGGCCCGTAACGCTCCTGGACCTGACTTTGGCTCGAGGCCGACGCGCTTAACACTTGGTTAACGAGAAGTGCTGGCCATTTCACTCAGCGTAGAGTACCGACTGCGGTCCGGCTGGCTTGGTGCGCTCCGCTTGGAGAAGCTGCCGGATCGCGGGGGCCGACATCTCGTAACAGCATGGAGCGCACCGTGAGACATCGGCTACCGAAGTTACTACGACTGCCCAGCCCGCCGCTTGTCGTGCTCGCGCTGGTCGCGGCCGGCTCCCTGACCACTTTCGGCATGAGAGCCGATGCGTCAGTGAGCGCGACCGCCGGAGCGAGGGCGACCACGTCGGGAACGGTCCTGCAAACCAACCTGGTGTCCGACTTGCCGGGCGTTGCCGCAGCGACGGACCCCAACCTGGTCAACGCCTGGGGTATCTCCGAGAGCTCAGGCAGCCCGTTCTGGATCTCTGACAACAACGCCGGCGTGTCCACGCTTTACCAGGTACCTGGCGCCGGCAATGCCGCGGTATCGGTCAATCCGCTGGTTGTGAACATTCCGACGCCGACAGGTAATACTGGCGGCACACCGACTGGGACAGTTTTCAATACCGACAGTTCCAACGGCTCTTTCCAGGTCACCGGCCTGAACAAGAACGGGCAGAAGGCGTCGGCCCCGGCCGCGTTCCTTTTCGTGACAGAGGATGGGACCATCGTCGGCTGGAATCCAGGCATCGATCCGAGCGGCCAGTTCGCCGGGGCGGCCGGCGCGAGTGCTGACGCGGCCATTGCTGTCGACAACTCCGGGAACAACTTCACCAACCCTGACCCCAGCCAGCAAACGGGAGCGGTCTACAAGGGCCTCGCCATCGCAACTAGCAGCACGCCGATCGTCGCCGGGGACGCCAACAGTACCGCGCTGCTCTACGTGACTGACTTCCGCGCCGGGACCGTCGAGGTCTACGACACGCATTTCAAGCAGGTCACGGCCTTGCCAGCCGGCGCCTTCAGCGACCCGGCCCTGCCCGCCGGCTACGCCCCGTTCAACGTCCAGGTGCTGAACGGGAAGGTCTATGTCAGCTACGCCCGGCAGAATGCCGACCGGCATGACGATGCGGCTGGCCCGCACCGCGGCTTTGTCGACGTCTTCAACCTCGATGGCACCCCGGGCCTGCCCGGCGGGAATGTCCGGCTGATCTCGCGAGGGCCGCTGAACTCGCCGTGGGGCTTGGCGATCGCACCGCAGGGCTTCGCCGGCCTCAGCGCTCCTGGCAACGACCCGGTGCTGCTCGTGGGCAATTTCGGCGATGGGTTCATCCACGCCTTCGACGCGAGCACCGGATCGCAGCTAGGCCAGCTCGATGACCCTGACGGCGAGCCGATCCAGATCGACGGATTGTGGGCACTGAAGATCGGTAACGGCGCTGCCGGCGGCGCCTCGAACACCGTCTACTTCACAGCCGGCCCCTTCGGCGAGTCGCACGGCCTGTTCGGTTCGCTTTCGACTGTCGCCTCAGGCTCACCGGAAGGACCAGCCGAGGCGCAGTGGGTGCAGGCAAACCTGGATGTTGTCCAGCTTGATCTGCAAGCGCTCGCTCAGGACTCCGCAAGCGGTGCGCCTCTGGCCACGGTCAAGCAGGACGCGCGCACCCTCAGCGCCGATACCCGTCAGCTGCAGCGTGTGCAGCGGGCATTCGGCAAGGATGCCATAGCCGATACCCAGCCATAGGGAACTGGCAGCCTGCCCAGCAGGGCGGGGACTCGTCGAAGTTGTCTCTGCCCTGCTGTGCCGGGAATAGGCCTCGCCCATTGCGCTTGTGCCGGAATCGCCGGAGGCGGCTGGTACGTTCGGCGGGTGCGTGATCTGCTGAGCCTGCCTAAGGCGAACCTGCATGTGCACCTGGAGGACTCGGTCCGGCCGCAGACACTCAAGGAGATCGCTACTGCCAACGGCCTGCAGGCTCCGCCAGGTTCTCCGATCACCGATTCGGCGTCATTCTTTGCCGCTGTCAACGTGGTGCGCAATTGCCTGCTGACCTTCGCGGACTTTTACCGGATCGCCGTGGAGTACTGCGCGGACGAGGCCGCCCAGGGGACGCGCTATGCGGAGGTGTCGTTCACCGCCGCTGCCCACGGTGAGCGGCTGGGCGACATGACAATGCCGTTGCGGGCGGTGCTGGAGGGCTTGGCGCAGGGCCGGGAGGATCATGGTCTGCAGACCCGGCTTGTGCTCGATCACTCGCGGCGCCGGCCTGTTGAGCGTGCCTGGGCGACGCTGCGGCTGGCGGAGCGCTTCGCGGGCGAGGGCGTGGTTGCGGTCGGCCTGGCCGGAGATGAGGCTTATCCTGGCGAGCCGTTCGCCGAGGTCTTCCGCGCCGCTCGCACAGCCGGGTTGCATGTCGTGCATCATGCGGGAGAAGCCGCTGGACCGGCCAGCATCCGGCAGGCCATCGTCGAGGGTTGCGCTGAGCGGCTGGGTCACGGCATCCGGGTCCTGGACGACGACGAGCTGACAGCCGAGGTGGTCGCCCTGGGTATCCCGCTGGAGGTCTGCCCGCACTCCAACGTGCTGCTGGGCCTTGTCCCCTCACTGCCTGAGCATCCGCTTCCGCGTCTGCTGGACGCTGGGCTGCTTGTCACGGTGAACACCGACATCCCTGCCATGACGGGCGCCGGGCTGTCGGAGGAGTACCGGCTGCTGCGGGACACGTTCGGATACGGCGACGCAGCCGTCGCCGACGTAGCCCGTGCCGGGGTGCGTGCGTCCTTCGCGCCGGCGGACGTCAAGGCGCAGCTCCTGTCCGGGATCGACGCCTGGCTCGCCTGATGAACTTGGCCGCGGGCGGCAAGGGCATTGTGGCTGGTGTGGGGCTTCCCGAATAGCGCGCCTGCTGCCCGGATCTAGTGCGTTCCCGCACTGTGGCTACCCGGTTGGCGTGCCGGTTGCTGGGCCAGGCGCGCCTGCGCTTTGTGGACCCAACTGGCCGCGCGCTGCGCCTATCTATGCGCGCCGGCTCCACGCCAACCTGCCATCAGGATCCGTCGTGCGCACGCGCCCTTTTGTCAGAGGCTCTCGCTACTATTTTCGATATAAGCCTGGAGCATAGGCCGAGACGGTTGGGAGGTGGCCGGATGAGCGAGCCTGTCAGCAGCCCCGGGCCGACCGCCTCCGGAGGCCCAGGCCAGCCGCCGGGGCACGCCGGGCAGTCGTGGACGGCCGCGGGTCCGGCGTCGCTGTCGGGTGAAGATCTGCTCTCGCTGCTGGACAGCCTGCAAGTCGCCGGGACCCACGACCCAGAGGAAGACCAGGAAGCGGTGGCCGCGGCGGAGTGGCAGGCCCTTCAGGCCGGCGATCGGGCTGTCGATGCCAGCCCGGTGTATGTTGCCGAGAACTTGCCGGCCGGGCCGGGGTTGGCTGCTGTGCTGGCTCAGGGCACGCCCGGCGGCGCCTCGGACTGGGACCTGCCGGGGTTGGCTGCCGGTTACCGGCGGCTGGCTGCCTGGGCGCAGGCCCGCGAGCTGGCGGCGGTCGCCGAGATCGCCGCCCGCCGCGCGGCGGCGAACCCGGACATCGGCGCCGGCGAGGATGGCCGGCCCCGGTGGCTGCCGCCCGAAGCAGCGGCGGAGGTGGCGCTGGAGCTGCGGATGTCGCAGTACGGCGCCTCGGACTGGACCGACCTGGGCTGCCAGCTGCGCTGGCGGCTGCCCGGCACGCTGGCTGGGCTGGCGGCCGGGGTCATCGACCTGGGCCGGGCGCGGATCATCGCCGAGGCCACCGGTTTGCTGTCCGACGAGCACGCCGCCGCGGTGGAGCAGCGGGTGCTGCCCGCGGCCGGGGAGCAGACCACCGGGCAGGTACGCGCCGCGGCGCGCCGGGCGGTGCTGGCCGTCGACCCCGAAGGTGCCGAGCAGCGGCGCAAGGACACCGAACGGCGCGCCAGGATCTCGCTGTATCCCGGCGAGGAAGGCACCGCCACGCTGACCGGGTCGAGCCTGCCGGGCGTGCAGGCCGCTGCCGCGATGGCCCGGATCACCGCGCTGGCCCGCGCGCTGAAGGCCTCCGGTGCGGGCGGCTGCCTGGACCTGCTGCGCTCGCACGTCTTCATCGGCCTGCTGCTCGACACCCTGCCGCACATCCCGCCACCCGCCGACGGCCCGCCCGACAACCCGCCACCACCCGACAATCAGCCACCCGCCGACAACGACCCGGACGATCAGCTACCCGCGGACGACCAGTCGCCCACCGGCGAGAGCCCGGCCGGTGACCGGCCGGTGGATGATCAGCTACCGGAGGATGACGGCTCGCGATCGCCCGCAGACGATGAGCCGCCCGCCGATGACCGCCTGGCCGGTGGCCCGCCGCCGGCGGATGATCAGCTGCCCTCCGACGACAGCCCGGCCGGTGACCCGCCGGCGGCGGACGATCAGCTACCGGCGGATGACGGCCCGGCCGATGACCCACCGTGCCCGGATGATCAGCTGCCCGCCGGGGACAGCCTGGCCGGTGACCCGCTGCCGCCCGCCGGCGGCGGCCCGTCCGGCGCGCCCGCTGATGGCTCTCCCGGCGACGGT
>DATMMA010000007.1:0-8142 GCA_035570295.1 Streptosporangiaceae bacterium
CAGTGACCATCCGGTGGCAGCACGGCTACCGGGTCACGGTCAGGACGCTCACATCCCGGCAGGCTGTGGTGCGCTACGCCGACCTGTATAACGCGCTCCACGGCGCACCCGACGTCGAGACAAGCTGCCCTAGCGCCGGACCGGGGATGAACCGGAACGACTACCAGATCGTGTTCCGCCCGTCCGGCGGCCAGGCGCGAGTCGTGGTCAACCCGACAAACTGCATGTTCGTCAACGTATCGATCGGCGGCAGGCAAGTGCCGGCGTTGTACCCGGCGGGTGCTCTGCTCAGCGCAGCGGAGCGAGCAATGCACCACAGCTAACTGCCGGCCGATCCGACCATCGCTGCGACCGCGCGGAGAGCAAGCTCGTAAGACCGCAGGCCGAAGCCGGCGATCGTGCCGTCAGCTACCGGCGACACCACCGAGTTGTGCCGGAATGACTCGCGCGCTGCCGGATTCGACAGGTGCACCTCCACTAGCGGCGCCCGCCGCATCGCAAGGGCGTCCCGCAGCGCGTAGGAGTAATGCGTGAACGCGGCCGGGTTGATCACCACCGGTAGCCGCCGCTCGAACGCCTCGTGCACCCAGCCGATCAGTTCTGCCTCGCTGTCGGTCTGGCGCAGGTCGATCTGGAGCCCGAGTTCCGCGCCGAGCGCGGTGCACGATGCCTCGATATCGGACAGGGTGGCCGATCCGTAGATCTCCGGCTCACGAGCGCCGAGCATGCCCAGGTTCGGGCCGTTCAGCACGAGCACAGTTGTCCGCTCCCCCACTCAGGACACACCCCCAGCTCAGGAAACTTCTGCGTAGGCGAGCTCAAGCAACTCCTCCGGCGGGTCGGTCATGATGCCGGGCCTGGCCAGCCCGTCGAGCACCACAAGCCGGAGTTTCGCCGCCCTGGCCTTCTTGTCCATGGCCATCGCCGCGCGCAGCGCCGGCCACGCGCCGGACCGGTAGCGCACCGGGAGCCCGACGGCCGTCAGCACCGACCGGTGGCGCTGCGCGGTGGCCGGCTCCAGCCGCCCGGCAAGCCTGGCAACCGCGGCGGCGAAGCACATCCCGATCGAGACCGCGTCGCCGTGCCGCGTGCTGAAGTCCTCGGCCCGCTCGATCGCGTGACCCAGCGTGTGGCCGTAGTTGAGGACTTCCCGCGGCCCGGACTCGCGCAGGTCGGCCGACACCACGTCGGCCTTTACCCGGATTGCCCGTTCGATCAGCTCGCGCTCGTGCGGCCCGCCTGGCCGCGCCGCGCCGGCCGGGTCGGATTCGATCAGCTCCAGGATGGCGGGGTCGGCGATGAAGCCTGCCTTGATCACCTCTGCCAGCCCGCTGACGTACTCAGCCGACGGCAAGGTAGCCAGAACCGAGGTGTCGGCCAGCACCCCGGCAGGCGGGCAGAACGCGCCGACCAGGTTCTTGCCGTCCGCGGTGTTGATCGCGGTCTTGCCGCCGATGGCGGCGTCAGTCATGCCCAGCAGCGATGTCGGCACCAGCACCACCCGGACGCCGCGCAGCCAGGTCGCCGCCACGAACCCGGCCAAATCAGTGACTGCTCCGCCGCCGACACCGACGATCGCGTCCGCGCGGCCGACGCCGGCGGCTGCCAGCTGCGACCAGAGCCGGGCCGCGACGCCGATCTCCTTGGCGGCCTCGCCGTCCGGCACCGGCTCCGGCTGCACCACGTACCCGGCCTGCGCAAGTGCCTGGCACACTCCAGCCGCGATGCTGGCCAGGGCGGCCGAGTGGATGACAACCACGTTCCTGGCTGCGGAACCGACGAGCGACGGTAGCTCAGCCAGCACGCCGGTACCGACCGCCACCTCGTAGCGGTGCTCGCCACCGACCACTATCCGCGTCGCGGTCACCGCTCATCGCCTGGTGCACTGGCGCCCGGTGCACTGGCGTCGTGCGCGCTGGCATCTGGAGCCGCCGCGCCGGCTACCACGGCGGCAACGCTCCCGGCGATTTCGGCGGCGATCTCGTCCGGCTCCCGGCCGTCGGTGCTGACCGTCAGCCAGGCCAGCCTGCCGTAGACCGGGAGCCGCTGGTCCAGCAGCGACTTCAGCTGCGCGCGGGGATTGGTGCCGATCAGCAGCGGCCTGGCACGGTCCAGCCCAACGCGTTTGGCGAGTTCGGCAAACCCGGTCTCCAGGTACACCACAGCGCGGCCGGCAAGCTTTGCCTGGGTCTGCTCGTCCATGACCGCGCCGCCGCCAAGCCCGACGACCCCGGCAGCGGGCGTTCCCGCCCTGGTGCTGCCGTTGCCCTGGGCGCTGCCGGCGAGCGCGGCGGCGACAGCGGCTCGCTCCAGTCGCCGGAACTCCGGCTCGCCGTCGGAGATGAAGATGTCGCTGACTGGCTTGCCCGCGACGCCCTCAACGATGGCATCGGTGTCAGTGAACGGCACCCCGAGCCGGGCGGCGAGCACTGTGCCGACGGTGGTCTTCCCCGCGCCTGGCGCTCCGATCAGGATTACCGGCGGTTCCGGAGTCGTCCCCGGTTCCGCGAGCGGTCGTTGCTGCCCGGGTTGGCCGTTGGCGGTCACTGGATCACCATCGCCTTGAGGTAGGCCTCTGCGTTCCGCGCGGTCTCGGTCACGCTGTCGCCACCGAACTTCTCCAGCATCGCGTCGGCGAGTATCAGGGCGGTCATCGCCTCGGCGACCACGCCGGCGGCGGGCACCGCGGTGACGTCGCTGCGCTGGTTGATCGCCCTGGCCGGCTCGCCGGTGCGCACGTCTACGGTGCCGAGCGCGCGCGGCACCGTCGATATCGGCTTCATCGCGGCTCGTAGCCGGATTGGCTCGCCCGTGCTCATTCCGCCCTCGATCCCGCCTGCCCGGTTAGTGAGCCGCCTGATCCCGGCGGTGGTGCCCTCGATCTCATCGTGGGCTACTGACCCGCGCCGGGCCGCGGTCGTGAACCCGTCGCCCACCTCGACGCCCTTGATGGCCTGGATGCTCATCAGCGCGCCCGCTAGCCTGCCGTCCAGGCGCCGGTCCCAGTGCACGTGACTGCCGAGACCTGGCGGCAGCCCGTAGGCAACGACCTCGACGATGCCGCCGAGCGTATCGCCGTCGCGATGCGCCGCGTCGATTTCGGCTTGCATAGCCGCGCTGGCCGTGGCGTCGAGGCAGCGCACCGGGTCGGCATCGATCCGGGCCTGATCCTGCGGGCCTGGCAGGCAGTCTTCGGACGCTCGTACCCCGCCGAGTGCGACCACGTGACTGACAATCTCGGCACCCAGCACCTGGCGCACCAGCCGCCTGGCTATCTCGCCGAGCGCGACGCGCGCGGCCGTTTCCCTGGCGCTGGCCCGCTCCAGGATCGCCCTGGCGTCATCCTGACCGTACTTCTGCATGCCGGCCAGGTCAGCGTGCCCTGGCCGCGGCCTGGTCAGCGGGGCGTTGCGGGCCTGCCGGGCCAGCAGCTCCGCGTCGACCGGATCGGGTGACATCACGGTCTCCCACTTCGGCCACTCGGTGTTGCCGATCCTGATCGCCAGCGGGCTGCCCAGGGTGAGCCCGTGCCGGACGCCGCCGGTGAACTCAACCTCATCCTGCTCGAACTTCATCCGCGCGCCCCGGCCGTACCCGGCCCGGCGGCGGGCCAGCGCGAACTGGAGGTCGGCGGTTGTCACCTCGACTCCGGCCGGCACTCCTTCGCACACGGCGACCAGGGCACGGCCGTGCGATTCTCCAGCTGTTAGCCACCGCAGCATGCTGCCGATCTTGCCACGTGCGCGGTGATGCTTTGCCGCTGCCCGCCGCCCCGCCCACCGCTAACCGGGCGACAGGCCCGGCTTACCGGGTTCCTCGCGTCGTTTGGCCGGCCCGCCGCCGGGTATCCCGGCAGGGAAATTTTCGGGGAGCCGTCAGCCCGCAACCGCTTGCACACTGCCTTGTACCTTCCTCACGCCTGCCTGCACCTGCCGCCGTAACGGCGCAGGTGCGTTGAGCCGTGGCGGAGCGGTTTTCGGGGGAGGAATCTTCATGGGGGCAATGCGGCAATTTGCCGTTTCAGTCGGACTTCGTCATGACGTGACCGGGTCCTCGGCACGGGGGATCTCGGCACGCGGGATCTCGGCACGCGGGCTCTCGGCACGCGGGATCTCAGCACGCGGGATCTCGGCACGCGGGCTCTCGGCACGCGGCACCGCGATGCTGCGCGCCGCAGTTCTCGGCCTGATTGCTCTGATCGCTGGCACCTCGATCGCGCTGGTCGCGCTGGCGGCTGGCACCGTGCCGGCCTTTGGAACCGTGCTGGCCTCTGGAACTGTGCCGGCCTCTGGAACTGTGCCGGCCCTGGCGACGGTAGCTAGCGCGCCGCGAATCACCCTCGCGTCGGTCGTCCCCTCGACGGCTATCCCGCCGAGCCGGGTCACCTTCGCCGTCTACTGTGCCAGCGCGAGGGCCACCTCGGCGAGAGTGCTTGGCCGCACGCTCGGGCTGACCGAGCACATCAAGATGCGACCCAACCCGGCAGCCGGTGACTTTACCGTCTCGGTCATCCTGCCGGGCAGCATCCGCCCCGGCACCTATCACCCCGCCATCCAGTGCTCGGACGGCACATCCACGACCGCGCGGCTACTGGTCCCCGCGCTCGGGCCGACCGGCGGCATATCGGACGGCGCCGGCACCTGGCTGACAGCGGGTGGGCTGGCTCTGGTCGGCCTGGGCGTGGTGACCGGCGGTATCGCGCGGCGGCGGCGGCGCAAGCGGGGTCACTTTGATAGCTCTGGTCCCCCGGATCTGCCGGCCGGTCACGCAGGTCACCACTCTCCTCAATCGCGCCTGCGCTTGCGGCCCTGACCAGGGGCAGCCTGGCTGGTCCGCGGTCATCTCCCGGCCGCCGGGTCGTGATAGCGTCAGAGATGATCATTTGCGCGAGATGTCAGTGTCTCGCGGTACCCGGCCGAGGGCGCGCAGCCTCGTGAGTTCTCCGTGACCAGACAGGTAATCAAGCTCGGCTCCAGTTCGATCGCCAGCCGCGACGGGCTGGCGCTCGACGTCATTGCCGGCCTGGTCAGCCAGATCGCCGTGGCTCAGCGGGCGGGCCACGAGATCATCCTGGTCACCTCGGGTGCCGCGAGGCTTGGCCGGCGGCTGCTGGCATTTGAGGGACCGACGGCCGGGGCGGCTCCGGCGCTGCAGGCACTCGTCAACTCGGTGCGGTCCGCGATCAGCACGGCGGCCGGCGACGCCACAGGCCCGCCCGGCGACGACGACCGCGACGACCACCAAAACCGCGAGGATCCGGGCAGCAACCCGCAGCGCGCGGCTAGCGAGACCGGCAGGCTCGCCGACTCGCTGGCAACCGTGCTGCGCGGTTACGCGAGCGCAGAAGCGGGACCGCGGGCCAGCGAGACCGCGCTGCCCTCGGCCGTGGGCCAGCCCGCCCTCATGGCCTTGTACCGGCAGCTCGCCGCCGCGGTCGGCGTCGAGGTCTGCCAGATCCTCGTCTCCCGGAGCGACCTGTCGTCAGCGCGCGCCATGGCCGACCTCGGCCAGTTGCTGCGGGACGCGGTCAGCCGTGGCCTGCTACCGATCGTGAACGGCAACGACGCGACTGACCCGCTGGCCGCGCTCGACAACGACCAGGTGGCGGTAGCGATCGCGGTGGCCGCCGAAGCGCCGAGGCTGCTGTTCCTCACCGACGTGCGGGCCGCCTACCGGGACTCATCGCTGACCGAGCGCATCGTCCGGCTCACCCCCGCGGAAGCGAGGGCGGTGCGGGTGGCGGCCGGCGGCTCCGGCCGCGGCGGCATGGGCTCGAAGCTCAGCGCGGCCGCCCGGGCTGCCTGCTGCGGGGTCGAGTGCACCATCGGCTCAGCCCGCGAGCCCGACGTCGTCGCGCGCAGCCTCAATCCGCGCGCGCGGATCGGCACCGTCGTCCGAGCCGCGGGTCCCCAGCTGGAGCCGGCCAGGCGATGGATCGGCGGAATGGCTTACTCCGCCGGTTCGGTCCACGTGAACCGGGAGGCCGAGGACAGCCTTCGCAGCGGCACCACGCTGTTTCTGTCCGGCGTGAAGCGCGTCGACGGAGACTTCGCGGCCGGCTCAGTGGTGGAACTGCTGGACGTCCGGCATCCTGAACGCCTGCTGGGCCGTGGCTCGGTAGCGCTGCCGAGCGCCATCCTGCGGCTGCTGCGCGCCCTGTCCCCGCAGGAAGTCGCGTGCGTGATTTCGATCATGCTGCGCCTGAAGTACGCCGGCCCGTCCGCGGGCCGCGACCCGGATGCAACCGGCAGCGCCGCGTCCCTGCTCGACCCGGACGTTTACAAAGACAGCCGGGAACTCGCGAACGGCACGTCCCGAGCCAGCCAGGAGGCGTACTCGCAACTCGCCGCATCCTCCCCGGAACGGGTTGCTGACCTCGCCGATTCGCTCCTGCTCGCGCAGCCGGCCGTGTCCGCGACATTCCTGCTGAGCGGAGGTTTCCTGCACGGTCAGGTACCCACGGATCCGGCGGCGCGCCGCGTCGTGCGCAGCATCCATGCCGTGCACCGCGAGTCACTGGTGGTGTTTCCGGTCTAGCCGCGGCCAGCCTGAAGTCCGCCGCCCGCCTTCGGGACGACCACGTACTGCCGCAGGTAGAGATCGCGGAACGTCACCGGCCCGCGCGGGCCGGGCACGACGTCGATGTTGATTCCGGTCTCCGGAAGCGACAGCAGCTTGAATCCATCCAGCAGCCGGGGGGTCGAATTCCAGAACGCGCCCGTACCGGAATAGGTGTCCAGGAACCGCTCCGCGGCGGCGGAATCGCGAGCCACGATCGACGCCGCGAGCCCCGACGTCTCCCGGTTAGCGATCTCGGCTGCGTCTACCGCACCCTCCGCCGGCGCCACCGTGATCGTCGCCTCAGATCCGCTGTCCAGCGCCCACTCGTGACCCAGCGCGTGCCGGTGCGGCGGCAGCGACACCGCGATGCCGATCCGGTCCCCCAGTGCCGTCACCTGAGGAACCAGCTCGTCCCAGACCGCGCGCTGAACCAGCAGCAGGTTCAGCCGGTTACACACCCCGAGCCGGTCCAGGCTCCGCTCGATGAGCTGCAACGCCAGCGCGGTGTCGGCCGACCGGTCGACGTAGATCACCGCTCCCCCGTCGGCGTGCGCGAGCGTGCGCACACCGTGCAGCGCGGCCTCCCGCGCTAGCTCGCGCGTGCTGTCACCACTGCCGCGCAAGATGACCAGCGGGATAAGCCCCGGCTGGCGGACGAGGGCAAGGGCGCTCTCCCGGCCGGGAACGCGCACCAGCTGGATCGCGGCCGTCGGCAGCCCTGCAGCCGACATCGCGGGTCCGACGACCGTGTCGATCAGCGCAGCAGCCGACTTGATCGCGCTGGAGCCGGTGCGCAGTACGCCCGTGTTGCGTGACTTGATCAGCTGCGAGGCGATGTCGACCACGACCCCCGGACGGGCTTCGAAGTTCGCCCCGATCACGCCGACGGGCCGTCGCCACTCCTGTAGCTCAAGCCCGTCCGGCAAGTCGCGGATTCGGGACTTAGCGGGCTGGGCCGGAATCTGCGCCAGCGCCCGCAACTGATCCGCCATGGCTTCGACGCGGCTCGCGTCCAGGCGCAGCCTGTCAACGAGCGCGTCAGCCATGCCTGCGGCTTTCGCCGCCTGAACATCCTCTGTGTTCGCTGCGATGACCTCCGCGGCCCGTTCAACGAGCCGGTCCGCCATCGCGGTCAGCGCGCCATCCAGGCAGTCGGCGGTCGCGCCCCGGAGCGCGCTGGCCGCAGTCCGGGCGGCTGCCCCCGCCGCGGCGACGGCTGCGTCGGCAGTGCTCATGCGGCAGAGCATAGCCAACCTCATGATCGCGAAGACTTCCGTATCGCCGGCGAAACAAAGTCTTCGCGATCATGATCTACTTTGTCGCATGACTGACGACATTTCGGGCGACCGGCCGCTGACGTTCGGCCTGGTAGGCACCGGCCACTGGGCCAGGGTCGCGCACGCGCGTGCTCTTGCCTCAGTCCCGGAGATCAAGTTTGCTGCCGTCTGGGGCCGCAACACCGAAGCGGCCGCCGGACTGGCCGCAGAGTTCGGGATAACCGCGCACGTCGACTTCGACGCGTTCCTCGCCGAAGTTGACGCAGTGGCTTTCTCGGTGCCGCCGGACGTGCAGAGCGAGCTG
>DATMMA010000008.1:0-7942 GCA_035570295.1 Streptosporangiaceae bacterium
CAGGCCCGGTCTGCCGTTGCTGCGTTGAGAACGAGGTCTGCTGTGGCGAGCGGCGGAGCCGCGGCCGGCGTCACGACGCGCCAGGTTCGCCCGCCGTCGGTGGTCCTGGCCAGCTGCATAGGGGCATGGGCATCGGGATTACCTGTCCAAAGCAAGGCCCAGCCGGTGGTGACCGAGGTCATCTGCAGCTGGCTGATCCAGACTGGCGTGTCCGCGGCCCCTTGGGTGTGCGCGACTGCCTCAGTTGGCTTCGCCGACGCGCTGCCGGTCTCCGGCGCGTGCGCGCCGGCTTGGTCGCCGCCAGCTGAGCAACTGCAGATGGCAACCGTCAGCGCCGCGGCCGTAATCGTCAGCGACGCACGCCTGCTCGGGCTGTAACGGCACTGTGCTCGCCGGGCCTCCGGCACTGCTTGACTCCCCTCGTGCGAAGCTGACTAGCCCGGCATTAGCGGAGACTGCCGGGCACTAGTGGAGACTGTCGGCGAGCGTCCCCGGTTGTGAGTAGCGAAAGCGAGGGTGGATGACCGAGCCGGCGAGGGTCGTCGTAGTCGGTGCCGGGCTAGCCGGGCTGCGCGTGACCGAGGAACTGCGAGCCAAGGGTTATGGCGGGGCGCTGACGCTGATTGGCGCCGAGCAGCGACCGCCGTACGACCGGCCGCCGCTATCTAAGAAGATGCTGACCGGCGAGCTAGACGACACGAGCCTGCGGCCTGACATGGAGTCACTCGCCGTGGACGTCCGGCTGGGCGAGACTGCGGTCGGGCTCGGTCATCAGATCGTGCGTACCGACGCCGCCGAGTACGAGTGGGACGCCGCCGTGCTGGCCACCGGGGCGGCCCCGGTCCAGCTACCCGGCGATGGTCCGCAGCGCGTACTGCGAACAGCCGATGACGCCCTTGCCTTGCGCGAACTGCTGAAGCCAGGCGTGCGGCTAGTGATCGTCGGGGCCGGCTGGATCGGTGCAGAGCTGGCGACAGCCGCTACCGCGCGCGGTGCCGCCGTGACAGTGCTGGAGTCAGCGGACGCTCCCCTGGCTGCGGCAGTGGGACCAGAGGTAGGCCTCGCCACCGTTCCCTGGTACGCCCGCGCCGGGGTGGACTTGCGGCTAAAGCAGACCGTGGCAGCCGTCCGGCCGGGCGGCGTTGTCCTTGGCTCCGGCGACGTGCTGCCGGCAGACGTCGTGGTGACCGCGGTCGGGGTGCGCCCGGTCGTGTCCTGGCTGACCGGCTCGGGCGTGCAGCTGGACAACGGCGTCGCCGTGGACGCGCAGCTGCGGACCTCTGTTCCGGGCGTCTTCGCGGTAGGCGACTGCGCGTCGTTCTGGTCCGGCCGGTATCGCCGGCAACTGCGGTTCGAGCACTGGGACATCGCGCTGCACGCTCCTGAAGTCGCGGCCGCGAACATCCTTGGCGCGAGTACCGAGTACAACCCCGTGCCCTATTTTTGGTCAGAGCAATTCGGCCGGATGGTGCAGTACGCGGGCTGGCACGGCGCGGCCGAACGGCTGATCTGGCGGGGTGACCCGGCCGGGGCTAAGTGGGCCGCCTGCTGGCTTTCCGGCGACAGGCTAGTCGCGACGCTGACCGTCGGGCTGCCCAGGGACCTGCTCCAGGCGCGGAGGCTTATCGAGGCGGGCAGCCCGGTGGATCCGGACAGACTGGCGGATCCGCGCATTGCGCTCCGGGATGGTGCGGTGACGGGTTGATACGAACTCGTTGCCATGTTGCGGGCAGCGGTTAGCCGCATGATTACCGTGCGCGCCGGACTTGATACCGATGGAGCGGGTTTCGGCGGTCGCAGGATGTGGGAAGCTGCAGACGTGGCACAGATCGACCCTTCAACCGACGCCATCGTCGGTGCCTGGCTAACAGTTCCGGACGTCGCTGAGCAGCTCGGCCTGCCGGTAAGCCGGGTCAAGCAACTCCTGCGCGATCGCAAGCTGCTTGCGGTGCAGCGCCCGAACGGCGAGTTCGCCATCCCGGCCGGGTTCCTTGACGGAGACCAGGTCATCCACGGCCTCGGCGGCACGCTGACCCTGCTCTTCGACTGCGGTTTCTCCGACACCGAGGCGCTGAGCTGGCTCTTCACGGCGGATGACACACTTCCTGGCACCCCCGTCCAGGCGCTGGCCGAGCACCGGCGCACCGAGGTGAACAGGCGGGCCCAGGCGCTAGCCTTCTGAGCGTGTCGCAGCGCTCAGAACAACTGGAAGTTAGGCTCGCCGCGTCGAGGCTCTACTTGTGCACCGACGCCAGGGAGCGGCAGGGGGACCTGGCCCGCTTCCTTGACGACGTGCTGAGTTCCGGCGTGGACATCGTCCAGCTCCGGCAGAAGGGCCTGGATGCTGGCCAGGAGCTGCGCTATCTCGAGGTGTTCAGGCAAGCGTGCGCCGCGCACGGCGCACTGCTGGCGGTCAACGACCGGGCCGATGTCGCCTACGCGTGCGGCGCCGACGTGCTTCACCTTGGCCAGGATGACCTGCCAGTCGGGATCGCCAGGACGGTACTCGGGCCCGGCCCGCTGATCGGGCTGTCCTCCCATGCAGAGACCGAGGCTGCCGCGGCCGCCGCCGAGCCGGCCGCTGACTACTTCTGCACCGGGCCGGTCTGGCCGACGCCGACTAAGCCCGGCCGCCCGGCGCCCGGCCTGGACCTGGTCCGGTACGCAGCGGCACTGGGGACGGAGCGTCCCTGGTTCGCCATTGGCGGCATCGATGAAGGCAACCTCGACCAGGTGCTCGAGGCTGGTGCTGCCCGGATTGTTGTCGTGCGCGCCATCACCGACGCCGACGATCCCGGCGCCGCCACCGCGCGGCTGGCTGCCCGGCTGAGGTGACCGGAGCCCTGCCGGCTGTCCCGGACCGCGGGCAGTACTCATAGGGGGCGACATTAGCCGGACGGAGCAGCGAGCGGCCGTGTGCTGATGCGCAGTACTGCGCGTTCCCGGCATGTTGCCGACTGGCATCACGCTGATCCTGGCCGCCGTGGCGGTCATTCCGCCCGGTCGGTGGCCTTGATCGCGAGCGCTGCGAGCGCAGACTTCGCCTCGTCCGTGAAGGGCGCGCCGTCGAGCGCCGTGACAGCCTCCTTGACGTTCGCCGCAATAAGCGCCTCGCATTCGTCGACAGCGCCGGTCTCGGTGAGCACATCTTTGACGGCTGCCGCGCCCGCCGGCGTGAGTGCCCGGTCGCCGACGTGCTCATCGAGGAGCCTGGCCTGGCTGGCACTGGCGCGCTCCCTGGCCAGGGCCATCAAGACAGTCCGCTTGCCTTCGGAGATGTCGCCGGTCGCTGGCTTGCCCGTCCTGGCCGGGTCGCCGAGCACGCCGAGGAGGTCATCACGCAGCTGGAAGGCTATGCCCAGCGGGATGCCGTACTCACTGCACACGGCCGTCACGGCGTCACCCTCCGCTGGCGAGCTAGCCGCTAGCAGAGCGCCGAGCTGGAGCGGGCGCTCGATCGTGTACTTCGCGGTCTTAAAGATGATCACTCGCATCGCTTCCGCGACCGTGGTGTACCGCTTCGCCTGGCTGAGAATGTCAAGGTACTGGCCAGCGGCAACCTCAGTCTGCATCGCGTCCAGGGCGGGCTGGCCGCGTCGCAGCACGTCCGCGGGGAAGCCGCTGGCCTGGTACATCTCATCTGTCCAGGACAGCAGCATGTCGCCGATGAGGATCGCGGCTCCGGTCCCGAACTGCTCGGCCGCTCCGGGGTTCACGGCGGCCAGGCGTGCGCTGAACTGGCGGTGCACGGCCGGGCGGCCCCGCCTGGTGTCGCTAGCGTCCATCACGTCGTCGTGGATGAGCGCGCTGGCCTGGAGCAGTTCGAGCGACGCAGCCGCTGTGTAGATCGCCGGGCAGTCCGCACCGCCCGCGGCCCGCCAGCCCCAGTAGCAGAACGCGGGCCGGAGCCGCTTGCCGCCGGCCAGCAGGTCTTCCATCGCTTGCAGGCAGGGCAGCAAGTCGTCGCCGATCGCGGCTAGCACGGCCCGCTGGCGGGCCAGGAAGTTGCCCAGGGCGCTCGCCACTTCGTGCCTGATCTGCTCAAGGCGCGCCGGGCCGGGAGCGGCCGGGTCAGTTGCCATGTTCCTGCAGAGTAGACCTCTTACCGGCGGCTCTCTGCGGCGCAGGGGCCGTGGTCCCGATAGCCTGCCACCATGCCTGTTGGTCCTGCTCCGGCAATCCGGGACTTGCTAGCCGCTGGCCGGCAGTCCTTCTCGTTCGAGTTCATGCCACCGAAGACCGAGGCAGAGGAGGAGCGGCTCTGGCTGTCGATCCGCCAGCTTGAGCCGCTTCGGCCCACATTTGTCTCGGTCACCTACGGCGCGGGCGGCTCCACCAGGGACCGCACGGTGCGGGTGACTGGCCGGATCGCTGCCGAAACCACGCTGACGCCGGTCGGTCACCTGACCGCGGTCAACCACTCGGTTGCCGAGTTGCGACACGTCGTCGGCTCGTATGCGGACGTCGGGGTTCGCAACATGCTTGCGCTGCGCGGCGATCCGCCGGGTGACCCGGGGGCTGAGTGGCTGGCGCACCCTGCGGGGCTGGAGCATGCCGACGATCTTGTCAGGCTCATCCGTGCATCGGGAGATTTCTGTGTAGGGGTCGCCGCGTTCCCTGAGCAGCACCCGAGGTCGCCTGACTGGGATACCGATGTCGATTTCTTCGTCCGCAAGGTCCGGGCGGGCGCTGACTTCGCGATCACGCAGATGTTCTTCTACCCCGAGGACTACCTGCGCCTCCGGGACGAAGTCGCGGCCAGGGGCTGCGACGTGCCCATCATTCCGGGCATCATGCCGATTATCAGCGTGCCGGGCATCGAGCGGGCAGTGCTCCTGTCGGGCTGCAAGTTCCCGGACGGGCTGGCAGCCGAGCTGCACGCGCACGCCGACGACAAGGCGGCTGTCCGCAAGATCGGCGTCGAGTTCGCCGCCGCCATGTGCGAGCGCCTCCTCGCCGAGGGCGTGCCCGGCCTGCATTTCTACACGCTGAACGGATCCAGGGCCACCAGGGAGATCTACCAGGTGCTGGGCCTCGGCCCGGCTGTGCCGGCCTGACTGGCGGCCGGGGCCTGTCCGGCAAGCGGCAGCGCGGCACCCATGACGGCGTAGGCCGGGCCGCCGCCGGGGAACAGGAAATCGGTTAGCAGGTCCGCGAACCCGAGGCTGTAATAGAGCTTGCGGGCAGGGGTCTGCGCATCACGGGTAGAGAGCACGGCGGTCTGCTCGCTACGGCCTGCGGTCAGCGCCAGCACCATCTGGCGCCCGATGCCACGGGCCTGGAATTCGGGGTGCACGTGGACCTCGGCGATCTCCATGACGGAATCGAGCCACTCTGACGCGACTGCCGTGCCAGAGCCAGCGGCGATTGCCGCGCGCACGACGTCGTGCCACCACTGTCCGCCCACACCGTGGAAGCCGTAGGTAAAGGCGACGATGTGAGCCGGGTCCCCGCTGCTGACCGCGAGAGCGCGGAAGCCCGGGTTGCGTGCGTGCCGTTCCATGATCGCGTACCTGGTCGGCAGTTCGCCCGGCTCGGCACCCATTGCGGCGGCGTAGATGTCCAGGAACTCGCTGACGGTGCTCAAGAAATCGGCCCGGTTCAGTTCGAGGATGTCCGCCGCTTCCGACACGAGCCAAGCGTAGCTGGCCGTAATGGTTGCGTGGCCGGGTCGGCCCTCGGGCGGCCGGGTCGAAACTGAGCTTGCCCGGCCGCGGCGGCGGGGGGCAGCGGCAGGCTACGTGCGCGTCAGATGCGCTGTCCCGCTAGGAGCCGCAGTTTTGTCAGACCCTCGATGTAACTTCGAACGCAGATACAACAGCTAGACACTGCAGCGAATGTGTGTTCGAATTGCTGCTGTGCGAGTGTGCAGCCGGGCCCCCTCGGTTGCTTGTCCGGCCGGGCGTGGTGTGGGGAAGCGCCCCGCCCGGCCGGACACCGCTGAGAAGGAGTTGCGATGAGCGCGATCGCTACGGTGAGGCCGGTTCGGCAGGGACAGCCGTGCCGGGTGGCTCCGTCCGCCCTGGCGCTGATGGAGTCTGCCAGGCACGGCCTTGCGGCCGCCGAGGACGAGCGGACTGCTGCCGCTCGCTACGTCTCCGCACACCTGGCCGCGTTGCGAGCGGCGGCCGCTGTGGTAGCTGCGAGGGCAGAACCACCAGCGGGCCGGCGCAAGCGGCCGCAGAGCGTGTGGGAGCTACTGCCCAAGGTCGAGCCCGCGCTCCGGGAGTGGTCGGCGTTCTTTGCTGCCGGGGCCGCTAAGCGGGCCGCAGCGGAGGCTGGCCTGCCGCGCGCAGTGTCTCCTCGCGAGGCAGATGAGCTGCTGCGAGATGCCGGAACCTTCGTGGCGCTGGCCGAGGGTGCGCTCGGCATCCCTGCCCAGCAGCCGTTGCTGCCGCTACAGCCGGCCGGGTGAGTACAAGTTGACCATGTGTGCGGGCGCGCAGACTCGTGCTTCCTTGATCGATGTGAATCCTGGGGGCGAGATAGGCCGCAGGATCAACATCGATCGAGGAAGCACCGCGGGCGGTGGCGTTATGACTGCCCGGCAGTCCGATGTGCGACAGCCTCGGCGCCGGGTCACCGGAACCTTGCTGAGCGCCGAGCAGGCCCCACCAGATCGGAACAGACGACGGTTGACGGCCGCGCGGGCAGCTGACGGCCGGTCGGGCAGGCCTCAGAAAGTGTCGAGCGCCCCTCGGGCGTCGGAGTCGAGGATTCCCCAGCTGATGAGTTCTTCAGTGAGGTCGGCCGGGGTCTTGTCGTAGATGACGGCCAGCGAGCGAAGATCCTCCTGGCGGATCGACAGCACGCGGCCGTTGTAGTCTCCGCGCTGGCTCTGGATCGTGGCAACATATCGCGACAGCGGCCCGGCCTTGTCTTTTGGCAGCGTCGCCATCCGCTCCAGATCAATGACAAGCTTCGGCGCTGGCGCAATCAGCGTCGGCAGAACGTCGCCCGGCAGCAGCTCCGACACCGGCACGCCGTAGAAGTCGGCGAGCTCGGCCAGCTTCTGAACCGTCACCGACCGGTCGCCGCGCTCATATGAGCCAACCACGACGGCCTTCCACCGGCCCCTGGACTTCTCCTCAACGCCGTGCAACGAAAGACCCTGCTGAGTCCGGATGGCGCGCAGCCGCGCGCCGAGGGTCTTGGCGTAATCAGATGCCATAGTTACGGCCCCCTGGCCTGTAGTAGCTAAAAGTAACGGTTACGGTGAGTGACGGTAGGCCGGTCAGGGCGTACGGTCAAGCCGATTGCCAAAAACCGGTTGAAGTTACGCGGGCTGCCGCATCCTCACCCGGCTGTGGCGTTTCCGTCGTCAACCAGGACCGGAGGCACGGAAACGCCGGCAGCGTAACGGTTTCCGGGTCGCAAACGACCTCGGCAAGCCCTGGCGAGTGCCGGAAATAGGTTATTAAACAGTTATCTTGTGAGCGATATCACAGACAGCAATGATCTCGAATCGGTCACGGTCCGTAATTGCTATGCACGGCGACTGTGACGCACCGGTATGACCCGTCGGGCTTAGTTGCCGCCGCCGCTGGCTCGCGCGGTGACGTGCTGGGTCCGACCGCACCGGCTGAGTTGCGGCCGCTGGCTCGCGCGGTGACGCGCTGGGTCAGACCGCACCACCGGCTGAGTTGCGGCCGCTGGTTCCGCCCTGACTCACTGGTCCGGTCCCTTCATGCCATCCGCCCGGCCTGCAGGCGGCAGTTTGCCGAAATAAGGGGAATGCGAGTCCGGTATCTGCTCGCTGGCACGTCTTTTCACTCGGGCCAGCGCTCAACTTCGGGCTTATGTGGTGTTATGGCCGGTTCTCGACTCGCGTTCCGGGGTGAAGAGTGGCGCGCGGGGGGAACGACGTGGGGGAGTCGCTTCTGACCCGCGCTGATCGTCCGCTTTGTCAGGCCCGGTTCACCAGCTCAGACACGCGGCCGGC
>DATMMA010000009.1:0-6346 GCA_035570295.1 Streptosporangiaceae bacterium
GCTGGAGATTCCGGTCTTCCCCGAGCGGCTGATGTTCCGGGTCCATGACCCGGTCGCCGACCTCGACGCCCCTGGCGGGCCGGTGCTGTCCCTCGACTCGCTCATCAGCACTGGCCGCGACCAGCTCATCGTGACCTGCGCGCAGGAACATCTGGGCGTGCAGCTCACAATCGAGGAGTGGGACGACGCGCCGCCACCGTTCAGCGACGGCTATGAGGACGAGGCCAAGTGCGTCCTGTACTTGCGCGGTCAGTTGAGCATCGACACCGGGTCTACGGGCTTCCGGGCAGTCGACGCGCTCCGGCTGTCCGGCGGGGTCGGCGATTACGGGGTGCGGATCTACACCAGGAACAGGGCGGCCGCGGTAAAGAGCTATGGCGAGCTCTACCAGCAATTCGCTGACCCGCTGAGTGACGACTTCCAGCAAGCCCGTAAGCAGCTCGAAGGCATGGAACAGTACTTGCTCCAGCTGTGGCGGGAGTCCTGAGGCAGCCGGCTGACTGCCGGGCGGAGCTACGTGCCGGTGCCGTGATTAGGCACGTGAGATTTCGTCACAGGCGGCGTGTGCGGGGTTGTCCCGTGATGGGCGCCGTACGGGCTCAGCACGAACATCATGACCGTGACCGCGGCGATGAGCGCCAGCGCCAGCAACCCCATGATGGTCTTGACCCGCTGGGACGCAAAGGCTCCGGATATCCGCTGCTGGCCGAAGGTATTGAAGCGCGAGGCTAGCCTCGGGTCGTCAATGGCTAGCTGCCGCTCCATCTCGTCAAGCATGCGCTGCTCTTCCATCGACAAGGCCACAGCGCCACCTCCGGCCGACATTGCTATGCCGCGGGCTGCTATTGCTAGCCAGCCCCTTCATCAGATTCTTTACCAGGCCTTTGCGGTGGGCAAGAGGAAGTCAGCTTACGGTCATGCCGATCTCTGGCCGCAGACGGAGCGAGCCTCGCCGGGCGAGCCGTAATGCCCTGGTCTGGCCATGCACTCGAAAACATATTTGATCGAGTCGAAAAATTGTTCTATGCTCGCCCTCATGCGCTGGGACTCGCTCAGGATCGCTGACGACTCGCCCGCGCCTGCAGTCCATGCCAGTGCTGCGGATGCCGAGGCGCCAGCCACAGCTGGCACAGCGACGGCTAACACCGCCACGGCTAACACCGACGGGACCGTCGGCAGCAGTGCTCGTGCTGCTGGCGCTCAGTTGGCAGGCACCGGGGGACAGCAGGCGCTGTTCAGCCGGGACACCGTCGTCACGCGGACCTTCGACACACCGGGCTTCCGCGGTATCACCTTCCACGAGGTACACGCCCGCAGCCTGATCAGCAAGGTTCCTGAGGCGTCGCGGATGCCATTCCGGTGGACGATCAACCCGTACCGCGGCTGCAGTCACGCTTGCGTGTACTGCTTCGCCCGCAACACGCATACCTATCTTGACCTGGACTCCGGGCACGACTTCGACACCCAGATCGTGGTCAAGGTCAACGCAGTGGAACTCGTGCGGCGGGAGCTGAAGTCGGCGCGCTGGACCGGCGAGCACATCGCGATGGGCACCAACGTCGACTGCTACCAGCGTGCCGAAGGCCGGTACCGGCTGATGCCCGGCATCATCACCGCGCTGACCGAGGCTGCGAACCCGTTCTCGATCCTTACCAAGGGCACGCTGATACTTCGGGACATCGACCTGCTCGCCACGGCCGCGTCAGTGACCGAGGTCGGACTCAACGTCTCCGTTGGGATTGTCGATAAATCTCTTTCTCGATCTATCGAGCCAGGGACGCCAAGCCCGGACCGGCGGCTGGCGGCGTGCGCGGCGCTCAGCGAGCGAGGTCTGCGGTGCGGGGTGCTGATGGGGCCCGTCGTCCCGTTCCTGTCGGACTCCCCCGGTCAGCTCGACGAGGCGGTGCGCAAGATCGCGAACGCCGGAGCCGCCCACGTGACCCCGATCGTGCTGCACCTGCGGCCCGGCGCCAGGGAGTGGTTCCTGCGCTGGCTGGGTGCCAATCACCCGGAGCTCGTGGATGCCTACCGTGACCTGTACGGAAGCCGTGCGTATGCCCCGGCGAGCTACCAGGGGCAGATCGCCGAGCAGGTGGCAGAACTTGCCCGCAAATACGGCGTGGGACGGACGACACCAGCCGGGGCACGGCGCGTTCCCGCTGTGAGTGTCATCCGGGGCACGAAGACCGCGAGCGGGCGGGCAGGGCAGGCCGGTCCGCGGGATCCGGAGAGATCAGGGCCGGTTCAGCTGTCGCTGATGTGAGTGGCGCTGGTCCCCGCGGTGCTAGCGGCCCGCGTGACTGGCAGCCCGGCGGCCTGCCAGGCGCGGAACCCGCCCTCGAGATCGGTAGCGCGGCGCACGCCGAGGTCGAGCAAGCTGGCGGCGGCCAGGCTCGAGGTGTAGCCCTCCGAGCAGAAGATGATGACCTGCAGGTCGTAGCTCGCGACTGGCAGGCGGGCCGTGGAGGCCGGGTCGAAGCGCCATTCGAGCACGTTCCGCTCGATGATGGTTGCGCCGGGGATCTCGCCTTCGGCCTCGCGCTGCGCCTGCGGCCTGATATCGACCAGCAGCGCGCCTGAGTGCACGGCGCGCTGTGCTGCCTCCGGGCCTAGCCTGGTCAGCCGCGACCGGGCAGCAGCCAGGACACTATCGATGGTCAGCGCTCCGGGTGGCCGGCTCACCAGCCGAGCTCCGCACGGTCAGTGCCTACCAGCGTGAGGCCGGCTGCGGTCATCTCATACCGGCGCATCGCTGTCAGCGGCGGCGAGTACGCGTGCACGCTGATCGCGGGGACGGTCGCAGTATTGCTGACGTCGTGCAGGTGCCGGGCGCCGAACGTGGTTACCGAGCCGGCCGAGGCGCACCGGTTCCGCACGCGATTCCTGCCGGGTTGCGCCAGCGTCTCCCGCAACTCGCCCTGGGCTACGGCGAACGCGCCGCGTGCCTCCCCGTGGTCGTGGAAGCCGGTGTGCTGACCGGGCAGCCAGCTCAGCAGCCAGATCTCGTGGTCGTCAGCGAGCACGAGACGACGGTACCAGCGCCGCTCAGCGGAGAAGCGCACAATCGACCGCCAGCTCTGCTCGGTAGCGATCTCGCGAACGAGCTGGCCAAGCATGGCCGGGCTAAGCGCGCCGTGGCTGAGCCCGCCGGGGCTGATCGTCTCAGGGCTGAGCGTGTCCTGGCTGAGCGTGTCCTGGCTGAGCCTCACTGCGCCGGGGCGGCCGGTGCCATGCTCCCCCTCGGAGCCTGGCCCTGCCCGCCGCATGCTGCGCGCGGGTGTGCTGACCTGGCTTGCCGTCTGAATAGTCATCCTATTAATCCCATCGATTCAGTCGGATTCATTGCACAGTAGCACGCCGGATGCGGTTCTGCGCCAGGCTGCACGGCTGTCTACTCTTTTCACAGCAGATCGTCAGTCGCCGCCCAGTTGCGGCGCACGGGACGCTCGCGGAGACGTGACTGAGGAGACTGTTGCCGGATCCCGATTCGATGCTCAAGAGCAAGTCGCCGATCCGGCAGCCGCATCACGCATCCGGGCCTGGCGCGGCTGACCTTGCGGCAATAGCGGTTGGCGGCGGCATCGGTAGTGTGGCGCGGTACCTGCTATCGGCGGCCTTCCCAGCCGGTCACGGCTTCCCGTGGGCGATCTTTGCCGTGAACGTCTCCGGCTGTTTCTGCCTCGGGTTGCTCATGGTCTACCTGCTCGAGGTCTGGCCACCCCGGCGGTTCCTGCGCCCGCTCCTGGCCGTCGGGCTGATCGGCGGCTATACGACGTTCTCGACCTATGCGGGCGGCGTGATGACGCTGCTGACCGGTCATGCCGAGGCGCTCGCCGACGCCTACGCACTGACCAGCATCCTGGCCGCGCTGGTGGCGGTATGGTGCGGGATGAAGGCCGCCAGGACCGCGGCCCGGCTGCCCGCATGGATCACCGAGCGGCGCGAGCGAGGTGCCGAATGAGGCTGTCGCAACCGAGACTGTCGCAACCGAGACTGGCCCGATGAGGCTGCAAGGCGCTGCCAGGCGAATCACGATCTTCATCGGCGAGTCCGACCGGTATCGCCACAAGCCGCTGTACGCCGAGATAGTGCACCGGGCGCACCTGCGCGGACTCGCTGGCGCCAGCGTCTTCCGCGGCATCGAGGGGTTTGGCGCGGCCTCCAGGATCCATACCAGCCGGCTGCTGTCGCTGAGCGAGGACCTGCCGCTTGCGATCATCATTGTCGACACCGCCGAGCGGACCGAGGCGTTCCTGGACGAGGTGGCTGAACTCGTCACCGGTGGCCTGGTCATCGTCGACGACGTGCAGGTGCACACGTACGCCGGCGGCCCGCCGCCAGAGGGCAGCGATGCCGCGGGCGGCACAACGTCGTGATCATCCTCGCAGTGCTGGCTGGCGGGATGATCGGCGCGCCGGCCCGGTACCTGGCCGACCGGCTCATCCAGGCGAGGCACGACTCGGTGTTCCCGTGGGGAACCTTCACGGTCAACATGGCGGGGTCGGCGCTGCTCGGCTTCCTGCTCGGCGCAACACGCCACCTGGGCCTGGCACCAGCCGTGTTCGGGCTGCTCGGCACTGGCTTCTGCGGCGGGCTGACGACCTTCTCCACTTTTGGTTACGAGACGCTGCGCTTGCTGGAAGATGGCGCGATCAGCGAGGCCGGGCTGAATGTCATCGGCAGTCTCGTCGTCGGTGTGCTGCTGGCATGGCTTGGGTTCTTGCTCGCGGGTGCCGTGTTACGCGACAACGGCAGAGCACGTTGGCGGCAGGCCGCCTTGCCCCGCCCTGGGCTGCGGCCTGCTGCGCTGCGGCCGGTCCCACGGCAAGGGTGGCCGGGTGCCGCACGTAAAGTGGACTGCCGTGGAAGCACAGCGCAACAGCCGGGAACGGCCCGTGCCAGACGGCTTGACTGTTAAGACAGTAAGCATCACCGACCCGGGTGATCTGCTGTCCCGGCTGCCGGACCCGGCGGCCTCGGCCTGGATCCACCAGGGCGACGGCCTGGTTGGCTGGGGCGAGGCGGCACGGTTGACCATCCCGGCGGGAGTGGACCGTTTCGCGACCGGGGAGAAATGGCTGGCCGAGCTCTTCGACGCGGCCACGGTAAACGACGAGGTGCAGGTACCGGGAACCGGGCCGGTGGCCTTCGGCAGTTTTACCTTCGACCCGGCCTCTGACGGCTCGGTACTTATCGTGCCGGCCGTCGTCATCGGCCGCCGGTCCGGCGTGAGCTGGCAGACCACCATCACCGCGGGCGGCGCTGCGCCCCCGGTGGCTGTCACCGCCAGGACAAACCCGGCAGAGGTGCGCTGGAGTGACGGCAGCCTCACCGCGCCTGAATGGGAGCAGGTCGTTTCGGCGGCTGTTGCCAGGATCAAGGCCGGCGAGCTCCGCAAGGTCGTGCTCGCCCGCGACCTGCAGGCACACGCCTCCGCCGCGATCGACATCCGGGTCCTGCTTGACCGGCTCGCTGCGCGCTCCCCCGGCTGCTACACATTCGCCTGCGCTGGCCTCGTCGGCGCCACTCCTGAGCTGCTCATTCGCCGGGAGGGCCGCGAGGTGCACTCCTTGGTGCTGGCGGGCACCATGGCGCGCGGCGGCAGCAAGGCTGACGACGAGGCGCTGAGCAGTGCGCTGCTGGCGTCGGCCAAGAACGCCGAGGAGCATCGCTATTCAGTGGATTCGGTCCGCGAGCTGCTTGAGCCGCTGTGCGCCGAACTGCGGGTGGATCCGGCCCCGTTCCTGCTCCAGATGGCCGATTACCAGCACCTGGCCACGTCGGTGTCCGGAGTGCTGGCGAGGGATGCCTCCGCTCTCGCGCTGGCGGCCTCGCTGCACCCCACCGCGGCGATCTGCGGGACTCCGACCGAGGCAGCGATGGAACTGATCCGGGAACTGGAAGGCATGGACCGGGGCCGGTATTCGGGCCCGGTCGGCTGGGTCGACGCGCGCGGCAGCGGAGAGTGGGCCATCGCGCTGCGGTGCGGCGAGATTGCGGGCAAGCGGGCCAGGCTGTTCGCCGGCGGCGGCATCGTGGCAGGATCCCAGCCGGAATCGGAACTTGCCGAAACAGAGACCAAGTTCCGCCCGATGCGCCGCGCGCTGGAAGGCTAGTAGCGCGTCAGGCCTCAGTCGGCCGATGCTCGATAGGCCGCGGCTCACGGCGCACCCACTGCCCGAACGTCCGGCGCGGCAGCCGCACGACAATATGGCCGGCTCTGATGTGACCAGCAAGCTTCACGTGCAGAATCACCGGAGCAGGCTGGTCAGCGCCGGGCGGACAATGACGGCGCCTTCCTGCGGCGTCAGTCCTGATAGCAGGGCGCAGAGTCCTGCAACCTTCG
>DATMMA010000010.1:0-7986 GCA_035570295.1 Streptosporangiaceae bacterium
CGCTGCCAAGGAGGCAGTCGACGTGGCCAGGGTGGCCGCCGCCATTAACTCCGAGCCGATCGAGCTCGCCGACGAGCCCGCGCATGGCGAGGTGACGTGGGTGTCGGCCTACCAGATCGACCCGTTCGCGGTCAGCGTTGCCGACAAGATCGCCCTGCTTGGCGTGTGGAGCGCTCGCCTGCTCGCGGCCGGCGGGGTCAGCCACGTCGACGCCTCGCTGCTGCAGGTGAAGGAGTGCAAGTTCTACACCGACGGCGCTACCACCGCACTGCAGCAGCGGGTCCGCGTGCATCCCGCACTGACTGCCGTGGCAGTGGGTGCCGACGGGCGCTTCGAAACCATGCGGACGCTGGCGCCGCCCGTCGGACGGGGCTATGAGTACCTGACCGGCACCGGCTGGGATTTCGATGCCGAACTGGCCGAGATGCCCGAGCTGCTGGCCGCAAAGCTGGCCGCGCCGTCGGTCCAGGCTGGCCGGTACGACCTGGTGATCGACCCGTCGAACCTGTTCCTCACCATTCATGAGTCGATCGGGCACGCGACCGAGCTGGACCGGGCGCTCGGCTACGAGGCCGCTTACGCGGGTACGTCGTTCGCTACCTTCGACAAGCTCGGCGTCCTGCAGTATGGCTCGCCGGTCATGCATGTCACCGGCGATCGCACGGCGGAGCACGGCCTGGCCACGATCGGCTACGACGACGAGGGAGTGGCCGGCCAGTCGTGGGACCTGATCGCCGGCGGCGTGCTGGCCGGTTATCAGCTGGACCGGCGGATCGCCAGGCTGACCGGGCTCGGCCGGTCCAATGGCTGCGCGTTCGCCGACTCGCCCGGTCACATGCCGATCCAGCGGATGGCCAACGTGTCCCTGCAGCCGGCCGCCAATGGCCCGTCCACCAGCGAACTGATCGCCGGCGTCACCGACGGCATCTACATCGTCGGCGACAAGAGCTGGTCGATTGACATGCAGCGGTACAACTTCCAGTTCACCGGGCAGCGGTTCTTCCGGATCAAGAACGGCCAGCTGGCGGGCCAGCTCCGGGACGTGGCCTACCAGGCGACGACCACGGATTTCTGGAACGCCATGGAAGCCGTCGGCGGACCACAAACCTACGTGCTCGGCGGCGCCTTCAACTGCGGCAAGGGCCAGCCTGGCCAGGTGGCACCGGTGAGCCACGGCTCCCCGTCGGTTGTCATGCGCGGCATCAGGATTCTCAACACGGTCGAGGAGGCCGGCGCATGAGCAGCCAGTTCCGGGCAGGCCAGCCGACCTCGGCCCAGCCGACGTCAGCACCGCCGACGTCAGCACCGTCGCCTCAGGATGCTGTCGAGCGGGCGCTCGCGGTCGCGAAATGCGATGACTGCGTCGTCATCGCGGACGAGAGTTCGTCGGCCAACTTGCGCTGGGCGGGTAACTCGCTGACCACGAACGGGGTGTCACGGTCAAGGCAGCTCACCGTGATCGCGATCAGCCGTAGTGGTGACAAGGCTCGGGCGGGGGTCGTGTCCAGGGCGGGCGTGCGCGATGACCAGATCGCCGACCTCGTCGCCGAGGCGGAGCGCGCGGCCGCGGACGCCTCGCCCGCCGAGGACGCGCAGCCGCTGCTCACGGCGGAGGCGGCGGGGCATGCGGGCGCGGCCTGGGACTCGCCGCGGACCGCCACCGAGATCGGCGTGTTCGCAGACTTCGCCCGCGATCTCGGCGGCGCGTTCGATGTTGCGGCTGGAGGCGGCCGGACGCTGTACGGGTTCGCCGAGCACCAGCTGACCTCTAGCTACGTCGGTACGTCCAGCGGCCTGCGGCTACGCCACGACCAGCCGACCGGGCGGCTCGAGCTCAACGCCAAGTCCGCGGACCTGGCCAGGTCGGCCTGGGCCGGCCTCGGGACCGCGGACTTCAGCGACGTCGACGTCGCCGGGCTCGAGGCAAGCCTGGCCGAACGCCTCGGCTGGGCAGCCCGGTCGCTCGAACTGCCGGCTGGCCGGTACGAGACGTTGCTGCCGCCGACCGCATTGGCTGACCTGATGATCTACATGTACTGGTCAGCCGGCGCCAAGGACGCGCTGGACGGCCGCACGGTGTTCAGCAAGCCAGGCGGCGGCACCAGAGTGGGCGAGCAGCTAGCCAGCCTGCCGCTAGCGTTGCGTAGCGACCCGCTGGCGCCTGGCTTGCGATGCGCGCCGTTCGTGATCGCGCATGCGTCCAGCCGGGATTCCTCCGTATTCGACAACGGGCTCTCGCGTGGGCGCACCGACTGGATCGCCGACGGGCGGCTCGCCGCCCTGACGCAGACACGTCACACGGCAGAACTGTCAGGACTGCCGGCAACTCCCGCGATCGACAACCTCATCATGGTTGCCCCCCGTGCGACTGGCTCGATCGCCGACCTGGTCAGCCGCACCAGCCGGGGCCTGCTGCTCACCTGCCTCTGGTACATCCGCGAGGTCGACCCTCAGACGCTCCTGCTGACGGGGCTGACCAGGGACGGCGTGTACCTCGTCGAGAATGGCGAGGTGACTGGCGCGGTGAATAACTTCCGGTTCAACGAGAGCCCGGTCAGCATGCTCAGCCGGATCACCGAGGTCGGCAGCACCGTTCCGACGCTGCCGCGCGAGTGGAGTGACTACTTCACCCGCGCGGCCATGCCCCCAGTCCGCGTTGATGGCTTCAACATGTCGTCGGTCAGCCAGGCCAGCTGAGGGTTTCGCAGCCGGTTAGCTGATCCGGGGCCGCGCCCAGCGACTCTCTCGCGGGCGTGGACGTGGATTTTGCGCCCACCTTGCTGCCTGCCCAGGCTGTTCGCTGCAGGTGAATGTGGATCTACTGCGGCTATAGCAGCAGTAGATCCACATCCATTCAAGATCACCGGGCCTTGGCCGCGCTCTCGCGTGCCTGCATCCCCCGGTCCACGCAGGCAGGGCCCGTCAGGTGTCCTCGAGGCGGAATCCGACCTTGAGGCCGACCTGATAGTGCGCCACCTCGCCGTCGACGATCTGGCCGCGGACCTGGGTCACCTCGAACCAGTCAAGGTGCCGGAGTGTCTGAGCAGCTCGGTGAAGCGCCCCTTGGATCGCCGGCTCGATGCCCTCCGGTGAGGTTCCGACGATCTCGGTGACGCGGTACGTGCGGTCAGTCATGCTGCTGTCCTCCGGGTGCTACGGCCGCGGCCAGAGTTCTCGACGGCTCCGGGTTAGCGCCGCCGCAGCCGGAAGGCGGCCAGCCCGTAGACAGCCAGTAGTACTACCCAGATCACGACCAGCGGCGCTGGATTGCCGCCCGCATCCTTGAGCACCCACCACGCCGCGAAACTCAGCGGCGCGCCGGCCACGACCGCGCCGATGGCCGCCCCGGCCAGGGCCGTCCGGTACTTGCCCAGCCGGACAGGGTCGATGGGACGCCGGGCCGGCCTGGTCACGCTCGCGAGCCGCTGCTCAACCCGCTCCTCGATGTGCTTATCGATCTTGGCCAGAAAGGACTGAACGACGGCATCGCCATAGTCCGGACCCAGCTCGCGATGCACCTCTGCGGCGGCACGAATGTCCTGGGCGGACAGCGGCGAGTCACTCATGAGGGGCACGGTACTTGACTTCGGGAAGTTCGCCCGGAAGGCGCGCTGCTGACCCGCGGGCCATCCCGGTCAAATTGCCGGCCGACCGCACTGATCACGGCAAGGACACCAGGTAGTACCCTCTCTGGCGGCGGGCTTGACATCGGAATAACGTGGAGACGTGAAGGCAACCCGAGGGCGTCGTGAGCAGGCACAGCTGGTCACGGAGGCACGTCCGGGCTTGTCCGCGGATATCGCGCACCGCGAGCGCCGCTACCTGATCATGATGGGTATCAGGACGGTCTGCTTTATCGCCGCGATCCTGATGTTCATCAACCACCTCGGCTGGCTGACCGCCATCCCCGCCGTCGGCGCGCTAGTAATCCCGTACTTCGCCGTGGTGATGGCCAACGGTGGACGCGAGCCGACGGCGAACAGGACCTTCCGGCAGTACGAGCCCAACTCCCCGGCGATCTACCGGCCGCCGACGCGACCGGGCAGCGAGAACGTGCCGCCTCCCGGACACTAGCCGCGAACCGCTCTAAATCCGGCACTCCCGGCGCGCCCTGGCATTTCGCCTGATCAGTTAGTCAAACAGTTCCCAAATATGGGTAAAGCGCGCGGACGATCCGCCGGGATGGCGAGATTACCTCGTAATCCGGTCTTGACGCACTAGGGGCATCTTCGGTGTAACATTCTTACCGGTGCTCTGGTCCCCCGCTGGGGCACCAATTGCCGGCGTTCCGGGCCCCCGTCGGAGCGCCGATGAATGCGACGCCGGGTGGTTTGCCCCCGTAGCCACCCGGCGTCGCTCTATGTTCGGGGGCCTTCGCCCCCCTTCCCCAGCGGCTCGCAGTGCTTCAAAAACCGAGAGTCGCTCTATGTTCGGGGACCTTCGGCCCCCTTCCCCAGCGGCTCGCAGTGCTTCAAAAACCGAGAGTCGCTCTATGTTCGGGGGCCCGTTTGCGGAAGCTATTCGGTCTTGCTGAACTCGGCGATGGCCACGGACGTCATCACCAGACCCATTACCGCGACGATGCCGAGCGATAGCCACAGCGGCACCGCCCAGCCAGCCCAGGTGATGTCAGGAGCGAGGTGGGTGTTCAGGATGGCCGAGATCTGCGGTGAGACGTTCAGGTGGCTGAAGACCAGGTGCCGCATCGGGCCGACCACGTAGGTCAGCGGGTCGAGCCTGGTGAGAACTGTCAGCCAGGCCGGCAGCCCCGTCAGCGGGTATAGCGCCCCGGACAGGAAGAACAGCGGCATGACGAGCATCTGGGTCAGCGCCATGAAGGCCTGGAACTGCCTGATCCTGGCCGCCATCATCACCCCGAATGCGGTCAGCGTGAACGACAGCAGCAGGAGCATTCCGATCAGGCTGATGATCAGCACGGGGTTATACGGAACATGCGCGAACCAGGCCAGGCACAGGAAGATCACGCCCTGGAAGGTGGCGATGGTCGCGCCGCCCAGGCACTTGCCCACGACGATGGCGCCGCGGCTGACCGGAGCGACCAGGATCTCCCGCAGGAAGCCGAACTCCCGGTCCCAGACGATCGACCCAGCCGAGAAGATCGCGGTGAACAGCACGGACATCGCCAGCACGCCCGGATAGATGAAGGTCTTGAAGTCGAACGTGCTGGACTGCGGGAGGCTGCCGCCGGCCAGATTGGACAGTCCGGTGCCGAGGATGAACAGGAACAGGAACGGCTGCACCAGTGCGGTAATGGCCCGCAGCCGGTCGGTGCGGAATCTGATAAGTTCGCGCCGCCAGACGATGCTGACCGCGCGTACGTCGTGCCGCAGGCCCCGGTCGGGCACGGAAACCCTGATCCGGTCAACAACGGCACCCGCGCTGGTAACCCCCACCGGGTCGGTTGTCTGCGTAGCCATCGTTACCGCCTGCCTCCCGACCGCAGCCTGTGCATGTTGCGCATGAACTCGTTGCCCGCTCCGCCCTCGGCATCGCGGATGGTGGTTCCGGTGTAGGACATGAAGACGTCATCCAGCGATGGCCTGGACACGCTGACCGACCGGATAGGAATGCTCGACTCGCTGAACAGCCGTGGCACGAACTGCTCGCCGGACGCCACCGAGAAGGTGACGGCGCCTTCGTGCATGGCCGCCTCGATCCCGAATGTGGCTGCGAGTTCAGCGATCGCCGCCTGGTCGTCCGCGGTATGGATCTGGACCCGGTCCTTGCCGACGCTGGCCTTCAGCGCTTCCGGCGTGTCGATCGCCACGATCTTGCCGTGGTCGATGATCGCGATCCGGTCGCAGTGCTCCGCCTCGTCCATGTAGTGCGTAGTGAGGAAGATGGTGATGTCCTCGCGCGATTTCAGGTCGTTGATGTAGGTCCAGATCGAGGATCTGGTTTGCGGGTCTAGCCCGACCGTCGGCTCGTCCAGGAACAGCACGTGCGGAGCGTGCAGGAGACCCCGGGCTATCTCGAGCCGCCGCTGCATACCGCCCGAGTAGGTGCTGACCAGGCTGTCCTTGCGGTCCCAGAGCCCGACCATGTCCATGACCTGGCGCATCCGGGGCATGACCGCAGCCTTCGGCACGCCATAGAGCTCCGCGTGGAACCGGAGGTTCTGCTCGGCGGTCAGGTAGCTGTCCAGCGTCGTGTCCTGGAACACCAGGCCGATGTTGCGCCGCACCGCGTCGCGCTCAGTGGCGGAGTTGTGGCCGGCCACTAGCGCCGTGCCCGATGTGGCGTTCGCCAGCGTGCACAAGATCTTGATCGTCGTCGACTTGCCGGCCCCGTTCGGGCCGAGGAAGCCGAAGGTCTCGCCGCGCGCGACGGTGAAATCGATGCCTCGCACCGCTTCCACTTCGCCATATTGCTTGACCAGGCCGGAGACCGAAATCACGGTCTCCGGCCCGGCGCCATTGCTGACCTGCTCCGCGCCCGGCTTGACGCCGGCCTGCGCTGCCATCGCTGCTGCCTCCGGGGGCATTAGTCGTCGGTCCTTTTGGAATGGCCAGCTACGAGAGTAACCGCGTGGCCGATTGTCAGCGGAACGGCGTTACTCGCCATCACCGGGGCTGGCGGCGCCCTCCTCCTCGTCGGCCGCCAGGATCCGGTACAGGGACTTGCGAGCGTCGGTCAGCACCTGCCTCGCCTGGCCGGCCTGCGCCTCGGTGCCAGCGCTGATCACCTGGAAGGCCGCCATCGCGACCTGCCCGATGAGCCTGCGCATCTCAATCGCTGCGCCGCCTGCACTGCCGGCCACGACGTCCCACGGGGCAGTCAGTTCCGCGGTGTGGGCAGCCGCGTAGGTGCGGCCCTCGTCGGTCAGCTGGTACGCACGGCGGCCGCCTTCGCCGGCCTCGGCCCTGATCAGGCCCTCATCCTCAAGCTGCTGCAGCGCCGGGTAGATCGAGCCGGGGCTTGGCCGCCAGACTCCCCCGCTGCGCTCGCCGATCTCCTGGATGATCTGGTAGCCATTCATCGGCTGCTCGGCCAGCAGTGCCAGTGCCGCAGCGCGAACGTCGCCGCGCCTCGCACGCGGCCCCCGCATGCCGCGCGGCTCCCGCCAGTGCGGCCCGAATCCCTCCGGCCCGCCGGCGAAACCCGGTCCGCCGAAGCCAGGCCCGAACCCCGGTCCGCCGAACGGCCCGCCAAAGTGTTCGCGCGCACGGCCGCGGGCTCGCCCGCGCCCGCCGTGCCTCTCGTCGTCACCGTGCCAGCGGCGCCCTTCGCCATCGTCGGCGGGCTCCCACCGGCCAGGACCGCGGCGCCCGCCGCGCTCTTCGTCGTATCGCATCGTTGTTGCTCCTTGCAGATGTGCGCTACGGACTCGGTACAGCCGGACTCATTCTGACTGTCGCCGTAGCTCTTCGATACGTCAAAGATATATCGTTGACTGTCGCTTGGCAAGCCCGTGCTTGCTTATACCCGGCCGGGCGCCTAGCCGCGAGCCTCAGCTCTGCCAGCCCGGCGCCGGCTTCTGGCGGTCGGAATAGGGCTGGCCGCCCGGATAGGGCCTGGGTAGTTGCCGCTGGGCCTGGGCAGTTGCCGCTGGCCTGGCCCGAGCGCATGGCCTGGCGGCCGGGACGCCGCGCGCCGCGATAAGAGCGCACGGCCCGGCTCCTCCGCCTCGAACAGCCCCGCGGCAGCCTCGCGTCCGGTCTGCTGCCATCCAGCCTGCGGCTTTGACTCCGGCTGAGCGCCAGCTAGCCGTCCCGTTGCCGAGGGCGACTGCGTCGGCCGACGCGCGGCGATTCATCGCGATGATCGGGCCGACCGCGGCCGCACCGCCAGGACCCACCGGCGGCGCCTGACTTATCCCGCACTCTCCGGCCTATCGCCGGTTGCCGCGGGCGTGCTCAGCAGGCGATCCGCGTGGCGTCAGCCGCCAATGGCCGACATCGGCCTCGCGGGCTGCAAGAAGCCGGTGTCGTTGATTCCATGGCCGGGCAGCTTCGCCGCGATGCA
>DATMMA010000011.1:0-5051 GCA_035570295.1 Streptosporangiaceae bacterium
TGCTCTACGCCGCTCTATAGCGCGCTATGATTGAGTCCATGCGGCTCTGGTATCCCCACGGCGCGGAGGGTTCCGCCCGCCAGGGCAGACAGTGGAGGCGGCAGTGGACAAAAGCGATGCGTCGGCACTCGCGGATCTGCAAATGCACTGGGACGAGGCCTACGCGATCGGCCTCGATGGTGACATCTGGTCGGCCACGTTCCACGGCTCGCCCGACGAGTTGCGCGCGCACACCAGCACAGAGTTGCGCGAGCTGATCCGCGCCGACTACGCCTACCGGCAGCAGGTACGGCGCGTTCGAGCCGACCCAGCCAGGACTGCGGCGTCCAGCGCTGCAGCTGACGACAATGACAGCGGCCGCAGCGGCGCGGATGGCGTCACCCGTCGTGAGGACAGCGGCCCCGACGGGGAAGACGGCGGCACCGGCAGCCCCGATCTGGAAGACGACGATCTTGATGAGGACGATTACGCCGCTCACTTCGACGGCACCCGGATCGCGCGCGCCCACCTCACCGGAGCCGACATCGCCCCAGACATCGCGGGCAGCCCTGGCGACGGTCGGCGGCATGACACCGAACCCGGCCGACAGGCTGGGCTGGCCCAGGCTGCCGTGCCGCACGGAAGCTACGCGAACCTCCGCGGCGAACGTATGTCCACCTGACGACCCGACCGCGAGCTCTGGCCTAGGCTGGGGTAAAGAACCCGCCCGCCCGGCAAGCCGCCGGCCGGAGATTCGCGGAGGCAAGCATGACTCATGTGCTTGGCGTCGACATTGGCGGCTCGGGCGTCAAGGCGGCCCCTGTTGACACGACGACCGGCGAGCTGATCGCCGAACGGCAGAAGTTCGAAACTCCGCAGCCGTCTACTCCAGAGGCTGTGACCGAGGTGGTCCAGAAGCTAGTGACGGCCTTCTCCTGGACCGGCCCCGCCGGCATCACGTTTCCCGGCGTGGTGGCGGGCGGCGTCATCAGGACGGCGGCCAACCTGGATCACGGCTGGATTGGCGTCGACGCCGTCAAGGCATTCGGCGCTGCCAGCAAGCTGACGGTTACCGTTCTGAACGACGCCGACGCGGCGGGCGTCGCAGAGGTGGCGTTCGGCGCCGGCAAGGGCGTTCGCGGCACGGTGCTGCTTCTCACGCTCGGAACCGGGATCGGTAGTGCGTTGTTCATCGATGGCAACCTGGTGCCCAATACCGAGTTCGGTCACATTCAGATCCGCGGGAAGGAGGCGGAGAAGAGAGCTTCCGAGCACGCCCGTGAAGAACACGATCTCAGCTGGGGAGTCTGGGCGGGCCGGGTGGATGAGTATCTCAGCCACATGGAGGCGCTGCTGTCGCCCGACCTGATCATCATCGGCGGGGGCGTCAGCAAAAAAGCCGACAAGTTCCTTCCGCGCCTTACCGGACTGCACGCGAAGATCGTGCCAGCTGCGATGCTCAACGATGCAGGCATCGTCGGTGCCGCCCTGGCGGCAGGACGCGACGGCCGCTAACTAACCAGAACTAGGCGGACCGCCGCCAGACAGGCCAGTATCCGGCCGCCACGCCCGGTCGACAGCACCGGGCTGACCGGAATCCGGCCGAGGCGCGGGGTAAGGCCGCGCGCTGAACGAGTCCATGCCCGGCATGGCCACTGCGCTGGCCGGCACCTGGCGCCGGTCTCTCATCACGACGATCAGCTCGATCCCGCCCGCCACGGCGGCGGCGGCAAGCGGCCAGAAGGCCAGTGCTCCATGCGAGCCCAGTGAAATAGGCGCGTATAGGTAGGTTCCCGGCTTGCTCGTCGCGAGCAGCTTGTTGAATCCCGGCCCGCCGGAGGCCTGGTGACCCAGCCATTGGGCGATGAATGCCGCCGCAATCGAGCCGGCTACCGCGCCCGCCATCGCCAGGGCGCCGAATCTCCGGACGGCGAACAAGTAAGCCAGCAGCCCGATGAGCGCGCCGCCAACCAGCGCGATCAAGCAGTACCAGCCGTCGGCCGCAATGAAAGCACTCGTCTCCGGGTTGGTGGCGTACGCCGTCGGCTCGGGTTTCAGCGCGAACATCTGGTACTGGACGCGCGGCGCGACGGTCGCCCAGACCAGCCCGCCCGCGATGCCGATGACGGCACTTCCGGCGAGTATGAGGACGACAGCCAGCAACGCGCGGCCTGGCCCTGGACCTGGACGAGGCCGCGTGACGGCGGTGCGAGGCGATGCTGGGCCGCCCGGCGGCGGAGGCATACTGTTATCGGCCATAGCTTCCTTGCAGGGTACGGGACGTAACCGCCAAGCCGGATACCGACCAGGCCGATTTCATGATCTTTACCGGTTTCCGCGCCGGACGGCTGAGAACGGATCCGGTCCGAAACGCAACAGAATCCGCCGGCTGAGCTCTGGTACCTTGGCAACGCGATAGGACTCGAACCCCGCGCTGCCGGATGAGGAAACCTATGATCGAGGTCACTGACCTTAGCAAGCGCTTCGGGGACAAGGTGGCCGTCGATCGCCTGTCCTTCCAGGTTCAGCCCGGCAGGGTGACCGGGTTCCTCGGTCCGAACGGTGCCGGTAAGTCCACGACCATGCGCCTCATTCTGGGGCTAGACCATCCGAACGGCGGCTCTGCCACCATCAACGGCAAGCGGTATGCCGAGTTGGCCGCTCCGCTGCGGACGGTGGGAGCGCTGCTAGAGGCTAAATCTGTACATAGCAGTCGAAGTGCGCGTAACCACCTGCTCTTCCTGGCCCAGACCCAGGGCCTGCCGCCGAGCCGGGTCGACGAGATGCTCGACCTGGTCGGCCTGCGCGACGTCGCGAACAGGCGGGCAGGCGGCTTCTCCCTCGGGATGGGACAGCGGCTCGGCGTCGCCGCCGCGCTGCTTGGCGACCCGCAGGTGCTGCTGCTGGACGAACCGGTAAACGGCCTCGATCCAGAGGGCGTGCTGTGGATCAGGAACCTGATGAAGGGCCTCGCAAGTCAGGGCAAGACGGTTCTGGTGTCAAGCCACCTCATGAACGAGATGGCCGTCACCGCCGATCACCTGATCGTGATCGGGCGCGGCAGGCTGATTGTCGCGGCAGCGACCGAGGACGTGATCGCCCGCGGGTCGGGCCAGGCGGTCCGCGTCCGCACGCCGGAACCAGACCGGCTGACCGACTTGATCGTCGCAGAGGGCGGCAAGGCCATCCCGGCAGCGAACGGCAACGGGAACGGGGTCGAGCCGGGCGATCACGCCCCGGTGCTTACGGTTACCGGCATCCCGGCACCGCGGATAGGCGAACTCGCGGCATACGCGTCGATCGTCCTGCACGAACTCACGCCCCAGCTCGCGACGCTCGAGGACGCCTTCCTTGAGCTCACCGCCGACAGCCTGGAGTTCGGGCACCTCAATCCCGAGCCAGCCGGCCAGTCCACCGAGGGGAACGCCCGATGAGTGTTACCGCGGCCTCCGGCCAGCTCGAGTCGGCTTCGGCCCAAGCAGGCCGTCCGGCCGGGTTCGGTCACGTGATGCTGGCCGAGTGGACCAAGATCCGCTCGGTTCGGTCCACCGTCTGGTCGCTGATTATCTTCATCATCGCCACACTCGGCCTGACGGCACTGTTCACCTGGCTGACCGTGCATCAGCTGCAGAACGGTCATGGTCCGCGGCGGGGGGCCGACCTGCTGGCCGACCCGGTCTCATTCATCCTCGGCACAGGGCTAGGACTCGGCCAGTTGGCGATCTGCGTACTCGGCGCGCTGACGATGACGACCGAGTACTCCACCGGCGTCATCCGTGCCTCGCTGCTCGCTGTGCCGAAGCGGATTCCCGTGCTGGCAGCCAAGTGCGTGGTCTTCGCTGCGCTCATATTCGTGATCGGGGAGATCGTCTCGTTCTGCTCGTTCTTCATAGGCATGGCCCTGGTGCGGCCTTTGGCCACCGTCTCGCTCAGTCAGCCGGGCGTGACCAGGGCGATAATCGGCGCGGGCCTGTACCTGACTGTGCTCGGCCTGTTCGCACTCGCCATCGGCTCGCTCGTCCGCCATAGCGCTGGTGCCATTTCGATCGTGATTGGCCTGGTGCTCGTGGTCCCCCCGCTACTGGGCCTGCTCGACTCCTACAGCTGGGGAGCGCACATTCACGCCTGGTTCCCCACGGTGGCCGGCGGCTACATCACGACCGACCATCAGCAGGCCGGGCAGCTACTGACGCCGTGGCAGGGCTTCGCGGTGTTTTGCGGCTGGACGGTCCTGCTCCTGGCAGCCGGGTCTTACCTGCTCAAACGCCGCGACGCGTAGCCGCGGCCGAGCTACTGAACGGCGACGGTCACCGCTCGAAGGTCACGCTCGGCAGCTGCGCCGGACAAGCTGTGCCGAACCGGCTGAAGACGGCCGCGCTAGCTCGCGGCGACGGCCAGGGCCTCGCTGATCGAGACGACTCGCTGGTAGGCGCGGCTGATGTCGGCCCGGTCGCTGGGCTCGTCGACGGTACCGGCGCTGAGCCGCTCGATCATAGCCGCCTGGTCGAGCAGGACCTGGCGGTCTCGCGGCACTGTGGTCCGCTCCATGATCCTGGCCAGCGCATCTAGCTGCCTGATCATCACGGCTGGCATGCCACGGGCGGACTGCCGGACCTTCTCGAAGGCACGCTGCACGAGCCGCTCCCAGGTGACCTCCGTGGCGATCACCCGCACCGCTCCGCCGGCGTCCCGGTAGACCCTGGTGGGCTGCCACCTGCCGGTGACCTTGGTCAGGCTGTCCCCGATCCAGTCGACGCAGGTCAGCGCCGTGAATGTGTCGTTGATGGCGGAGGACAGCGCGCGGATGCAGATCTCTACCAGCTGATCGATCCCGAACGACACGTCCTGCGCCAGCGTGCGATACGGCCCGGTGACGTGCGCTCTCGACAGCTCTCGCGCAACCTGACTGGCCGCCTCCGGCGGCCAGACAGTCGCGTACTCGGTCCCCTGGATAATGAAATGCCCGGGGCGGTATCGCACGTGTATGACCGCATCGACCTCAGTTGCGATCGTGACGAGCGTCTCATGCTGGATGAACTGCAGATATCCACTGCGCGGTGCCTCAACCACCC
>DATMMA010000012.1:0-8211 GCA_035570295.1 Streptosporangiaceae bacterium
CTCCGACGTCGAACTGGACGACTCGGTCAAGCCGACGAGCGCGCACAACGCACTGACCACCGTGGTCGTTGACGGCGAGGAAGTCGACATCGTCCGGGACAACATGCCGTTCGGTCGCGTCGGCACCGGCGAGTACGGGACCTACTTCATCGGCTACGCTCGCTCGCCAGCGACGACCGAGCAGATGCTGGAGAACATGTTCATCGGTTCCCCGCCCGGTAACTACGACAGGATCCTGGACTTCAGCACCGCGGTGACTGGCTCGCTGTTCTTCGTGCCGGCGCAGACGATGCTGGACGGCCTCGCCGACGACGACAACAGCGACAGCGACAGCGACAGCGACAGCGACAGCGACAGCGAACAGAACACCATCGACGGCTCATACAGCAGCACTGACGGCTCACTGAACATCGGCAGCCTCCGAGGAGACGCATCACGATGAACAACCTGCACCGCGAGCTAGCCCCGATATCTGACGAGGCATGGGCCGAGATCGAGCAGGAAACGACGCGCACGCTGAAGCGCTACCTGGCCGGGCGGCGCGTCGTCGACGTCAGCGGTCCCGGCGGCGTGAGCCTGGCGGCGGTCGGAACCGGGCACCTGGCCTCGATCGACCCGCCCGCCGACGGCGTGCAGGCCCGGCAGCGCCAGGTACTTCCGCTGGTCGAGCTGCGGGTGCCGTTCGCGGTGGACCGCGGGCAGATCGACGACGTGCTGCGCGGGTCGCAGGACTCCGACTGGCAGCCGGCGCGGGATGCGGCGCGGCAGATCGCGTTCGCCGAGGACCGGGCCATCTTCGCGGGCTACCCGGCGGCAGGCATCGGCGGCATCGTGCCGGGCGCCAGCAACGCGCCGGTGGCCTTGCCAGCTGAGATCGCCGCTTACCCGATGGCGTTCGCTCAGGCCGCGAACCAGCTGCGGTCGGTCGGCGTTGACGGCCCCTACACCGCAGTGCTGTCGGCCGAGGCCTACACCGCGGTCAGCGAGGCGAGCGACCAGGGTTACCCGGTCAGCCGGCACCTGCGCAACGTTCTGGATGGTGAGCTGATCTGGGCTCCGGCCATCACCGGCGCGGTACTGGTGACCGCGCGCGGCGGCGACTTCAGCCTGCACCTAGGCCAGGACTTCTCGATTGGCTACCTGTCCCACAACGACACCGACGTCGTGCTCTACCTGCAGGAGACATTCACGTTCCAGTTGCTGACGACCGAAGCGGCGGTCGCGCTGACGCCCTGACCGGGGCCTGACCCTGGCCGCCTTAATTCTGGCTGTACGGCGCGTACCTAAGATCGGGCGCTGGCGTGGCCGTCAGCGCGCGGAGCATCTGCATCTCCCTGCTCAGCAGCCTGCGCTCGGCGACCAGGCGGCGGAGCGCGTCGGGCTCCTCAAGCAGGCGCTGCTTCTCCGGCAGGTCGGCGACGACCGCGGCAGCCACCAGGTATGACATCAGCACCGGCTCGTCGGGCAGCTCCGGGATCGTGATCTGGGCGCCGCCGCGCTCGGCCAGCAAACCTAGATAAGACCGGAACGCCCGCTGCACAACCGGCAGCACCACCGCGGCCTCGGCGTCGTCGCCGACCTCATCGGGCAGTAGCTGGACGTCTCCGCTGAGATAATGTCCCTGCTTGCCGGTTTCGCTCCCGTCGCCGGGGGCGCTCAAGTCCGTGCCCGCCTCGTCGTCAGCGTCGCGCAGGCCGAGCAGCTTAAACCGCTCCGCGCCGACGGTGACGAGGTCGTACTGCCCGTCGTCATGACGCTCGACACGCTGCAGGACCGCTGTGCACCCGGTGGCGTACAGTTCGGACACCCCGTTGATGCCGGTTTCCCTGCCATGGCGGATCGCGATCACGCCGAACTGGCGGGGCTCAGGTCCAGCCAGCAGATCGGCGACTAGCTGCCGGTACCGCTCCTCGAAGATGTGCAGCGGGAGCACCAGCCCCGGGTACAGCACGCTCCCGAGCGGGAACAGCGGCAACGTCAGGCGCGCCGGAGCAGACTGGCTCATCTCTGCAGACTAGTGCGGGTTATCGGCAACTGGACAGCGGCGCGTATCCGATTTGAGCGCAACTGCCAATTGTCAGAGGCTCCTGGCAGGCTCGCTCTCGTGGTGACCATCGAGGACGTCCGCGCCTTCGCGACCCGGCTGCCGCGCGCTTACGAGGCGCTCGTCCGGGATCGCGTTAAGTTCCGGGTTGGCCGGATCGTTTTCCTGGCCTTCTCCAGGGACGAGCAGGTCATGGGCTTCGGATTCCCCAAGGACGAGCGGGTTGCGCTTGTCGCGGCCGAGCCAGACAAATTTCTGATGCCGTTCCAGTCCGACATGCGCTACAACTGGCTGCGCGTGCGGCTGGCCTCCATTGACCAGGCTGAGATGGAAGAACTCGTCCTCGATGCGTGGCGCATGTGCGTGCCCAAGAGCGTGGCAGCCGCCTACCAGCGGTCATGAAGAATCCCCGTGATGAGCGTCCGGGGGTTCAGCTGCCTCGCGCCGCCGCCAGTCCGATGGCAGCGTGGCCTCGAGCACGTCGTCCACCGTGATGATGCCGATCATCGTCCGCCGCTCGTCCACGACCGGGATCGTGATCAGGTTGTAGTCGCTCATGAGTACGGCGACGTCCACGATGTCCGTGCCCGCCCCGACCCGGACCGGATCGGCGTCATAGATATCGGTGAGCTTCGCCGACGCGGCAGCCTGTACCAGCGAGACGAGCCGCACGACGCCGCAGAGCCGTCCGAGCTCGTCCAGCACGTGCACGCTCGTCAGCGCTTCCGGCTGCAGACCGGGGGAGCCGGCTACCGCCGCCACCGCGTCCCGCACGCTGGCCTGCTCAGGCACTGCCAGGAAGTCAACACCCATCAGGCCGCCAGCGCTTGACGGGTTGAAGCCCATCAGCGTCAGCACCTTAGTGCGCTGGCCAGGCGGAAGCAGGTCAAGTACGCGCTGGCGGCGGGCCTGCGGCAGCTCTGCGACGGCATCCGCCGCGTCGTCCGCGCGCATTCGGCCAAGGACCTCCGCGATCTCGGCGTCAGTCCGGGCACCGAGCAGGCGGATCGCCAGGTCCTCATTGAGCTCCTCGAAGACATCCGCTTCCAGCTCGGGGTCGGCATGCACCTGCCCGAGAATTTCCGACTCCTCTGCCCTGGACGCCGCCTCCAGCAGGTCGGCGATCTGGGCGGGCTTCAGCCGGCGGATCCGCGCGAACGTGCCGCGCAGCAACTGGCTACCCGAGTGCCCGATGAGGGGCTCGAACGCGGTCCACTCCCGGTACCAGCGCTCGTCTTGGTCGCCTGCGCCGACCCTCGAACCGAACAGCCTCCGTGGCCGGCGGTGCGTATCGACGCCAGTCACCAGCCAGTCACCATCCCGCTGCTCCAGCTTAAGATCGGCAGCCCTGATCAGGCGCGCGCTCTCCACGTCGATGAGCCGGTGCCCGAGCACGTCGGATCGCAGCAGCACCTCTCCGTCCCGGCGTTCGAATCTGCGCAGGTCAAGCGTGGCGCTGGTGAGCCTCAGTACATCGTCAGCAAGCGAAGTGAGCTGCTCGACCGGGACAAATACCTGCCGGCCGCCGACTGTGGCGACCAGCCCGGTTACCAGTGGAAGCTCAGTTCCCTGCAGCCGCACGATGACGTCGGCAAGCTTCCCGACTGGCTCGCCGCGCATGTCCGTCAGCGGGCGTCTGAGCAGCTCTGACAGGTGAATCGTCCGGCCAGCTCCCATCCGGTGAGCCGGCCCTGCCGCTGTCGTCATCGGTTAGCCTCTTAGCCTCTCCGGCCGGACCGGCCCGCGGAAGCCATCTTCGTCGCCCGCATCGCCGGCGGGTCTGATTCAGCCATCGTTGCACTTCCGGTTAACGGCTTATGACGCGTCCTGTCGGTAGCCCTCGAGGGTGAGGCGCAGCTCACTGGAGTTCAGGGTGATGTGCGGCATGATGGCGCCTCTCTCTAGCGGGGGCAAATCTGCTGCTGTCGCAAATATCGCCACGACGGGAACATCAGGGCGCAGCCGTGGCGGTCAGGCATCCCGGCGCTCGGGGCCGCGAGCTGCCAGGACGGCCAACAGCAGCGGGACCACGATCCAGAACTGCAGAACGCTGTACCGCCGCAGATCGCGGGCCAGATCCACGCCTGCCAGTTCGGCTTCGAGTGCTCCGGGCCGCGACAGCAGCGCCGCCTGCCAGGCGAGCGCAGCGTAGTTGACACCCATCCCGGCGACCCAGGCGCCGAACAACTGCCAGCCGACGGTCGTCGCCGCGACCGCCACCCAGATGCCCAGGCCCGCGCCGGCTACTGCGCCGAGTATGAATTCGGCGCGGATGATTCTCCTGCGCAGCCGGGATCCGGCGAAGCCGTGCATGTCGAGTGCCGCCAGCCGCTGCACGTCCAGCACTTCGCCCTCCCCCTCGTTTCAGTTCAATTCATTACAGCGCCGAAGTGAATTAACGTCGCAAACTACGCGACTGCTGCTCCGGCTACCACCCGTTCCCGGTTAAAACTGACCCCATCGCCCCGGCCGCGATACTCGAGAGCGTGAGTTGCCGCCACCGGCTAGACTTGCTGGCACAAGGCGATGATCCGGCTATCACCGGGGAGCTTCCGGAAGAAAGGGCCTGCTCAGCGCCGCTACGGCGGTTGCGGGGCGGGCCTGATTAGAACCGGGCGGGTCCGGCCCGTCACAGCCGGCCAGATGAGCGGTCGCGGGTACGGTCTGCGGACAGGCAGTCAGCGGACTGGGCGCGCGGCAAGCGAGGTGGTACCGCGGTACGCCCGCGCGGGAGCGGGCGCGTCGTCCTCGCGCCGACCGTGCTTAACCAGCGCCGCGAGGACGTACCACCAGATGAGCGTTTACCCCCGCGCCGAGACCGGCAATGCGGCCGGCCAGGCCGCGAGCGGAGTGCCTGCCCAGCCGAACTTCCCCGACCTCGAGCAAGGCGTGCTGGCGTACTGGGCTGCCAATGACACCTTCCGCACGTCGGTGCAGCAGCGGCCGGCCGATACCGAGTTCGTGTTCTACGACGGCCCGCCATTTGCCAATGGCCTACCGCACTACGGGCATCTGATCACGGGATATGTCAAGGACCTGGTGCCGCGGTTCCGCACCATGCAGGGCCGTCGGGTGGAGCGCCGGTTCGGCTGGGATTGCCACGGTCTGCCCGCCGAGGTCGAGGCCGAGCGCCTGCTCGGAATCTCCGGCAAGGCCGAGATCGTCGCGATGGGCCTCGACAAGTTCAATGACGCGTGCCGCGAGTCCGTGCTGCGCTACACCCGGGAGTGGCGCGACTACGTCACCAGGCAGGCGCGCTGGGTCGATTTCGACAACGATTACAAGACGCTCGACGCGACCTACATGGAAAGCGTTATGTGGGCGTTCAAGCAACTGTGGGACAAGGGCCTGGTCTACCAGGGCTTCAAGGTGCTGCCGTACTGCTGGCGGTGTGAAACCCCGCTGTCCAACCACGAGTTGCGGATGGACGAGGACGTCTACAAGGAGCGCCAGGACCCGTCGGTCACCGTCCGGTTCAAGCTGGAGACCGGGGAATGGCTGCTGGCCTGGACGACCACGCCATGGACGCTGCCGTCCAACGAGGCCGTCGCGGTCGGCGCGGACATCAGCTACACCGTGCTGGAGAAGGACGGCGAGCGCTACATCCTTGCCCGTGACCGGCAGGCCGCTTACGAGCGCGAGCTCGAGGGCGCGGCGGTCGTCGGCAGTCTGACAGGCAGCGACCTGGCGGGACGCCGGTACGAGCCGCTGTTCAGCTATATCACTGACGCGGAGAAGTACGGCACCCAGAACGCGTTCCGGGTGATCCTCTCCGACGACGTCACCACCGAGGACGGCACCGGCGTCGTGCACATGGCGCCCGCCTACGGCGAGGCCGACGCCCTTGCCTGCGACGCGGCCGGCATCCCGACCGTGCTGACGGTGGACGAGCATGCGCGCTTCACCAGCGTGGTGCCCGACTTCGAGGGCCAGCACGTCTTCGACGCCAACCCCGGCATCACCGCCAAGCTGCGCGAGCAGGGCAGCCTGGTGCGGCGCGAGATGTACGCGCACTCCTACCCGCACTGCTGGCGGTGCCGTAACCCGCTGATCTACAAGGCAGTGTCGAGCTGGTTCGTCGAGGTGACCAAGTTCCGCAACCGGATGGTCGAACTCAACGAGCAGATCACGTGGGCGCCAGAGCACGTCAAGAACGGCCAGTTCGGCAAATGGCTGGAGAACGCGCGGGACTGGTCCATCAGCCGGAACAGGTTCTGGGGCTCGCCGATCCCGGTCTGGCAAAGCGACGACCCGAACTATCCGCGCACCGACGTATACGGATCGCTGGACGAACTGGAGCGCGACTTCGGCGTCCGGCCGGAGGACCTGCACCGGCCCGGTATCGACAACTTGACCAGGCCGAACCCGGACGATCCGACGGGCAAGTCCACCATGCGCCGGGTGCCCGAAGTGCTGGACTGCTGGTTTGAGTCCGGCTCGATGCCGTTCGCCCAGGTCCACTACCCGTTCGAGAACGCCGACTGGTTCGACAGCCACTACCCCGGCGACTTCATCGTTGAGTACATCGGCCAGACCCGCGGCTGGTTCTACACACTGCACGTGCTGGCGACAGCATTGTTCGACCGGCCCGCCTTCCGCAGCTGCGTCAGCCACGGCATCATCCTCGGCAACGACGGCCAGAAGATGTCCAAGAGCCTGCGCAACTACCCGGACGTGAACGAGGTCTTCGACACCTACGGCTCGGATGCGATGCGCTGGTTCCTGATGGCCAGCCCGATCCTGCGGGGCGGGAACCTGGTCGTCAACGAGCCGAGCATCCGGGATGCGGTTCGCCAGGCGATCTTGCCGCTGTGGAACTCGTATTACTTCTTCGCGCTGTACGCGAACGCCGAGTCTTACCAGGCCAGCGCCTCGACCGCGAGCGAGCACGTGCTGGACCGCTACATCCTGGCCAAGACCCGCACCCTTGCCGGGCGGCTGACCGAGCTGCTCGACGAGTACAACGTGCCCGCCGCCTGCCAGGAATTGCGCGAGTACCTCGAGGTCCTCACAAACTGGTACATCCGCCGCTCGCGGGACCGGTTCTGGGCTGGCGAGCGGGCGGCACTGGACACGCTGTGGACTGTGCTTGAGGCTGTCTGCCGGGCGGCCGCGCCGCTGTTGCCGCTGACCACGGAGGCGATCTGGCGCGGGCTGACCGGCGAGGACAGCGTGCACCTTGCCGACTGGCCGCAGCTTGCGGACTGGCCCGCTGATGACGAGCTGGCCAGCGCGATGGACTTGGTCCGTGCTGTCTGCAGCGCCTCGCTCGGCCTGCGCAAGGCCCGCCAGCTGCGCGTCCGGCTGCCGCTGGCGCGCCTCACCGTCGCCCACCCGGACGCGCCGTCGCTCGCACCGTACGCCGAGCTCATCCGCGACGAGGTCAACGTCAAAGACGTCGAGCTGTCTGGCGACCCGGCAAGCCTCGGCACGTTCGAGCTGGCTGTCAACCCGCGCGTGCTCGGGCCGAGAATCGGCGCCAGGGTGCAGGACGTCATCAAGGCTGTCAAGGCCGGGAACGAGGTCCGCTCCGGTGACTCGATCATCGCCGCGGGAATCGAGCTCGAGCCCGGTGAATACGAGGTCCGGCTGGCGGCCGCCCATCCGCAATCGACATCCGCGCTGCCGGGCAACACCGGCCTGGTCGAGCTCGACATGTCGGTCACGGCTGAGCTGGCCGCCGAGGGGACCGCGCGCGACGTGGTACGGACCGTGCAGCAGTCCCGGCGGGATGCCGGGCTGGCGGTATCGGACCGCATCAAGCTGACCATCGCAGCCGACGGCTCAGTGGCCGATGCCGTGCGCGCGCACGCGGACTTCGTCGCCGGCGAGACGCTCGCCGTCGAGCTCACCGTGGTGCCGTTCGACTCGATCGAGGCGCCCGCGCTGCCCGCCGGCGACGGCGGCTCGGTCCGGGTCACGGTCGCGGTCGCCTGACGGCGGCGCCACGCGCGTCCTCGGGAAAGCACGGACGCCGAGTCAGCCACACGAAACGGCTGACTCGGGCCCGTGCCTCCCCGGCCTGCGCTGAGCCAGCGGGCAGCAGGTACTCATAGCTCGCAAAGCCGTCATCATCCGCGCGGCTACGTGGACATTTCACGGCTTAGGTACGGTCTGGCGACCCTATTTGTCCTCGTATGCCTGCACCGGATCCGTGAAATGTGAGC
>DATMMA010000013.1:0-7138 GCA_035570295.1 Streptosporangiaceae bacterium
GTAAACGCCGTGTCAGCTTCACGTTACCGGCGCGGAGGAAACGGCTCGACATGTCGGACCGCCCCGTCCGCCTCTTCCCAGAAGGACAGCCCAGACCCGCGTCGGCGTCTGCTGCCACCTGGCCGACCTGAACCAGCTCGCCGACCGGCCGGCTGAGCGATCCTGTCCGCCCGTACATGGCCACCAGGAAGACCGTGTTTCGCGCGCACGCCAGGAACCTAGCCGGGCGACGGCCGCCCACAGACGATCTTCGGCCGCATCGCCGAGATCCAGAAAGAAATCATCGCCCGCGGCCTCGGCCTGTAGCCTGACCAGGTCATTTACGAAGTCCGTGCTTCCGGATTCTGACACGAAGTTAGACAAACGTTAGAACTGGCCCTGCAGTCCAGAAATCCATGTGGGGCAGCGCAAGACCGTGCAGTCCAGAGCTTCTGTCTTGCGGCCACGGAGCAGTCAGGTGTAGGCCGGATCGACAGGCATCGGCGTCGGCGGTCGACAGCACGCTGAGCGGTCGGCCAGCGGCCTGATAACCGCGCGCCGACCCGCCGTTCTGGGCCATCTGTGGCTGCCTTGTGTCCATCGGCCACGGCGCACCGATCTGGAGGTTCTGCGCACCGATAGGTCCGAAGGCGACTCCCCTGAACCGGGCGATCGTGGCCGGTGTAAGTTATGGCTACGCTGGCTGTGTTTGCTGGTGCCTGATGGTGCCGTCGGCCATGATGTCGCCGTCGGGGCACCGCCATTTGGACCTTGCCGCCCTCGAACTGCTCCTGGTACAGCGACGTGTACACGCCGCCTTGGCGCAGCTGCATAGTGTGCGGTGAGGCCTCCGGCGCTCAGGCCGGCTGTGACGAACCACTGGGCGTAGAGCACGACGTTCGATGCGGGCATCACAAACGAGGTATCCGCCGGCCATCCGTGGATAATCCCGCTCCCGTCCGGCTCGGCGTTCCAGTAGCCGAACGCGGCACCCGTCTTGCTCAGAGACATGGGCATGACTGTCGGGATCAGTACGGTTTCGCCTGGGGTTGTATGGACCGTGCAGGTCGGATGGCACGGCACCGCTGTCGCTGCCGTTGCCGTCGTAGGAGACTGTGAATGGCATTGCGCTGATCCTCTCGATCCGTTTCGCCTCGCAGAGTTTTCGCAGGCTCAGTTGATGAGCCGCCTCGTTCGGCCGCGACGCGGCGAACGCTCACTTTGCCGGGGTGGCCTGTGCTGCCGGGTTAGTAGCAGCCTGCGGTGAGCCAGGCACGGAAGCTTCCGGCGCGGGCTGCGGCTGCGGGACATCGGCTGGGCGCGACCTCGCTGACCTGGTCCTGGACGCATTCCGGGCACATACCGGCAGTGCGTGGGTCAAGGAGTCCAGCAGGCGGTGGCCGGCGTGGAAGTAGCCTGCGGTGGGCCGGGTGCGCTTACACGGGATGAGTTCGAGGGCGGTGCGTGAGGAGGACAAGCGGTCTATGTCTAGCCTCATGGGCAGCGGCGGGCGCAGCGGACGGCGGGCCAGGCGGACCTGGATCCGGCATGTGCCGGAGTCGCGGTCGCGCTCGACCGGGCCGCGCAAGAGGTCCTGGCCGAGGTACAGTTCGCCGTCCTGTCCGGTGCGCTGCCAGCTTTCAAGGGCGGCCAGGCAGGCGTCGAACGGGATGTCAACGATCCGCCGGAACGATAGCCAGCCCACTGCAGAGCACATGTCCGCGCTCGGGCCACCCTTCGCCCAGTTGGCGGATGAGGGCGGCGGCGGGGGCTGCCAGCAGTTCTGGGCCACCCCGGCGGGCACGCTGAGCCAGCGGCGGATGCTCGAGATGCAGCTCATAGGTCCACTCCGCCACAGGCTGGGATCGGTTCAGTTTGCTTTCGACCCGCCGGGACGCCCCGGCCACGGCGGCACCGAGCATCGGCGGACTCCACCGTCAGCGGTGGTCTGCGGGGAAACTCGTCGCTCAGCGAGCCGGCGTGGCGGCGAAGCTCCAGGAGCCGGTCACCGGTCCAGATCTGGCTCCTCAGTCTGTGGCTGCCGGGTTCTCGTCTCATGGCCTGACCCTTCCGATAGCGATCTGTTCCACGGTGTACGTACTGGCCAGGAGCGGCGGAATCAGGGGTCATCTTGGTGAGCTGATCTGGCCGGTGGCGGTGTTGAAGGCCGGTCCTGGGGGTCATGCTGTCTTCATCCGCTGGACCGGCGGCAGGTCGAACTCGTCGTTGGACATGCGCAGTAGCGCTCTGGTGGCCGCGATGAAGCCAATGGCGGCGAGCCATAGCCCGATGCCCTGAGCGATGTGGCTGGGAATGAACGGATGGGTGAAGCCGCCGACTATCAGGCATGCGGCCATCCACGCCGGCGCGATCCGGCTGCGCCACAGCGCGATCCCGAGCAGCGGCAGGCCGATGACGATGCCGGCCAGGAAAAGGATCGAGGCGACCTGGTTGACTGGCTGTGCCCACAGCGCCTTGTCCAGGGCGGCGATCGTGCTGACGTTCAGGTGCTTGTCCGCGGTCACCAGGGCTAGGCCGTTGTCGTTGGGCAGCAGCGGCAGCGCGGCCACGAAGCCCAGCATCGAGATGGACGCCCCGAAGGCTGTCAGCGTGGGTGCGTTACGCCGGGTGCACCAGGCCAGGGCGATGGTGGCCGGGATGAGGCCAATCAGGAAGAACAGCCCGAGTGCTGCGGCAAAGACGGTGGACTGGTGGTGGGCGGCGGCAGCGGCGGCCAGGCCCTTGAACGGGCCGTCGGAGGGGATTTGGCTGATCACGTAGCTTGCGCCCAGGCCGAGCAGGGGTAGCGGCGCCACGATGGCGAGTAGCATCCGCCAGTACCTCCGCGTATCCCGCGCGGGCCTGGCCACGGCGGCAGCGGTGCCGGTGGCGGCGATCTGAGAGACGGGCATGTTCGGCTCCTTGGCATTGGCGTGAGGAAGCGATCGATGTCCAGCCTGGCCGCGGCAGTGTTCGGCACGGCAGGTGGTGAACACCCAGGTGACCAGGAATTTTCCGGCCGGCCTGGGGGCGTGCCACTACCCATCTGGGGGCAGCAGCGCCCATCATGAGGGCATGACGAGCACCCGGCGCCCGCTGGCGACGATCGCCGCGACGGTGCTGTTCGGCTTCGCGCTGGCCGAAGTGATCACGGCAATCGTGGCCAGCACACTGTCCGGGCTGAGCCTGCATCAGTTGGACGGCCTGCTGGTGCCCACCAACACGACGATCGGGTTGTCGCTGGCCCTCGCGGGCTGGCCAATCGCGGCGTACCGGCCCGGTAACCGGGTCGGCTGGCTGCTGCTGGGCGGCGGCTGCAGCTACGCGTCGACCGGTGCCGGCATCCCGTTGCTGGCTTGCGTCGCCGGCGCCGGCTGGGACAGTCCGCTGTGGAGGGTAGTGGCCACGATCACTAACGGCGGCTGGACTCTAGCGCTGACCTTGTTCATCCCGCTGAGCCTGGCGCTGTTCCCAGACGGGGGGTGGCTCAGCCGACGGTGGCGCTGGCTCCTCGGAGTTATCTGGGTAAACGCAGTGGCGTTCTTCGCGCTCGGGGTAAGGGCCGGGGATAGCGCGTCCGTTGGGATACGCGGATATCTGATGGCGTCGGGGCAGCAGGCCGGCCAGGTCAGGTGGCTCCCCGCGCTGATCGCGGTGGCGACACTCGCCACCTACGTCAGTGTGGTGCTCTGTGTGGTGCTGCGGTTCCGGCGCGGTTCTGACCTGGTACGCCGGCAGATGCTGTGGGTGATGCTCGCGCTGCTGCTCGTCGTGGCGCTGTTCAGCCTGGACCCGCTGCTGCCCGATACCGATCTGACCATCATCCCGATCGCGCTGATCCCGCTGTCGATCCTGATCGCCATCTTCCGCTATCAGCTGCTGGACATCCGGCTGGTGTTCTCCCGCTCGGTGCTCTACCTGTTGCTGACCGCAGCGGCCGTCGGCGCGTACCTGGCGGTCGTCGGGGCAATGAGCCAGTTGTTTACCGCGCAAGTCGCGCTGGGGCCCTCGGTGGTCGCCACGCTGCTGATCGCGGTGGCATTCAATCCGCTGCGGGTATGGCTGCAGCGCCGGGTCGACCGGGCGGTCTACGGCGCGCGGCAGGACCCGGTACGTGCCATTGCGGAGGTGGGCGCCCGGCTGGGCGAGGTCGCCACACCGGCCGGATCGGGCCTGGAAGCCGTACTGCAGGCCCTGTGCCAGGTGATGCGGCTGCCGTCGGCCGCGATCGTGTCACGTGGTACCCAGCTCGCCGGCTATGGCCAGGCACCCGCCGCACTGCATAGCACCCCGCTGCGGTACGGCGAAGAGCGGCTAGGCGAGCTCATCGTCGGGCTCCGGAACGGCGAGTCCAGACTGGACCCGGCCGACGAACGGCTGCTCGGCCTGCTCGCCGCGCCGATCGCGGTCGCCGCGCATGCCAGCGAGCTCGCCGGCGAGCTGAGCCAGTCCCGGGAACAGGTGATCAGCGGCCGGGAGGAGGAACGCCGACGGCTGCGCCGCGACCTGCACGACGGGCTAGGCCCGGTACTAACCGGCGTGGTACTCAACGCCGAGGCGGCGCTGCGCCTGCTACGCACTGATCCGGCGCGCAGCGAGACGCTCCTCGGCGAGCTGCGCGACCAGACCACCGGCGCGCTGGAGGACGTCCGCCGGCTGGTGTACGAGCTGCGGCCCCCCGCGCTCGACAGCATGGGCCTGGCAGGTGCCCTGCGGGAGTACGCGACGATGCTGTCCCGCCGCGCTGATGGCTCACCGCTGATGGTCAGCGTCGAAATCCCTGAACCGCTGGGAGACTTGCCCGCCGCGGTAGAAGTCGCCGCGTACCGGATCGTTACCGAAGGGCTCACCAACGTCACCCGGCACTCCAACGCCGACACAGCGGTCATCACGCTGGCCGTACGCGACGGCGATCTGCACGTCGCGGTGCACGATGACGGGGTGAACGTTGATGGCGGATGGCAGCCGGGCGTCGGGCTGACCTCGATCCGGGAACGCGCTGCGGAGCTGGGTGGACGGTGCGCGATCCAGCTCGACCGCACAGGCGGCCGGATCGACGTTTACCTGCCGCTGGCCACAGGAACCCCAGCCGGGCGCCTCCAGATGCAGCCGCACCGGACAGGCCTGCAGGCATGACGCTGAACATTGTCATTGCTGATGACCACACCGTCGTGCAGGAAGGGCTGCGCGCCCTGCTGTCCGCGGTAGAGGGCTATGAGCTGGTCGGCACCGCCGGCAACGGGGCACAGGCAGTGCGCGCAGCCGTCACCCTGCGCCCCGACGTGATGGTGATGGACATCCAGATGCCCGGCATGAACGGGATCGACGCGACCCGCGAGATCGCCCGGGTCGCGCCGGATGTGGCCGTACTCATGCTCACCATGTTCGAAGACGACGAGTCCGTGTTCGCCGCGATGCGCGCCGGTGCCCGGGGGTACGTGCTCAAAGGCGCCGCCCCTGCAGACATGATCCGCGCCATCGCCTCGGTCGCCGCCGGGGAGGCCATCTTCGGTACCGGCGTTGCCCGGCGAGCGCTGGCCTACCTGACGACGCCGCGGCCCGGCAACGCCGCTTTCCCCCAGCTAACCCCGCGCGAGCGGGAGGTACTCAACCTGATCGCAGCCGGCCTGGCCAACACCGCGATAGCCACCCGGCTCGGTCTGGCGCCAAACACGGTCAGCAACCATATTTCGAGCATCTTCGCCAAAATGCAGGTAGCCAGCCGGGCCGAAGCGATCATACAAGCCCGCTCGGCAGGCATGGGATAGCCGAACGCCGCGGTTCCGATCATGAACCATCTGCTGCTGGGGTACCGCTTCCCCCCAGGCCCATTCGAGCAGGGCAGAGACGAACCGCCGTCCCTGACAGGGACCAAACCACGCCAAGAACGGCGATAGTCCTTGCTACCGTTGACGCTCTGAGCGTCTGCGGCAGCTTTCTCAGGGTCAACCAAGATCTGCATCGCGCTGCGACGGCTACGAAGTCAACGCCAACACCAGCCTCCCCGGGCGGGCCGCCGTAATCGACCAGCCGTTCGGTGCTGGGCACGCGATCATGCTCGGCTTCGACCCGTGGTACCGCGCCTGGACGACCGAGGAGGAGCGGCTGGTTGTACTGCCCATGGACGTTGGTGACGGCGACACGGGCGGACAGTCATCCAGCGAGGCCGAGAGAGTTACCGCGCATTCCCGCGCCACAGCACGGCCAGTCCCGGCCGCCGACCTGTCGGCGGTCGCCAGCCGCCCGGTGAACCCCAGCGGCGGCGCACCGCAGGCACCGTCTGATCGCGATCGTCCTGGGCTCGCAGGGCTCCCGCGTCCGCGGTGAGCAAGCGCAGCAGCCGATGTCGGGCCGTCGAAGGAGATCCCGCGAGCGGGCCACGCCCGTCCGGTTTCCATGCCAAACCCAGTAAATGGAGGGGTCGCAACCGGTGGGCGATGAGTCATAGCAGGATGATCTGCGCTCGAGTGGCGCCGAGGCTACTGGCCTGGAGGAACGCGAATATTCGGCGTTATACGGGTGATCTTGTCAAGCGCATGGTGCGTTATCCCGGTGTTGTTGATCATGGTGCCGGCTCGCCGGAGAGTTCTTCGCCGTCGCTGACGCCGAGGAGGAAGACAAACCGGTGCAGGTCAGCGCAGAGGGTGTCGGTGTTGTAGGCGGGGTGGCCGACGAAGGCGGCCAGGCTGCTGGTGAGGGTCTGTTTCTGGCTGCCGGATAGCCGGCCGGTGAGGAAGGTGAGTGTCTCGGCGAGCTCGATGGCGTCGCTGAGGTCGAGGGTGATGCGGGGCATGGCGGTCAGCTCCGTTCGGTGGTGGCGGGTCCGGCTTCGGCGCGCTGGATGAGGCCGTCGAACAGGGTGGTCCGGTCGGCTTGTCCGTGGTCGCGGGCGTGGTCGCGCTGTCGGGTGAGGATGGGCGGGAACTCGGGTCCGGTGCGGAAGTAGGCGCAGGTCTCGCAGGCGGATTCCATGCGGCAGCCGAGCTCGGCGGGGCGGCCGCACAGTCCGTTGCCGAGCATCCGGGCGTGGGCTTCGCGGCGCAGCCGGGCCATGCCGGTGGTCTCGTAGTCGGCGGGTAGCGCGGGCGGCTGCCCGTAGAGGGCGTCGATCTTGGCGCTGACCGCGGCGTATTCGTCGGCGACGACCCGGTTGGCGATC
>DATMMA010000014.1:0-2028 GCA_035570295.1 Streptosporangiaceae bacterium
CGGTGCAGGTAAGCCGCCCGGCGTCCGCGGCCGGTGCGGATGCCCTCTGACAGCAGCTCGGCGACATCCTCGAAGTCCGCGGCTTCCAGTGCCGAGAACGGCGCGGCGCCGCGGACCAGCGCGAGCAGATCGTCGGAGGCCCACTCCGCGGCTGAGCATTCGGCCACGACCTGCTGGGCAAGGATGTCGAGCGGGCATACCGGAATCCTCAGCTGGTCCAGCCTGCCGGAGCGCGCGCCGCTCATCAGTGCGGCGCACTCCACCAGCTCGTCCCGCGTCGTCGGGTACAGCAGGCCGGCCGGGATCCCGTTCCGAGAGTGATTGGATCGCCCGACGCGCTGCAAGAACGTGGCGAAGCTGCGCGGTGAGCCGATCTGGCAGACCAGTTCGACCGGCCCGATGTCGATGCCCAGCTCCAGCGAGGCGGTCGCGACCAGCGCTCGCAGGTCACCGTCGCGCAGCCGGGCCTCGACCCGCTGCCTGCGGTCCTTGGACAGGCTCCCGTGATGGGCTGCGACCTGGCCGTCACCCAGCCGCTCACCGAGCTGGTGGGCGAGCTGCTCGGCCAGTCGCCGGGTATTCACGAAGACCAGCGTGGTCCGGTGCGCCAGGACGTGGCCCGCGATCAGGTCGCAGATCTCGGCCATCTGCCCGGTGGTGGCAACCGCGCCGAGCTCGTCTCCGGGCAGCTCAAGCCCCAGGTCGAGGCTGCGGCGGTGCCCGGTGTCCACGATCGAGCAGCGCGGCGAGCCGTCATCGGCCGACCGGTCGTCGCCGGCGCCTACCAGCAGCCGGGCCACTGCCTGTACCGGGCGCTGGGTGGCCGACAGGCCGATCCGCTGCAGCGGGTGCTCGGCCACGTGCTCCAGCCGCTCCAGGGTTAGCGCCAGGTGAGATCCGCGCTTGTTTCCCGCCACGGCGTGAATCTCGTCCACGATCACGGTGTTCACCGCGCGCAGCATGGCCCGGCTGCGCTCCGCAGTGAGCAGCAGGTAGAGCGATTCGGGCGTGGTGATCAGGAAGTCCGGCGGCCGCTTCAGCATCGCGGCCCGCTCGGCAGCCGCAGTGTCCCCGGTCCGCACCGCCACCCGGATGTCTGGTGCCGTCAAGCCGAGCTCCGCCGCCATTGCCCCGATCTCGGCTAGCGGCCGCTCGAGGTTCTGCCAGATGTCCACGGCCAGGGCCTTGAGCGGGGACACGTAAACGACCTGCGGCCCGGCTCCAGGCTCCTCGCCGGCCTCGTGAGCGCGATAAATCCGGTCAATACATACCAGAAAGGCCGCGAGCGTCTTCCCTGACCCGGTTGGCGCCGCGATGAGTGTGTGCCGCCTTGCGGCGATCTCGGCCCAGCCCTCTGCCTGCGGCGCCGTCGGCCCTGCCGGGAACCGCCGCTGAAACCAGGCACGCACAGCCGGATGGAACTGCTCCAGCATTCAGTCACAGTAACCGAGGGTTCGGACATCCGGTAACCAGCGCGAAGACAGCCGCAGCGCGCACCGGTTGTGGATGCCGCGGCATGTCAGGCGAGTGGCCCCGGCGACGAGCGTCGCCGGGGCCACTCGCGTGCTGAACCCTACAAGCGAATCCGCCAGACGCCGCGGCCGTGGGTCGCGGCGTAAATGTAGTTATTCGGGCCGACGGTGAGGTCATCCACCGCCGCATTGGGCAGGCCCTGACCAAGGCGAGACCAGGAGGTGTGGCTGCCCTGGCCAGCCTCGGCGGTGAACACGCCGCCATCGGTCGCGAGCGCGAGCTGGTGATGCATGAGCACCAGGGTGTCGGATGCGATGTCCGGCAGGTTGCCGGAGATGTCCGTCCAGCTCTGCCCGCCGTTGGTTGTCTCGAAGACGTGGCCGACACCGCCGCCGGGGACCCACCGTCGCGAGTAGCCGTTGAAGACGGCGTACGCGTGCGCTGGGTTCGCCGGATCGACGGTGATGCCGGCGATGTAGCGGCTCGGCAGGCCGGCTGTGCTGACCTGATGCCACGTACCGCCGTAGTTGGTGGCGATCCCTGAGGAGAACGTCG
>DATMMA010000015.1:0-10137 GCA_035570295.1 Streptosporangiaceae bacterium
GGTGACGATCAAGCGCTACCCCGAGGGAGTCAACGGCGAGTTCTTCTTCCAGAAGAACGCACCGGCGCATCGGCCTGACTGGGTGCCTACCGCCCGCATCGCCTCCCCTGGCTCGACGAAGTCGCGCGAGACTATCGAGTACATCCTCGGCGGCGACCTTCCGACGCTGATCTGGGCCGCCAACCTGGCTGCGCTCGAGCTGCACACACCGATGTGGCGGTATCCGGCGATCGGAGAGCCCGACCTGCTGGTCTTCGATCTGGATCCAGGACCGCCAGCCACCGTCGTGGAGTGCTGCCAGGTCGCCCTCATGCTCCGTCCGCTGCTCACAGAACTCCAGTTCCGGCCGGCCGCAAAGACCTCCGGCGGCAAGGGCCTGCAGCTCTACGCGGCGGCGTCGGGCATGACCTCGCAGCAGGCTAGCGACGTGGCGAAGGAGCTGGCCGAGCAGCTGGCAGCAAGTAATCCGGAACTGGTGGTGTCACGGATGACGAAGGCGCTGCGACAGGGCAAGGTGCTGATCGACTGGAGTCAGAACAACGCGGCAAAGACGACCATTGCGCCCTACTCGCTGCGTGCCAGAGCGCAGCCGACGGCGTCGACACCGGTGAGCTGGGATGAGGTGGCCGCCTGCAAGCGCGCCGAGGACCTGGTTTTCACGGCAGGCGACGTCATTGAGCGAGTTGGCAAGTCAGGCGATTTGTTCGCCGTGACGCTGGCCGGCTGATCCCCGCCAAGTTACCTGCGCATAGCCCAGGTGTTACTGATGCTCATGAGGTGGCTGCGGCTGTTGCTCTGCGGCACGTGTGATGCGCTGGCTCCGGATAGCGTGCGTCAGTTGTCAATCTCGCGCTTCAGGGAGCCGCTATGCGTTTCAGCGTCCTCGGGCCATTACTGGCCGAGGCTGACGATGGCACGCCGCTAGTACTGGGGCGCCCGTCGCAGCGCAGCACTCTGGCAGTGCTGTTGCTGCACGCGGCACATCCGCCCGCCAGGACCCTGCTGATCGATGCTCTCTGGGGAGACGACCTGCCGGCCGACGCCGAGACGGCGTTGCGAGTCCGGATGCGCGACGTGCGCCGGGCATTGGGCGGTCGCCACGACCGGCTGGTCACGCACAACTCGGGCTATCAGATCATCGTGGCGCCGGGCGAACTCGACGCGATTAGCTTCCGGAGCCTCGCCGCCGGCGGCCGTGCGGCGCTGGACAACGGCGACCCGGCGGAAGCGGCGCGCCTGCTCGATCAGGCGTCCCGCTTGTGGCGGGAGCCGCCGCTCGCTGACTTGCCCGACACACCGGTGATGCGGGCCGTCGCGACCGCGCTGCTCGAACACCGCCGGGACACGCGCGAATGGCTGATCGACGCGCGGCTCGCGCTCGGCCAGCACCACGAGATTCTCGCCGGGGTACGCGAGCTGATTGCTGCTGACCCGTTGCCGGAGCATCCGCACGTACAGCTCATGCTCGCGCTGTACCGGTGCGGTCAGAAGTCCGCGGCGCTTGCTGCCTATAGCCGGCTGCGGGACCAGACCGCTCGCGAGTTCGGCCAGGATCCGGGCCCGGAGGCACAGGCGCTGCTCGCCCAGATTCTGGCCGACAGCCCGGACCTGATGTTCCGGTCCTCGCTGCTAACCGCAACCGCTGGCGCGCGACTTACTGCACGATGAGGCCGACCTGCGCGATGAGGCCGACTTGCGCGATGAGGCCGACCTGCGCGGTGAGGTGCGAGGAGCGCCCTAACGCTGCGCTAACCGGATGCTTACGCGCCGGCCCTACGGTGCAGAAGTCGGTCGATAAGCCGGACCGCTCTACTGGCGATATCGGACCAGCCGAACCTGTGGAGTCCGCGATGACATCACCTCGCGTGGGGCAGACCGCGCTCAGCAAGCGGCGCTTTCAGGTCGTCCTTTCCGCCATGGTGGCAGCCTGCGCGATGTCTGTGCTGACCGCATGCTCACGCGAGCCGACTCCGGTGGAGCTGCCCGCGAAGCCCGCGGCCGCGACAACGGCTGTGTCGCGCGAGCCGGTCTCGGCGACGCCGCGGCAGCAGGTGGTCGCCGCGCTGACCGGGTACACCACCGCTCTGCGCCGTGCAGAGCAATCCCGGAGTGTCACCATGGCGCGCCGGCTGCTGCGTCCGTATCTAGCCGGCGGCCGGATCGGCGGCCTGGTCGGGGCGGTCAGCAGCATCTGGGCCAGGGGCGAACGCTTCTACGGTGAGGACGTCCTGCACATCACCGGCGTGCGCATTGACGGGCACCGAGCGTTCGTGCATGACTGCGACGACACCAGTGGCATGCGCCTGGATGACGCGGCGACCGGTCAGGCGGTGCCGGGTTCAGCCGGCGTTCAGCATGCCAATCTCGTGACGCGTCTTGACCAGGTGGCGGGACACTGGCTAGTCGAGTCTCAGTTGCCAGAGGCCGTGCCATGCGCGCCCTAGCGGGAGCCGTCGCCGCGCTACTCATGGCCGGCAGTCTCGCCTTCGCGACGGCCTCGCCCGCGGCAGGCAGCGGCGGCGGCAGCTGCGATCCCTATATTGACGGGACGGTCATTCTCGTACCGTGCTGGTTTGGCGCGGGCAGCGGTGGCGGGAGCGCGAGCACGCCGGCTGACACGTGCACGTTCACGGCGCTGGATGAGGCCCAGGCCAAGAGCCTGGGCGTGTCCTGGCCGGCGCCGCATGGCAAGCACTGGGCACTGATGGACTGCGGTGCCGGGACCGGCCCGCAGGCCGTGCTAGTGCCGAACGCGACTGGCGCACCGCCGGTCACGCCGCAGCAGTTGGTACACGCGCTGGGCGGGCTCGACGTGCCGCATCTCCGGCCTGCAATGGCGCCGCCGCGCCGGAGGGACGGACTTGTCGGTCTGCCGGAGTGGTTCTGGGTCCCGGCGCGTGAGTGGCACGTGCGCAGTGTGACCGTGACTGCCGGGCCCGTCTGGGCCACGGTTACCGCGACGCCGGTTAGCCTGACCGTCCAGCCTGGTGCCGGGTTGAGCCCTGTTACCTGCACAGGGCCGGGGATCGCCTACAACAGGCGCAAGCCGGCCGTGCAGCAGCACACGGACTGCTCCTACACCTATCTGCATCCATCCGCTGGCCTGCCAGGCAATGCTTACCGGGCATCGGTGACCGTGACATGGCGGGTGACCTGGACGGGTTCGGGTGGCGCCGGCGGAGTGCTTGACCCAGCGCTCGCCGTACTGGTCGGCTTTTCGATCGGTGTCGCCCAAGGGGAGGCCCTGGTGACAAGCCAGTGAGCAGCAAGCCGCCGGTGGCCGGCACCGCGTTCTTTCCCGAGCCCGACATCGCAGTGAACGGGACGGGCCTGGCCAGCACAGTCCGCCCGATGCCCGGTCGCCTGCGCGGGCTGCCGCGCCGCCGCCGGCCTGCAATGATCGCGCTGGCCGCGGCCATGGCCGGTGCCGGGGTGCTGGTCAGTGCTGCCGTTTACCGGCAGGCCGACCATCAGGTTTCGGTAGTGACAGTGACTCAGCCGGTGCCAGCAGGCGCCGCGATCAGTCCTGACGACCTGGGCACCGCACAGGTCAGCATCGGCAGCGGGATCCGGGTTATACCGGCCTCGCAGCTCGGTCAGGTCGCTGGCGAAATCGCGGCCGTGGCGCTGCGGCCAGCCTCTCTGCTGGCGCCTTCTGAGCTGACCTCGGCGAAGCCGCCGGCGCCGGGGCAGGAACTGGTTCCGGTGCCAATGAAGCCGTCGGAGCTCCCGGCGAGCGGCCTGTTTCCAGGCGACCACGTGCTGATCATCGCTACCCCCGGCGATCAGGGTCAGACCGGTGCGTCGGACGGGTCGCCGTCGCTGACCGCTCCCGTGCCCGGGCTGGTCGAGGCGGTGAGTGATGTGCCTGACGCAACCGGACTGGACGTCGTGGATTTGCTAGTCAGCGACGGCAACGGCGCGTCGGTCGCAGACCAGGTGTCGACTGGCCAGTTCGCGCTGATCGTGACGAAGCGCGGTTCCTGAGTGGGCGAGCTCTACGCGCTTGTGTCAGGGGGCGGTTCGCCCGGCGTCACGACTGCGGCAATCGCGCTCGCGCTGAGCTGGCCAGCGCCAGCCATCGTGGCCGAATGTGATCCGGGCGGCGGCGACATCCTGGCCGGACTGCTGTCCGGGCACGTACCGGCCCGGCACGGTCTGATGGAGCACGCGATCGAGGCTGGCCGCGGCGGAGAGGCGGCCGCGGCCAGCTTGTGCGCTCAGCTGATCCCGCTCGACGATGACCGGACCAGGCTGGTCCTGCCGGGCCTGACCGATCCTCGCCAGGCGGCCGGGCTGGCATCTGCATGGCCAGCCGTCGCTGCTGCGCTGGCGGCTCAGCCGGCCGACGTCATCGCCGACTGCGGACGGCTTGACGCCGGCCCGGGCCAGCCGTTAGCCGTCCTGTCTGCTGCCCGGACCGTCGGCATCGTGTTGCGACCTACGCTGCGCCAGGTCTGGACGGCCCGGCCGCGGGTGGAAATGATCAGCGAACTGCTTGGCGACAGGTCGCGGCTGACGCTGCTGCTGACCGGGCCGGGCACGCGCTCGGCGCGCGAAGTGGCGCACGCGCTCTCCGTGCCGGTCGCAGCCGTACTCCCGGCCGACTTGCGAACCGCCAACCTGCTCTCGGACGGACTTGGCGGGCAACGCCGGCTCGGCAGCGGCGCGCTGATTCGCTCAGCGAGGGCCGCGGGGCAGGCGTTGCGCGACCACGGCACGGTGATGGGCGGGCGGCCAGCCGACGCGGGTCAGGTCTGATTGACGCTGCGCGCTCCTGCGCGCATGGGAACCGTCAGCAGCCTATTTTCCAGTTAGTTACCCCATAGTTATTTTCAATACTCCTAAAGCTGAAAAAATACCCGGCATGAAACGCATTCTGGGCCGGAGTATCGCCGCTGCGACTGGCGCCGCGCTATGCCTGCTGGCAACGGGCCTTCCGGCGAGCGCCGCGCCAGGCGCCGGCAGCCATCCGGCCGTCACGCACTTCCGCGCTAGCGTCACGTCGCTGCCCGCCTCAGGCGGCAACGTACGGCTCAGCGCGACCGTGCGGCACGGAAGCGAGTGCGTTTTCACGTCGTCGCCGCGTCTGCATGGGCTCCCGGCCAGGGTCTCCTGCCGTCGCGCGTCGGTCAATCGCACGGTGCACCTGCCCGCCAACGCGGCAGCGGGCAAGAAGACCTATAAGTTCGGGCTCACTGTCAGCGGTCGGGGCGGCAAGGCCGTCGCGAGGCCCGTGACCGTTGTCGTGCGGGAAGCCGCGCCGGCCGTCACTCAGGTCGCCATGCAGCCTTCGGACCTGCCATCAGCCGGCGGTGCAACCGCCCTGTCCGCGCTGGTGAGCCGCTCGGCGACCTGCACGGTCTCGGCCACGCCCGCCGTCGCCGGGCTGCCGGTGACCATGCCCTGCGCCGCCGGCTCCACGGCGGTCAGGGTCCTGGTGCCTCTCACGTTGCCGGCTCTAAGCGGCGCGGCCGCGCAGAAATATAGCCTTACGCTCAAGGTCACAGGCCCGGGCGGTGCCACCACCGAATCGGCGTCCGGCAGCGTCTGGCCCGCCATGAAGTTCTCCGGGCCGGTCACCGTCGACGCACCAGCCGGCTGGCTCGGCACTGTGTCGTGCACCTCGTCGTCCTTTTGCATGGGGATGGACGTCGCCTCAGGCAGCGCGCTTCGCTGGAACGGCACCAGCTGGTCGGCGCCGGTCCGGATCGAGACCGGTCCGTATCTGGATGCCGGCTACGACATGCACCTTTCCTGTGTGAGCGCAGCTTTCTGCCTGGCCGTCGACGCGAACGGCAACAGTTTCACTTACGACGGGACCTCGTGGTCCCCGGCCGCCAGCATTGGCCTGGACGCCACCGCCGTGTCCTGCGCAACCTCGACCTTCTGCATGGCAACCGCCGGGGGCCAGGCGGCAGTTTTCAATGGCTCAGCGTGGTCGGCGCCGGTCACCATATCGAACGCCGACCAGATCGAGTCGCTTTCCTGCCCGAGCGACTCCTTCTGCATGGCGGTGAGCGCGGCTGGGCTGGCTTACACCTACTCCACGTCTGGCTGGTCGTCGTCGGTCAATGCGGCCGCGCCGATCCCGCTGGTCCAGGTCTCCTGTGCGGACACGACGTTCTGCGTCGCCGTCAGCAGTACCGGGCGGGCCTACTTCTACAACGGGAGCTGGTCGGGACCGGCCATTCTGAACGCCTCCGGGTCCATGGACGGGGTGACCTGCCCTCTCGGCACTACTTTCTGCCTGGCGCTCAGCGATGGCAGCTACTACACCACCGACGACGGCACGACGTGGACCGGAGCCACGTCGCTGGAGACGGGTAAGCCGTCGGTCGGGTCGTGCGCCAGCACGACTTCCTGCATGGTGACGGACGGATCGAGCATCTTTGTGCTCAGCGGCACATCGTGGACGCAGTCCGCCGCGCCGGGCGGCCCGCTGCACGGTTTCACGTACTCGGTCTCGTGCCCGACCCCTTCGTACTGCGTGGCGGTGGACTGGTCCGGTGCCTACCTCGTTTATAACGGCAAGACGTGGAGCTCCCCGCGAACCATCGGCTCCCAGGCCAGCGCGGTCGATTCGGTGTCCTGCTCCAGCCCGAGCTTCTGCATGGCGGTGGACGCGAGTGATGCGAATGGCCTCGGCGGCAACATCTTTATCTTCAACGGGCATAGCTGGCAGTACGAGGGCCAGGACGGGCTACCGCTCAGCTCGGTCTCCTGCACCGGACCTGACTTCTGCGAGATGCTCTCCGAGGCCGACGGAAGCGTCGATACCGCCACCTGGAACGGCACTAACGTCCGCAACGGGTCCCTGGATACCTGGCTGGGCTTCGGACCCGAACCAGAAGAGGGATTCGTCTCCTGTGCGACCTCGACGTTCTGCGTCGCCGTGGACAAGATGGGGAACGCATTCACGTTCGACGGCAGTACCTGGAGTAAGGCCACGGCCCTCGTCCCTGGCTGGACGGCGTCAATGACGGGTATCTCCTGCCCGACCACTACGTTCTGCGTGGCGATCGACGCCGGAGGCAACCAGTACACATTCAACGGCGGCACCTGGACCGCACAGGACACGATCGACACCGCCGGTATTCCGCAGGCGATCTCGTGCACAGTCAGCCACTTCTGCCTGATGGGGGATCTAAACGGGAACGTGGCCACTTTCAACGGAGCGACTTGGTCCGCAACGTCGAATGTCGATCCTGTCACGACCGCCAACACGGGGCTGACGGGCGCGTCATGCGCGGACGCCGCCGACTGCGTGGCGGTCGACTGGGAAGGCAACGCGCTCACCGGCACCGGGTGACCACTGGCATCGCGCAGGTTTACGAAGATCGGCGCCGAATCACCTGCGGCGTCGGGCGGCGTCTATCTAATCGACGCGAGTGCTCGGCTCTTTGTCGGTGAAGCCGCGTGTGCGCTCCGCTATTGGTTTTCCGGCTTTCGGCCGCGCTAACGGCGCGCTAACGAATTGCTCACGCGGTGCTCCTAGAGTCTCGCATGCCGAGGCTGATTCGGGCGGCCGCTGACTGCGGTGCCTGGCCGGCCCGGCGCGGAGGAGCGGGATGACATCGCGCGTTTTGCGGAGTGGCCGGCGCCGATCCGTGCGGCTGGCCGGTCGTGCGCGGTGACGCTGCAATGGCCGCCGGCCGAGGACCATTTCGCCGATCCAGGGCTGCAGGCTCTGGCTCCGGTGGTCCCGGTCCGCGGGAGCCTGAGCGACCCGCGGCTGATCGGCGGTGTTGCCGAGGTCACCACGATGATCGCTGCGCAGCTTGCCGACGGCGCGAGCACTGCTGAGGTCATGCCTGTCATCAGGGATACGGCGCGGCGCTGGCTGGAACAACAGGTCCGCGCCGGTCTGCTGCCCGCCTCTGCGGGCGGAGCACTCGACGATCTCGCACGGGCCGTCCACGACCAGCGCTACGAGCTCGGCCCCGTGACGGCGTACCTGCGCGATCCGCAGGTCGAAAACATCGACATCAACGGCTGCGACCAGGTCTGGATCAGCTACGCCACCGGCGAGCGGGTCGCCGGGCCGCCCGTAGCGGCCAGCGACGACGCGCTGATCGGGATGGTCCGCACCTGGGCTACCCGCGGCGGGCAGACCGCCCGTGACTTCTCCGCGGCCGCACCGCTGGTCACCGTCGCGCTGACCGGTGGCGCGCGGCTGACAGCGACCATGTCGGTGACGCCCCGGCCCTGCGTGTCGCTACGGCGCCACGGCCAGATCGATGCCACGCTCGGGCGGCTAGTACAGCTCGGCACGATCGACGCGACGGTGGAAGCGTTCCTGGCTGCCGCCGTGAAGAGCCGGTGCAACATCATCGTCACCGGGGGTGTGAACGCCGGCAAGACGACGTTGCTCCGGGCGCTAGCCAGCGAGATTCCGCCCGGTGAGCGGGTGGCCACGCTCGAGTCGGAATATGAGCTCTATTTGCATGAGCTCGCCCAGCACCCGGACGTGATCGCGTTCGAGGCACGAGAGGCGAACTCTGAGGGTGCGGGCGAGATCAGCCTGCACGACCTCATCGCGCACGCGCTGCGCCACAACCCGCGGCGGATCCTCGTCGGCGAAGTCAGGCGCAGTGAGATCATGCCGATGCTCGAGGCGATGAACTCAGGCCAGGACGGCTCGATGTGCACGCTGCACGCGAACTCACCGACTGAGGCGTTTGACCGGATCCTGATCCTCGGCCTGCGCGGTGGTCTGGCGCTCGCGGAGCGGGCGATCCACATCCTCGTCGGCATGGCAGTGGACCTGATCGTGCACGTCCGTCGCGGCTATGACGGCAGGCGCACCGTTCGCTATGTATCGGAGATCCTGGAGATAATGCCGCCAGGGGACACCGAGCGTCCGGCCGTCAACCGACTGTTCCTGCCGGATCCGCGGACCGGCCGGGCGGCAGTCGCGCATGGCCCGTCAGCGGGCCTGCTCGGCAAGCTCGCCGCCGCTGGCTTCGATCCCGGCCTGCTCGGCCAGCGCCGGTCCCAGCAGGGAACGTGGTCGCGGTGACCGTCCTAGCCGGCCTGGCCGGCGGCCTCATGATCGCTGGCCTGACACTGCTTCTGCTCGAGTTCGTGCCGCGGGATCCTGGCCTGAGCACGCCACCACGGGCAAGGACCCGGATCCGGGTCGGCCCGCGCTGTCGCAAGCGGTTGCTGATTGCTGCCTGCGCCGGCCTCGCCACGTTCGCTTTGACCCGGTGGCCGGTAGCCACGACCGCTGCGGCGCTGGCGGTACTGTTCGTGCCGCGCATCACGTCTAGCCGGGCGGCGCGGCACCGCGCGGCCGTGCTGGAGGGGCTAGAGCAGTGGACCCGCCGGGTGGCCGACATGCTCACCGCGAGCCGCGGGCTCGAAGAGGCGCTCGAAGTATCGGCCCGTCACGCTCCCGCGGCGATCGGGCCGGCCGTCGGAGCACTGAGCCGCAGGCTGACAGCGCGGACGGGGACTGAGGCGGCGCTGCGGGCATTCGCCGCGGATATCGATGACCCGGCTGGTGACCGCATCGCTGCGGCCCTCATCATCGCCACCGGACGCCGGGGCGGTGCAGTACGGGAGGTGCTCAACGCACTCGCGGTCATGCTCGCCCGCGATGTCGCGACGCGCCGCGAGATCGAGGCGGACCGGGCGCAGCACCGAACGACGGTGAAGTGGCTGACCTTGTTCGTCATTGGCTTCACCGTGTTCGCCGTCGCGAACCGGTCATACTCTGCGCCGTACGGGACGGTGCCCGGGCAGGTAGTGATGGCGCTCGTCACGGCGCTGTACGCGGGCGGCCTGCTCTGGCTGCATCACCTCGGCTCGGTCCCGGTGCGCGGCCGGTTCCTGGCGGGAGATGCGCGTCCAGCGCCGGGCGGCAGCCTCGCGAAGGCAAGGCTGAGGCAGACCGGTGACAGCCCGGCGAAGTCGCGCCTGCGGAAAACCAGTGGCCGTGTAGCGAAAGCAGGACTGTGGCATGCCGGTAGCCGCCTGGCGCAGGCGCGGCCGTGGCAGCGCGGCGGCAGCGTGCCCGGTAAACACACCACCGGCGCAAGGCGGCCGGCATGAGCGTCTGGCCTATCGCTGCGGGCGGGTTCGCCGGCCTCGGATGCTGGCTCGTCGTGAGCGAGCTGGTTCCGGCAGGGC
>DATMMA010000016.1:0-13534 GCA_035570295.1 Streptosporangiaceae bacterium
GACCATCGCCGCGGCTGGCTGCGCCGTCGTGCTCGCCGGTGCCGTGGTCACGCCCCAGCTCCTCGCGAGCGGCCAGCACAGCGGCCAGCACCCTCCCCCGCCGGTTGCGGTCGAGCCTAGTTCGCCCGCGGTGCAGGCGAGCCCCAGCCAGAGCAGCCGCACAGCTGGGCCACAGTCACAGAAAGCGACGCAGATCAAGCAGCACACGACTCTAACAAAGTCGTGGACCCGGCCACCCGGGCACTTCAGGCCGACGTCCGTCACGTTCGTCGGCACCGGGAATGGCTCAGTCATCGGCGCCGTCATCGGCCAGGCGGGTCCTCCGTGCGCCTCGAAAGACTGCACCTCCCTGGCAGGCACCTCGGACTACGGGCAGACCTGGAAGGGCGTCAGCGCGCCGGTCGCGCCCGGCCCGACCGGTAGTGCCGGCGTCAGCCAGCTTCGCTTCGCGAACACCTTGGACGGCTGGGCTTTCGGCCCGGGGCTGTACGAGACCAGTCAAGGCGGCTGGCCGTGGAAGCCGGAAAACGCCTATGGCCTGCACGTCATCGACGTCGAGGCCGCGCCTGCGGACGTCGCCAACGGCGTACCTGCCCGAGCGTTCGCCGTGTTCGGCACCTGCACTGGCAGCGGCGCAGATTACGCGTCCGACTGCACCAGCTACTCGCTCTGGACCTCGGTTGCCGGTAGCAAGACCTGGACACAGGTCCAGCTGCCGACCGCGTACCAGCAGCTCACCTCGACGTCGGCGGCATCGTCGGCAGCTCCCCAGCTGATCATCTCCGGCGGAACCACGGCCTACCTGCTGACACCGTCCGGAGAGGTGCTGAGCGGGCCGACGTCAGGTGGCAGCTGGCATGCAGTCGGCGCAGCACCGTGCTCGCCCGGCCCTGGCGGCGCTAGCGGCCAGACCAGCCCGAGCCCGACGCCGAGTTCGGGTACGAAGGGCTCCGTTAGCCCCGGTCCCGGAGCACAGGGTCCGGCTAGCCAGGGTTACGGCGCTGAACTCGCGGCCGGTCCGCAGCTGCTGCTCAGCTGTGATAGCCAGGCGACAGCCGCTCAGGTCACGCTGTACACCTCGACCGACGGCGCGCGCTGGCACCAGGCCGGCAGCCTGAGTGTGCCCGGAAGCCCCACATCGCTCGCCTCTGCCGTCAGCAATCAGGCGGTTCTGGCAACGAAAGCGGGGATCGAGTACTCGGCGAATGGCGGCCGCACCTGGCGGGCGGCCACATTTGCCGGTGCCGGAGCTGGCAAGGCCGGCCCGGCAGGCGGCTTCAGCTATGTCGGCATGACCAACGCCACCCAGGGCGTCGCGATCCCGGCCGAATCAAGACTGGGTTCGGTGTACGTGACGAGCGACGGCGGCAAGACCTGGCAGCGGTCGCCGATCACTGGCTGACCGCATGCGTCGCAGCGACACCTGCAAGGCGTAACACTGCGGGTTCGGCCGCTCGTCATACTCGACGACACGCCAGGTCAGGTTGCCGGGCGCGTCGGGAGGAGGCCATCCCCTGGCTCGGTCTCCTCCCGCTCCACTTCGAGGAAGTGCGGCTTGCGGTCGGAGGACGCGACCCAGGTCTCGTCGTCCCCCTTGTCGCTGGTGCTCGGGAAGGAGTAGCCGACTGCTTTCAGCTCGGCCATGCGGCTGCCTCCTCCGATGAGATACGTTACGTCCCGTATTTGAACGCTGACTACCAGCTACTTATTCCGTTGCCCTACCTCGCCTGGCAACGGGCTGGCTAACTTTCCTTGAAGTCGCCCGCCGTCACGCGGAGGCCGCGCAGCAGGCCGAACATGTCTTCCAGCTGCCGCGGGCTGTAGCCGCCCATGCCGAACTCGGCCGTCATCAGGTCGTCAGTCGAGGCCCGCATGACAGAGCGGCCTGCCTCTGTTATCTCCGCCAGCGTGCCCCGGCCGTCGCGAGGATTCGGCCGCCGGACCACCAGCTTCTGCTGCTCGAGCCGGTCGATCGTGTTCGTCACGCTGGTGGGATGCACCATCAGTCGCTCTCCGATGATGCGCATCGGCAACGCGCCGTCCCGGCTGAAGCTGAGCAGGACCAGCGCCTCGTACCGGGCGAAGGTCAGGCCATGCGGCCGGAGCAGTGCGTCGAGCTGGGCGAGCAAGATCTGCTGAACACGCATGATCGCTGTGACTGCCGCCATGGCCTTCGCGTCGCCGAACCGGTCTTCCCATGTCTGCGCTGCGCGGGCGATCGGATCGAACGGCAGATCCAGCGGCTTCGGCACAGCCACAACGTACCGTGCCGGGCAACTGATGCCCGGCTTGTCCAGCATTCGGTTACTCATTGCGGAACAGCAATCGGGTACGCCGGCGCGTACGTGGACGTTGTCAATTACAGATCGTTACATTGCCTGCGGGGGAACTACTGATAGTTAAATCCGGGGGAAACCTTGCCGTCCGGCCATGTGGTCATGCGCGCGGATCCGGTGCTTGCCGCCGGGATCGGCGTGCGGCGCGGCCGCGGCTGGGCCGTCCGCGCGGCTAGCTTCCGGATCGCCGGGCCGGTGCACGGCGAGGCCGCTCTCGGCATCCAGATCGACCACCCGGCTGATGCCGCAGCGATCGTGGACGTGCTGGCGGGCATGGCGCGGCCTGCCTATGGCGAACTGCGGGTACTCGGTCATGACATGGCGACGGCTCGCGGCCGGGCCGCCGTTCGGCAGCGGGTAGGGGTCGCCCGGCGCACCGCCCGTCCGCTTCCCGCCATGCGCGTCCGCGGGCTGGTCGAGCACGCGGCCAGGCTCTCCGAGCCGCGCCGGTATAACCGCCGGCTGCTCGCAGCAGGCATCCTGGACAGGCTGTCGCTGATGCCGTGGGCCGAGGTCTCACTGCGGGCTGTGCCCGACGCCGTCGCCCGCCGGGCCCGCCTGGCCGCCGCTGCCGTGCATCAGCCCGAACTGATCCTCCTCGACAGCCTGCTCGACGGGCTGCAATCGCGCGACCTGACGGCATTAACCGAGGCGGTCCGCGACCTCAGCAAAGACACGGCGATCCTGGTGGCCGGCTGCGACGGCCTGGCGCTCGAACTAGCCTGCGACGAGGTCCTAGTGCTCGCCGACGGGATACTGGCCAACGCATAGGCTGACGCAGTGGACTGGAGCTTGTTCGGATGCGGCCGGAGCGGCCACGTCACGTTCGCGCCGGTCGAGCCGGAGCTACGGGCCCAGCTTCACGCCCAGCTAGCCGACGGCGAAGCCTGGTGCTGCCTACGGTGCGGGGCGTTCGTGCCCGGTCCGCCAGATCTATCCGGTCCGGCCGCAAGCGCCCCGGTTGTCGCCCGAGGCAAGGAAGTCCGGAGCAAGCTCATCCTGCGGCTGTTCGCGGTGGAGCGGTTCTTGCGCGGCATCCTCTTCGGGGTGGCTGCCTACGGGCTGTGGCGATACCGGTACTCGCGGAGCTCGATCGAGCAATCATTCGATCGCGAGCTGCCGATCGTCCGGGATCTGCTCCGCCAGCTCGGATTCAACATCGATCACTCCAAGTTTGTCGGCCTACTGCAGCACGCGCTGACCCTCAGCAACGGGTCGCTGACGCTGCTGGCGGCCGGGGCTGCCGGATATGCCGTGATCGAGATTGTGGAGGCCACCGGTCTCTGGCTTAGCAGGCGCTGGGGCGAGTACTTCGCGATGGTCGCGACGTCGCTCGGGTTGCCGCTGGAAATTTACGACCTGACCAGGAAGGTATCGGCGACGGCGCTCGTGCTGTTCGCCATCAACCTCGCGCTAGTGCTGTACCTGGTGATCACCAAGCGGCTGTTCGGGATCCGCGGCGGGAAGAAAGCCTATGACGCCAGGCTGCGGAGCGAGTCGGTGCTCGAAGCTGCCAGGCGGGCAGCGGACGCCGAGCCAACTCCCGCAGCGCCGGACGGCGAGTCGACAGACTCCGCGGACGCAGGAGATTCCGCGGCTGCACGTGGCCAGTCACCTGACCCAACAGGCCACGACACAGCAGCCGCTCGCAGCCCATCGCCAGAACCCGAGCCGGATCCGGCTCCCGGAGAGCCTGTCAAACGCCGCTCTTGACTGACGGCCTCGTGCCGATTTCGGGTCTCGGCAGACCACTTTTCACGGCTCCGGCGCAGGCGTAGCGGGGCAAATCGGGTATTAGCACGTATCGCAGCCGTGATAAGTGGGCGCAGCCGTGCTGACGGTGCCTGCTTTGCGCGCTATGAGTGTTTGCTGGCCCGTGGCGCCGCGCAGTCCGGGGAGGCACGGGCCCGAGTCAGCCGTTTCGTGTGGCTGACTCGGCGTCCGTGCCTGCCCGAGGACGCGTTGCGCCGCCGTGCGTGCTCCCCGCCCGTCGGCGTCCGTGCGTACCCGACCGGCGGCAATCAGCCGGAGATGAGTTCGTCGGCGGCGGAGTACGGGTCGAGTTCACCGGCGGTAACGCGATCAGCGAGCTCGTCCAGCCGGGACTCGCCCGGCAGTGCGCCCATCCGGCGCCGCAGTTCGGCGAGCGCGATCGCCGATATCTCCTCGCGGACCCGTGCGCGGCGGCGCTCCGCGAGCAATCCGCTGTCGGCAAGCCACTGCCGGTGCTTTCCGACGGCCGTGGCGAGATCACCAATCCCTTCCCCGGTGGCCGCTGTCGTGCTGACGATCGGCGGCTTCCAGTCGCTGGCCTGGTAGTTTGCCATTGCGAGCATGGTGCGCAGGTCCCTGATTACTTCCTGCGCGCCGGGCCGGTCGCTCTTATTCACGACGAAGATGTCCGCGATCTCGAGGATGCCGGCCTTCGCCGCCTGAATCGAATCGCCGAGGCCTGGCGCGACCACGACGAGGGCGCTGTCGGCCAGGGATGCGATCTCGACCTCAGCCTGGCCGACTCCGACGGTCTCGATCAGGACCACGTCGAAGCCCGCGGCGTCCAGGATCCGCAGCGCCTGCGGAGTGGCCAGGGACAGTCCGCCAAGGTGCCCGCGGCTCGCCATCGACCTGATGAACACCTCGTCGTCGGTGGCGTGTTCCTGCATCCGGACCCGGTCACCCAGCAGAGCGCCGCCACTGAACGGCGACGACGGGTCCACCGCCAGCACGCCGACACGCAAGCCCTCGCTCCGGTAGTAGCGGACAAGACCGCCGGTCACGGTGGACTTGCCAACGCCAGGCGCGCCGGTCAGCCCGACGATGTGAGCGCGCCCTGTCATCGGCACGATGACCTTCAGCAGCCTGCGCAGCTCCGCCGATTCGTTCTCGACCAACGAGACCAGGCGGGCGAGAGCACGCGCGTCGCCAGTCCTGGCAGCCGTGATTAGGGTCTCCGGGTCGGCGGCTGCACGCCGGCGGCGCGGCGCAGCGGCCACGAGCCGCTCAGCCACGGAGCCGCGGGGCCGTCGGCCACCGAACCGCTAGCTCAGGCACTAGCGGCGGCTGGAACCCGGAACAGCAGCGCGTCACCCTGGCCACCGCCACCGCAGAGGGCGGCCGCGCCGAGCCCGCCGCCCCGGCGTCGCAGCTCATAGATCAGGTGCAAGGCGATCCGTGCGCCGGAGGCGCCGAGCGGGTGGCCGATGGCGATGGCACCGCCGTTGACGTTGACGCGATCGGAATCAATGCCGAGGTCACGCATTGACTGGATGGCCACCGCGGCGAACGCCTCGTTGATCTCGATCAGGTCCAGGTCGCCGACATCGAGCCCGGCCTTGGCTAGCGCGCGCTGGATCGCACGGGACGGCTGCGAATGCAAGGAGTTGTCCGGGCCAGCCACCACGCCGTGCGCGCCCACCTCGGCCAGTACCGTGGCTCCGGCAGCGGCAGCCGCCTCGGCCGACATCACCACGACGGCGCAGGCGCCGTCGCTGATCTGCGAAGCGGACCCGGCAGTGATGGTGCCGTCGGCGGCGAACGCTGGCTTGAGCCCCGCGAGGGACTCCGCGGTCGTTCCCGCGCGCACGCCCTCGTCGGTAGCGACGAGTTCCGGCTCGCCGCGGCGCTGCGGGATGGCAACCGGGACGATCTCCTCGGCGAGCACGCCATCCTTGATCGCCTTAGCCGCCAGCTGGTGTGAGCGGGCCGCGAACTCGTCCTGATCCTGCCGGGAGATGCCGAGCTTGGCATTGTGCCGCTCGGTCGACTCCCCCATCGACACCTGATCGAAGGCATCGGTCAGCCCGTCCAGAGCCATTGAGTCAACCAGCGCTGTATCGCCATACTTGACGCCCCGCCGCGAACCCTTGAGCAAGTGCGGCGCCTGCGACATGGACTCCATGCCTCCGGCCACGATGACGTCGAACTCCCCGGCCCGGATCAGCTGGGCGGCGAGCGCTATCGAATCGAGACCAGAAAGGCAGACCTTGTTAATTGACAGGGCTGGCACGGTCATCGGGATACCGGCGGCCACTGCGGCCTGACGCGCCGGGATCTGCCCCTCGCCGGCCTGCAGTACCTGACCCATGATGACGTAGTCGACGCGGTCGCCAGGGACGCCCGCGCGCTCCAGCGCCGCTTTGATAGCCAGTCCGCCAAGCTGTGCTCCGGTGAAACCGCTCAGCGAGCCGAGCAGGCGGCCAATCGGGGTTCGTGCCCCGCCAACGATTACTGCCTCGCGCATAGCTGAAACGATACCGGTCACTGATCGAGCGCCTGGAGGTGCGGAAGCTGTGCTGACCAGAATTGACCACGTCGGGATCGCCTGCCGGAACCTGGAGGCGAAGATCGCCTTCTACGAGTCAGCCTTCGGGCTCACGGTTGCCAGCATGGAGGTTAACGAGAGCCAGGGAGTACGCGAGGCGATGCTGCAGGTCACCGAGAGCCCCGCAGGGGCTTCCTACGTCCAGCTACTGGAGCCGCTCGGCCCGGACACGCCGGTCGGCAGGTTTCTCGAGCGGCGCGGCGAGGGCTTGCACCACGTGGGATACGGGGTGGCGAACGTCACAGCGGCGCTGGCGGCGATCGGAGCCACCGGCGTGCGGCTAATCGACGAGCGGCCACGGCATGGTTCGATGGGCGCTTCGATCGCATTCCTCCATCCGGCAGACATCGGCGGAGTACTGACCGAGCTAGTGCAAGCGCCCGACCGCTAAGCCGCCCATTTCGTCCCGCCGGACCAGCGAGGAACGGGCCAGAACGGTTAATACTGCCCCGTCGTATTGCGCCGGTGTGTCATCACCTAACTCACATATGAATAAAAAACAGCATCTCCTGTACTAGCGGGCGCGAACAGACCGCTAACCGCCGGCCAGGAGAGTACGCTGCCAGGCACCGGACGAACGCAACTTCGCCCCGGCCGGGTACCGGCGCGGTCACCTTCGCAGCGCAAGCGAGTCCCGGCAATCGGACCAGGCAGGCGATCGCTTCGGTGCGCGAACCTCCCGTCTACACAGGATTAGGCGACATGCAGCCCGACATCGATGCTCAGCTCAGCAACTTCTTCGAGGACGCCCCGCTGCCCGATTTTGCCCGGGTCATGCGCGGCTACGACCCGCACCAGGTCAACGAGCACCTGAAGCTCAGAGAAAACGAGGTGCGCAAGCATCAGGAGCAGGCGCAGGCGCTCCAGCGGGAGCTTGCCGATGCGCACCGCCAGATGCTGGAAATCGAGCAACCTACGCTCTCCGGCCTTGGTTCCCGTATCGAGCAGCTGTTCCGGCTCGCCGAGGAGCAGGCTGCCGAGCACATCGCGGAGGCACGGTCTGCCGCGCACGAGCTGAGCGCAGCCGCCAAGGTCGAGGCTGCGGAGGCACGGGCGTCGGCGGAGAACGAGGCCGCCGAGCTCCGCGCGGTCGCCAAGCGCGAGACCGACGACCAGCGCGCCTCCGCGGAGCGTGAGGCCGAGGCGATCAGGACCAAGGCTGGCCGCGAGGCCGACGAGCTCACGTCGACCACCGAGCGCGAAGTGGCCAAGCTGCGGGCGACCGCCGACCACGAGGTCGCCGAGAAGCGCGCTGGGAACGAGCGCGAAGTCGCCAAGATGCGCACGACCGCCGAGCGCGAGGTCGCGCAGATGCGGGCGTCGTCCAAGCGCGACAGGGACGAGATCCTCACTACTGCCAAGCGCCAGGCTGACGAGATGCGCAGCCAGGCACAGCGGGCGTTCGAGGACAGCGAGGCGGCGCGGGCGCAGGCCGAGGCTGAATTCGAGATGCAGCTGGCATCCCGCCGCGAGGAGGCTGAGCGGCAGGAGACCGAACGGCTCGCCAAGGCGCAGGAGGCCACTCAGAAGATGGTCTCCGAGGCCGAGCAGCGGGCGGCGGTCGCCGAGGAGCGGGCCAGCAAGGCCAGCGTCCAGGCCGAGCAGACCCGGCGCGAGGCGGATCAGCACTCACAGCAGCTCGTCAGCAACGCCAAGAAGAACGCCGACGCGATCCTCGCCCAGGCCAAGTCTCAGGCTGACCAGCTGCTGGCCGACACCAAGCACGAGGCCGAGCGCATCCGCAGCGCCGCTCAGCGCCAGGTCGACGACCTCAACAAGCAGAAGGAGAGCGTCGGCGCGCACCTGGCCCAGATCAGCCAGCTGCTCGGCGGCTCGATGCCGGGCCTGGCCGACGTCCTCAAGCCCAGCGCACCGCAGCCGGCTGTCGCACCCACGGCTACCCGGGCGGTCACTTCCGGGACCGGACCGGCCGAGCCTGCGCCAGTTCCGGCAGCGGCTCCGGCGGCCCGGCACTCGGCAAGCGCACCTGCCGACGGCACCGCCAAGGCAGCTGCCAACGGCAAGCAGGGCGAGGGCGAAGACGAGTGGTGGACTGAATAGGCAGCTAACGTCAGCCTGCTAAGACGGAGATCAGGGGCTCCCGGCCGTAACGGCCGGGAGCTCCCCTTGTTTTCAGCCAGGTCATAACGAGAGGCGCCCGGACGCGGCAGCGGCCGGGGGGCTCCCCTTGTTTTCAGCCAGGTCAGAACGAGAGGCGCCCGGACGCGGCAGCGGCCGGGCGCCTCGAGTCAGTCACGGGCTGATCGTCTGGCCGCCATCAACCACCAGCGTCTGCCCCGTCATGAACGACGAGGCGTCGCTGGCCAGGAACACCGCGGGTCCGGCCATCTCCTCGGGAGCGGCCCACCGCTTCATGGCCGACGATGCAACGGTGGCAGGTCCGACCGCCGGATCCTCCCAGAGCGTCCGGTTGAGCTCAGTCGCGGTCCAGCCCGGGCACAGCGCGTTCACCCGGACGCCGGCCTCGCCCCATTCCGACGCGAGCGACTTGGTCAGTGAAATCAGTCCGGCCTTCGATGCGCCGTACGGGCTCATCAGCGGCGAGGCGGCAATCCCGGCGACGGACGCCACGTTGATCACCGAGCCCTGACTGCGTTCGAGCAGGTGCTCGGCGAAGGCACGGCAGACATAGACGGCCGAGCTCAGGTTCAGCTGCAGCAGCTTGTCCCAGCCGGATAGCCGCAAGTCGCGAAACGGCACCATGAAGTTGGAGCCGCCCGCGTTGTTAACCACGATGTCGACTTCGCCGAGCTGATCAATGGCCGCCGAAACCGCGTCGGCGACAGCGTCGTAACTAGTCACGTCTGCCGGGATGACGATCGCCTTCCGGCCGACAGCATCGATAGCTTCCGCCGTCTCGGCCAGTCCGTCTGCACTGCGCGCGACGAGCGCCACATCGGCGCCGGCATCGGCTAGCGCCACCGCGATAGCCCGCCCGATGCCCCGCGATGCGCCGGTCACGAAGGCCTTCTTGCCAGTCAGGTCAAACAAGCTCACGGTTGATCCTTCCACTCGGTAGGCAACGGCCATGCTGCCGGATTGACGCGCCGGACAATCTCGTTCAGCACGATCCGGACGTAGCGCTCCCCCACCCACAGGTGCTTGGCACCCGGCACGCCGATGACCTCGGCCTGCGGCACTCGGATGAACCGCTGGCGAGCCTGCTCAGGCTGGAGGTAGTCATCGTGTTCAGGCACCAGGGCGAGCAGCGGCTTGCCGCCCTTCGCCCAAGCGTCGAGTTCCGGGTCACCGGCGCGGCGAAGCGGCGGCGAGAGCAAGATCGCGCCCTCGATGTCGGGGTCGTTGCCCCATTGCAGCGCGAGCTCGGTGCCGAACGACCAGCCCAGCAGCCAGAGCCTGGGGAGGTCAAGGTCAGCGCAATAGCCGACGGCGGCTGCGACATCGTGCCGTTCAGTCAGGCCGGCGCCGAACTCGCCCTCGCTTTGGCCGCGATCGGAGCGCGTTCCGCGCGTATTGAACCGGAAGACCGCGAGATCGGCCAGCGCCGGGAGGCGGTACGAGGCTTTGCGCAGCACGTGGCTGTCCATCATGCCGCCGTGCGTCGGGAGCGGATGAAGGCAGATCAGCGTCGCCACTGGCGGCCGGCCGGCCGGCCGCGCGATCTCGCCGACAAGGGTCAGTCCGTCTGCGGTGACCAGGGTGACATCCTCGCGCCTCGCAGGCAGGACAGTGCTAGCGGTGATCTCGGTCATCAGGTCCTTACCGGTGCGTCTGCGGGCCAGGTCCCGGCCGCCGGGGCCGCCGTTGCCAGCATGCGTTGTGCCAGTGCCTCCGCTCTTCCGGGCCCGGAGCGTATGCAGGCCAGACCACCAGGTGCGCGGTACCGGGCAGCAGTTCCTGGTCACAGCCGGGGCAGCGGTAGGTCTTGACCGCTGCCGCGCCGGGGACCTGCCTGACCACCCAGTCGCCGTCCGGCCATTCCTGCGTCTGCGGCGGGCCGAGCCGGGCCGACGTGTCGTCCGCCGCCTTAACCGGGCCACCGCGGCGGGCGCGCCGCGGTTTGCTCGGGGCCTGTGACGGCAACCGTCGCGCCTTGCGTGGGCTCACCTGGACCACCCGCGCCATTACGGAGCGGACCGCGAGCCGCCGCCGAACGCGATCCCGGCCGCCGCGTGCTCTGCGAGCAACGGCGGCGGAGCGAACTCCGGGTACCCGTAGGCCTCGTGCATGGCCTCCAGCCCGGTCAGCACGCCCGCCGCGCCTGCGGCATCGATCAGCTCGAACGGGCCTCGCGGGTAGCCACAGCCAAGTTTCATCGCGGTGTCGATGTCGGCCGGATTTGAGTAGCCGTCCTGACACATGCGCACCGCATCGGCCAGGTGCGGGTAGAGGAGCGTGCCCGCCAGGAAGCCTGGTCGGTCCGGAGCGTGGACGACAGTGAGTCCGAGCTTGGCAGCCAGTGCCGTTCCGGCTAGCACTGCGTCAGCGGAACTGAGGCTGGTCTGCACGACCTCGGCGAGGCTGCCAGCGGCCAGCGGGCCCGCCAGGTGCAGGCCGACTGCCTGCTGCGGGCGGCCGGCCGCGAGCGCGGCGGGCAGCACCGGCCGGCCCGCTTCGGCGGCAATCAGCACGAGATCGGTCGGATGTGCGGCGTTCCTGGTCACATTGATGCCTGCGGCCGCCATCGCGCTGGCCAGTTCGGCCTCTATGTCGTCCCCGGCGCCAATCAGCGTGACAGTCTTCGGAGTTGCCGATGCGTGCTCGTTCCCGCTTTGCTGGTCGTCGCTCCCTGAATCGGCGTAGTCGTAGATGCCGCGGCCGGCCTTGCGCCCGGTCCGGCCCGCGTCGGCGAGGCGGCGCAGCAGCGGAGTCGGTGCGTACCGTGGCAGGCCGAATTCGCCGTGCAGCACCTCCATGATCGACAAGGCGGTGTCCAGGCCGATGAGGTCGAGCAGCGCCAGCGGGCCCATCGGCAGCCCGATTCCGGCAGTGGCCGCGAGGTCGATATCTGCCCGGCTGGCGTAGCTGGTCGCCAGCAAGTGGAGCGCCTGATTCAGGTACGGCAGCAGCAGGGCGTTCGCGATGAAGCCGGCCCGGTCGCCGACCTGCACCGGGGTCTTGCCCAGACGACGGGCGAGATCGGACACCGTGACCGCCACGCCGTCGGTCGTGAGCACTGTCGACACGACTTCAACCAGGCGCATCACCGGGGCCGGATTGAAGAAGTGCATGCCGATGACACGGCCGGGGTGCTTGCTCGCGGCCGCGATCGCCGTGACGGACAGCGAGGAAGTGTTAGTGGCCAGGATGGCGTCGGGGCTGCATACCCGGTCCAGTTCGGCAAAAATCTCCCGCTTGATCTCCATTCGCTCTGGCACGACCTCGATAGCCAGGTCGGCCGCGGCGGCTTCGCTGAAGCCCGCCGCCGGCCGGACTCGGCTGCGGATCTGAGCCTGCTCGGCAGCGGTCAGCCTGCCTCTAGTGACCGCCCGCGACAGGCTGGCGTCGAGGATCCCGACGCCACGGGTCATCGCCGCTGCGTCGGCCTCGATCGCGACGACGCCGATCCCGGCGCGCGCGAACACCTCGGCGATCCCGGCCCCCATCGTGCCAAGGCCGATCACCGCGACCTCTCGAATCTCCATGGCCGCGAGATTACAGTCGCGGACACAGCGGCGCAGCAGCGCCTGGCCGGTGTCGGTTGCGCCAGTAACGTGATGATATTGCGGCGGGATTATCTATACGTCGCTTGTGAAGTGAGCCGCCGATGCCTCGCCCGGACCGCAGTCAGGCACTCGACCATGTAGTGGTCCTCATGTTCGAGAACCGTTCGTTCGACAACCTGCTCGGCCGGCTCTATGAGCCGGGCGAGGTGCTTTCATTCGAGGGCGTCATCGGCAAGGACCTGACCAACCCCATCCCCGACTGGGCGGCGGACCGCGGCATCGGGGCCGGGAACGTGGACTACGGCGTGGCGGCCGGCCTGAACACGCCGAGTCCGGATCCCGGCGAGGAGTACCAGCACGTCAATACGCAGCTATTCGGGATCATCGACCCGGCGGCGAATCGAGGCGTGCTCGCCGGCAGAATGGTCGCGCCGTACAACGTGCCTCCTGATCCGCGGCAGCGGCCGCCGATGGACGGGTTCGTCGCCGACTACATCAGCTCGTTCACGGCCGAGATGGGCCGGCCGCCGCGGTACGACGAGTACGCCCAGATCATGACCGGCTATGCCCCCGATCAGCTACCGGTCGTCTCGGCGCTGGCGCGCGGCTTCGCCACGTTCGATCACTGGTTCTGCGAGGTGCCGTCGCAGACTTTCGCCAACCGGTCCTTTTTCCATGCAGCCAGCTCGTCCGGATTCGTGAACAACGTGTCGCCGCCGGAGTCCTTCCCGCTGCGCAACACGGCAGAGACCATCTTCGAGCGGCTGGACGCTCGCGGCCTGGCCTGGCGCGTCTACTGTGACCCGCCCAGTCACATTTCACTTACTGGCGTGATTCACGGGCCGCGGCTCTGGCCGCATTTTGGCATCAGCTTCGTCAGTACCGACCAGTTCCTGGACGATTGCGCGGACGGTAACCTCCCGGCGTACTCGTTCATCGAGCCCAACCTGCTCTACGGGCACAACGACATGCATCCCGCGTTCGACGCGCTGTTCCGCGGCTCGCCGATCGACCCGCCGTCGTCACTGCTGGGCGGCGAGGCACTGCTCGCCAAGATCTACCACGCGGTCCGCACCGCATCGTCGGCGCAAGGCTCCAACGCCTGGAACACGCTGCTCGTCGTGACCTTCGACGAGCACGGCGGCACCTTCGACCACGTTCCGCCTCCGCTGGTCCCGCCACCGCACCAGACCGCGCTCCCCGGACAGATGGGCTTCAGCTTCGACCGG
>DATMMA010000017.1:0-7185 GCA_035570295.1 Streptosporangiaceae bacterium
ACGGAATACACCGTGGGGGTGTTCGTGCAGGCGAACTTCGGCAGCCGCCACGAACTGACCCTGGCAGGGGTTCCGGTCGGGCGGCTCGTTACCGCAGCCGACCCGATGGCCGACTTCAGCCTCGCTCCGGAGGGCTCCGGGTCGGTCATCGCCATCGTCGGCACGAACGCCCCGCTGCTCTCCGGCCAGTGCAAGGCGCTCGCGCGCCGGGTGACGCTCGGCCTGGCCCGGACCGGCACGGCGGGCTCGCACTACTCGGGCGACCTGTTCCTGGCGTTCTCGACGGGCAATCCGGGCGCGATCACGCCGGGCGCCGGGACTCGCGCCGCTGGCAACGCGGATGACTACGACGTTCTGCGGTTCGTCCCGTGGGGCGCGCTCGACCCGTTCTACGCCGCGGTCGTGCAAGCGACCGAGGAGGCGGTCGCGAACGCTCTGGCCGCGGGTGAGGACATGACCGGCAGAGACGGTCACCGCAGTCCGGGGCTGCCGTGCGCACAGGTAGCTGAGCTGTTCCGGCAGAGCAGATCCTGAGCTCCGCCGCCTGGGACTTCCGGGCGGGCTGCAGCGACACTTCATGGGTCTATAGCGACTCCGCGCCTGCTATGCCCTGGTTTGTACTTGCCAGTTCCATGAAGAGTCTCGACAAATCCATGAAGTGTTGCTGTGGCCCGGCTGAGGAGTCCGCCCGCTCGCGCCGCTGGCCGGCTTGGACTTGCTTATCATCGGTTATCGGTAATATTTTATCTGTGTGGAAATTCTTGCCGATGTCTCGCTGCGGCGGACGAGCCTGCGGGACCAGGTCCTGAGGGCCATCCGCAATGGCTTGGTGACAGGCCAGATCGTGCCAGGTGTCGTGTACTCCGCGGCCGCATTGGCCTCCGAGCTGGGCGTATCGAACAGCCCGGTACGCGAGGCCATGCTTGCCCTCGTCGACGAGGGGCTGATGGAGGTGGTTCCCAATCGCGGCTACCGGCCCGTGACGTTGACCGCCGCGGATACTGCGGAGATCATCCAGCTCCGCGAGCTGCTTGAGGTTCCCGCCGTCGGCCTCGCTGCTGAGGGCGACATCAGCGAGGTGCACGCCGCGCTGGAAAATCTCGTGGGGGTGATCGAACAGACCGCTGCGGCCGGCGACATCGCGGGAAATCTTGACGCCGATCGCGAGTTCCACCTCCTGCTCGCGGGCGCTGGCGGGAACCGGCGCCTGGCCAGCCTGGTCGCGAGCCTGCGAGACCAGGCCCGTCTTTATAACTTGCGCCACCTTGCGGAGTCCGGCGAGCTACGCGCGTCCGCCGCTGAACACCGGCCGCTGCTGCAAGCGGTCGCAAGTGGGGACGGGCCCCTGGCGGAGCGCCTCATGCGAGCTCATCTTGGTCATCTGACTACCGACTGGTCTGCACCGACCGAAGGCGGCCGACAGTGAGGCTGCTGGAGACGATCTCAGGCCCGCGCGACCTCAAGGAACTCAGTCCCAGCATGCTGCCGCAGCTGGCGAGCGAGCTCCGCGAGGTTCTCGTCGACTGGGCACACGGCCCGTCAGCCGCCAAGACTAGTGGCCACCTGGGGCCCAACCTCGGCGTCGTGGAGCTCACGATCGCGCTGCACCGAGTCTTCGACTCGCCCAAAGACCGCATCGTCTTCGATACCGGGCACCAGTCGTACGTCCACAAGCTGCTGACCGGCCGCCTTGCGGGGTTCGGCACGCTGCGCCAGCGCGGCGGCCTGTCCGGCTATCCGAGCCAGGCCGAGTCCGAGCACGACCTGGTCGAGAACTCGCATGCCTCGACCTGCCTGTCGTACGCCGACGGCTTGGCCAAGGCAGCCAGGCTCCGAGGTGAGACCGACCGCGCCGTGGTCGCGGTGATCGGCGACGGCGCGCTCACCGGCGGCATGGCCTGGGAAGCGCTCAACAACATCGCAGCCGCCAAGGACTCACGGCTCGTGATCGTCGTGAACGACAACGGCTGGTCTTATCAGCCGACGATCGGCGGACTGGCCGAGCATCTGGCCACGGTCCGGGTCTCTCGGCGGTATGAGAACGTCCTGGAGTACATCAAGTCGACGCTGAGCCGCACCCCGGTGATCGGCATCCCGCTTTACGAGACGCTGCACGGCATTAAGAAGGGCGTGAAGGACGTTCTGCAACCCCAGGTCCTCTTCGAAGACCTGGGGCTCAAGTACCTCGGCCCGATCGACGGCCACGATGAGCAGATCCTTGAGCATGCGTTGGCCAGGGCACGCGACTTCGGCGGTCCGGTAGTAGTCCACGTGATCACGAAGAAGGGGCGCGGCTACCTGCCCGCCGAGCAGGACGAAGTGGACTGCATGCATCAGTTCCCGCCGGCCGGGGCCGCGCCCGGGACGTGGAGCAGGGTGTTTGGTGACGAGATGGTGGCGATCGGTTCCCGCCGCTCGGACGTCGTTGCGATCACCGCTGCCATGCTGCACCCGACGGGCCTGGCGCCGTTCGCCGCGGCATTCCCGGACCGGGTCTATGACGTCGGGATCGCCGAGCAGCACGCGATGACCTCGGCAGCCGGGCTGGCGATGGGCGGGCTGCATCCGGTCGTGGCGCTGTACTCCACCTTCCTGAACCGGGCCTTCGACCAGCTGCTCCTGGATGTGGCGCTGCACCGGCTGCCGGTCACGATTGCGCTGGACCGGGCCGGAGTGACCGGCCCGGACGGGCCGAGCCACCACGGCATGTGGGACGGCTCGGTCCTGCAGCTCGTGCCGGGCCTGCGGATCGCCGCCCCGCGGGATGCCAGCAGAGTCGCTGAGCTGCTAAACGAAGCTGTCGAAGTCAGTGACGGGCCTACCGTCCTGCGCTACCCCAAGGGCAAGGTTGGCGGCGAGGTCGAAGCCAGCGGCAGCCTGGGCGGAATGGATGTGCTGCGGTTTCCGCGGCAGGACCTTGGCGCGGACGTCTTGCTGATCGGCGCCGGCCCGATGGCGCTGACCGGCCTTGAGGTAGCAGACCGGCTCGCCGGATACGGAATCGGAGTCACTGTCGTGGACCCGCGGTGGCTGAAGCCACTGGACGAGGCGCTGACCGGCGCGGCCCGGCGGCACCGGCTGGTAGTCACGATCGAGGACAATGGCGTGGCCGGCGGGTTCGGCGATGCTGTCTGCCGGCTGCTGCGCGCGGGCGATGTCGACACCACCGTTCGCACCTTCGGATTGCCCCAGCAGTTCCTCGGCCACGGGACCAGGGACGAGATCCTGGCAGAGGCCGGGCTGAGCGCCGCGAGCCTGACCGAGGCGATCGCTGGCCTCATCGCCCGCGCGGACGCTGCGGATACGGAGTGTAAGGCCTGGCGGCGAGCCGCCGACGATGTGTCAGGTCTCGCGAGGAACACCCGCTGCTAGGCTTTTTGCGAGGCTAGCAGTGCTTTCTGCTAGCCGGGCATTCTGGCAGTAAGCCCCCCGGGCAGGAAGATGGCCGCCATGACTGACTATGCCGCCGACCCGCAGCGTGGTGCCGAGGTCTATGCGATGGACCGGGCGCACGTGTTTCATTCCTGGTCGGCGCAGAAGGCGCTGAAGCCGGTCGTCGTTGCCGGCGCTGACGGCTCGTACTTCTGGGACTACGACGGCAAGCGGTACCTCGACTTCTCCAGCCAGCTGGTGAACACCAACATCGGACATCAGCATCCACGGGTGACCGCGGCGATCGCGGCGCAGGCGGCAAAGCTGACGACGATCGCGCCGCAGCACGCGAACGCGGCGCGCGGCGAAGCGGCGGCCCGGCTCGCGGAGCTTGCGCCCGCTGGTTTCGAGAAGGTGTTCTTCACTAATGGCGGCGCTGACGCGAACGAGAACGCGATAAGGATGGCCAGGCTGCACACCGGGCGTACCAAGGTGCTCAGCTTCTACCGCTCGTACCACGGCAACACCGGCGCGGCGATCAACTCGACCGGCGACCCGCGGCGCTGGCCGAACGAGTTCGCCATCGGTCACGTGCATTTCTTCGGGCCGTACCTGTACCGGTCGGCGTTCTGGGCCGCGACGCCCGAGCAGGAGTGCGAACGCGCACTGACCCACCTTGAGCAGGTCATCCAGATGGAGGGGCCGGAAACGATCGCCGCGGTACTGCTGGAGACGATCGTCGGCACTGCGGGGGTGCTGATCCCGCCGCCCGGCTACCTGGCGGGCGTTCGCGCCCTGTGCGACCGGTACGGCATCGTGTACATCGCCGATGAGGTGATGTGCGGATTCGGCCGGGCGGGCCGCTGGTTCGCGTTCGAGGACCACGAGGTGGTGCCGGACCTCATCGTGTTCGCGAAAGGGTCCAACTCCGGCTATGTCCCGGCAGGGGGAGTGATCATCTCTGAGCCGATCGCGGCCACGTTCGACGAGCGGGTGTTCCCCGGCGGGCTTACCTATTCCGGGCACCCGCTGGCCTGCGCGTCGATTGTCGCGACGATCGATGTGATGAAAGACGAGGACATCATCGGGAACGCCCGCCGGATCGGCTCGGACATACTCGGACCGGGGCTGCGTGAGCTGGCCGAACGGCATCCCGTGATAGGTGAGGTCCGCGGGACCGCGGTGTTCTGGGCTCTGGACCTGGTGTCGGACCGGCAGAGCAGACAGATGCTCGCCCCCTACGGCGGTAGCTCGGCGGCCATGACAGCGCTCGTCGAGGAGTGCAAGACCCGCGGGCTGATGCCGTTCACGAACTACAACCGGCTCCACGTGGTGCCGCCGTGCACGATCTCAGAGTCAGAGGCCAAGGACGGAATCGCAATCCTGGACGAGGCGCTGGCCATCGCGGACCGCTACTACCAAGGCTGACCCGAGCGCGCGGCCGGGACACCCATAGCAGTCGCTGGCCCCTTCGGACGCGTGTAGCAGTCGCTGGCCCTTTGGCCGCCCGTCGCGGCGACCCCGGCCAGCCACAGCTGCGGTATTTTCCGTTGTCGTCGTGTCTGTCACGTTTTCTCGATACGATCCGGGGCCATGAATCCGCTAGCCGGCGTCCTGGGCGAGTCGTGGCATCTCTACCGGACATACGCCCGCCATCTGCTGACCATCGCCTTTATCGTCTATGTGATCGCTGCCATCGTGTCCGCCGCACTGGAGCTTGCCGGCGGCATCTTTGGCGCTCTGCTCGGTTTCCTGGTGACGATCGTCGCCGCGTTCCTCCTGACAGCGGCGCTCGTGAAGGCCGTGCAGGACGTCCGGGACGGCACCGTGAACTTGTCCGTCGGGCAGACACTTTCAGCCGCTACGCCCTTCATCGGGCCGGTCGCCATCGCCGCCATCCTGGCGGGCATCGGCATCACCATCGGTCTTTTCGTATTGATCATTCCAGGACTGTTCCTGCTCACCATCTGGTGCCTGATCGTGCCGGCCATCGTGCTGGAGGGGACGGGCCCGCTCGAGTCGTTCGGCCGCAGCTGGCAGCTCGTCCGGGGCTCTTTCTGGAATGTGTTCGGCATCCTGTTCATGGTGTTCCTGATCCTGTTCGCCGTCGATCTGGTGCTCGGGCTCGTCTTCTCACCCCTCCCTTCTTTCCTCGCCCATTGGCTCAGCTCCCTGGTCGGTGACACGCTGATCGCGCCGTTCATCGCGGTTGTCACCACGCTGATGTACTTCCGGCTCACTGGTGTTGTCGTCGACACCGGTGCGGCACCCGGCCCAGCTGGCGGCTCCGGTTCCTCCGACGACCCGAGCTTGTTCGGGCCGTCCGGCCCGTTCACCCGCTAGCACCGTTCACCCGCTAGCACCGTTCAGCAGCTAGCGCCGCCATCGCAAGCGCCAGCACAGCGCGTCCGGACGCGCAGTGCTGGCGCTTGCTGTTTGGCTGCGGTCGCAGCGGAGGGGCGGGGCCACAGGAGTCGGCCGGGTCGCGACGTTTCGCAGGTTGGCCAGGCCGGGTAGAGCCTCACACTGAGGTCTGACAGATGCCCGCGCCGCGGGGGCGGCTCGCGCTTAGCGGGGGGCGCGACAGCCGGGTGGCAGCCCGGAAGCATGCAAAAGGCCAGCTCATGGGTCTGGTAGCTGGCACGGCGGCACCGCCACCACCCCTTCTGCGATAAGGACTAATGACCGACTCAGTCCGGCTGACTCACCAGGTCCAGACTGCTACCACTACAGCGGCTGGGGCCCGGGGTGTCCGGGTTCTCGGCTGGCTAGCCGGCATCGGCATCGGCGGCGCGATCCTGATCATGATCGGGGCGGCTCTGGTCCGGCAGGACTGGATGGCACCGCCAATCGCGATGCCGGCTACAGGGCCCCCGTTCGAGTTGCACGCCCGCGTGTCCGGCATGCTTGCGTCGCTGGCCCTCTGGCTGGCCGCACTGCTCGCGCTGGGCGGTGTGGTCGCCGGGCTGGTGGCAGCCCGGCGCGGGGCGCACGGACCGATCCGCCTCATCCTGGTGGCGGCCGCGGTGACCGTGCTACTGCTCGCCGTACTGCCACCAGCCGGCTCTACCGACGCGCTCGATTACGCCGCGTACGGCCGCCTGGCGCTGCTCGGCGACAACCCGTACGTTGCAACGCCTCTGTATCTGCGCCTGACTGATCCGGTATTCGGGGCCTCCATTCCCGCACACTGGCAACACCAGGTCAGCTTGTACGGCCCGGCAGCGACGATCGAGCAGTACCTCGCTGCCAAGTTCGGCGGCCACTCGATGGCGCGGGTGGTGTTCTGGCTCAAGCTCTGGAACGCGCTGGCATTCGGCGCGGTCGCCGTCGCGCTCGACCGCGTGCTGCGGTTCAGGCCGTCCGCACGGCTTCGCGCGCACCTGCTCTGGACCATCAACCCGCTGCTGCTCTGGGATCTGGTAGCAGCCGGGCATGTGGACGCCGCGGCGGCTGCGGCGGGCATCCTCGGCCTGCTTGTCCTCGGCCGCCAGCCAGCCGGCGACGGCCTCCAGCCGCGGATCTGGCGGGCTGTTGCCGCGGGAGCCCTGGTCGGCTTGGCGGCTGACTTCAAGATTGACTACCTGATCTTCGGCGCTGCGCTGGTGTGGGCGCTGCGCCGGTCTGGTCCGGCGCTGATCGCGGCGGCCGCCGGTGCGCTGGCCGTGCTCGCCCCGACCTACGCCTGGCTCGGCAAGCCGGCGATCGCGGGCCTGTTCGCGCGCACGGACCAGACGACTCAGGACAGTTTCTACCGGTCCGCCGAGCTGACAGGCTGGAAGTACCTGCCTGTGCTGGCGGCGCTGCTGTTCA
>DATMMA010000018.1:0-2189 GCA_035570295.1 Streptosporangiaceae bacterium
ATCCCGGCTCCGGGCGTTCCGGTTCCGGGCGTTCCGGTTCCGGGCGTTCCGGTTCCGGCCGCCCCGCTGGTGCCACTGACGAATCTGCCGACAGCCATGTCAGGACCGGCACCGGTCCTGAAACCGCAGCCGCAAGTATTCCCGGTACCTAAGCCCGTCTCGCCGCTGGGGCCCGTCAAGGCGCCGGAATCGTACGCCGACGCTGCTCTGGCCAGCGGCTGCTGTGCTGCCGTCGCCATCAGCGGGCTGGCCGCCGCCGTAGGGCAGACCGCTATCACCGCGGTCACCGCGATCGCAGCTCAGCGCTCGGCACGGACCCGGGAACGGCATCGGCTGGTGCCGCCGGGTGCTACGCCATGTTGAGTAGAACGATGTCGGCCACGACCAGACGGTGGCCGTGATGCGGGCCCGGCCGAACGGCTCCCGGAACGCCAGGGTGCCGATGATCGCGCCGAAGATCACGCTGGTCTCGCGCAGCGCGGCGATCGGCGTTGCGCAACATCAGCTTGACGGATGGCGAGAGATCGCGCCGACGGATGGCGCAGCGCTGAGTCATAGACGGATCCGAAGAGAACGCACGCCGACCGGCCGATCCGTGCGCAGGTAGACGGTCCTGAAACCGGGGATCGCTTCCTCGTCCCGAGTGCCGCTCCGGCACTTCGGAGCTGGTACCACTGAGCCCCTGAACTGCTGTCTTGCCCAGCAGGACCCCCGGCAGGGCCCTCGCGATTCCCCTGAATTTACCCCGCTTATCCCACCTGCACTAGGGCCACTGTAGGGCCAGCCCCAGGGCCGCTTCGAACCCTGGTTCGGGCAGATGGCCGGGCCGAGTCAGCGGGGGGCGGCGATCTTTCTAGGTTTGTCAGCCCACCGAGTCGTTGGCGTACCGCGTCAAAGACGGTGTGGCGATGTGCGCTCTCAGGAACACGGCTGCTGGCCGCAGATGGCTGCGCCTACGGGTAGGGCAACCCGGCGTCCTACTTCTGCGTCGTCTGGGTCCCAGGCGCGGTGGGGGAGCAGAGGCGGCGATGGTTCGATGTCGGTCAGGTGACCGATGTTCGGGTCGCACCGTTGGACATCCGAATCTGCCGAATTGAGTGCGTTGCCTGCATGTATACCTATGCACCGATCGGCATGCTCGCTCGCAGCTTAACCGGTCTGGCCGTACTTTCCCGAGGATTGCGGAGCAGCGTCGACATGCATCTTGTGGCAAGCCAGACTGCCGAATCCGAGCGGCTGAGACCTGAGCCTGCCGTGCCGGTTTCCTCATGCAGATCATCTGGTTTTAAGCGCCAGCTGCCTCCACAAGACCGGCCGCACTCAGCGTCCGTCACGTGATTTCGGTGCGCTGGCCATGCCTGGCGTCGCCCACGAGGCGTGGCCTTCAATGCGACGACCTTCTCGAGACTCCGACCGTATGGCGGCCACAATTCATCCGACGGGAGACATGCCTGAAGATCAGCGACCGCAATTAATTGCTGGCTAAACGATAGCAGGCCATTTGGCCGGAAATTAGCTGCCAGTCATCGCTGGTGGCTTGGTTCAGCGCCAGAGCGATGGTGAGCGGGCGGGCCCTTTCTGTTGTGTCGCCGGTCGAGCCAGGTGATCTCTACCGTGATTCGCGGAATGTGCCGCCGCGTATCGGCGCCACCGCGTTCGCGGTGAAGAATACCTGGCGGATCATTTCCCGTCCGGGTATAAGCTGGTCTGCTGTGGAGTGCTTTCCCGTGGCCGTGCGGCGGCGCGAAGTGGCTCGGTAACAGCTCATTCGGCGAGACGGCGCAGACTGTGGCCGGAGGCGGGCCTAGCAGCGTACTCTCATAATGACTCCCGCGAAGTGCATGGGATCGGCGCGCCGAGGTGCGGGTATGAATACGCTCGACTTTGAGTTGGAGATCGGCGACCTGGCTGACCAGGGGTATCCGGTCACTGCGCGTGCGCCTGCAGGCGAGGCTGCTGCGAGCATGCACCTGCCCCTGACGCGTGAGGAGCTCGACTATCAGCTCGGTGTTATCAGCGACGCTGTGCGGGCGTCCTCGTCGGTTGTGCGGCGGACGGCCAGCGGCGACGAGCAGCCGGTTCGGGAATTCGGCCGTCGGTTGTTCGACGCCCTGGTAATCGATGATGTGCGTGCCCTGTATGTGGCTAGCGCTCAGCGCGCTCGTGACGAAGGCGCAGGGCTGCGGCTG
>DATMMA010000019.1:0-2716 GCA_035570295.1 Streptosporangiaceae bacterium
CGACTGGCCGACGCGCTCTGAGAGGATCTCACCTATGTCCGCAGAGATTCCGGCCGAAGCACTCCAGCTGCGATCGCTGGTGAGAGCCGATCAGACCCTCGAGCTGTTCCTGGACCTGGTCCCGGTGTCAGAGCCGGGACCCGACGAGGTCGTCATCAGGGTTGAGGCAGCACCGCTCAACCCGTCAGACATGGGCCTGCTGTTCGGGGGGGCTGATATGGCTGCCGCGGTGGCTAGCGGATCTGCTGACCGCCCGGTCGTCACCGCGCCCATCCCCGATGCCGCCATGAGGGGCCTGGCTGGCCGGGTAGGGAAGCCCCTGCCGGTCGGCAACGAGGGCGCGGGTACGGTTGTGGCGGCGGGCGAGTCTGCGGCCGCACAGGCTCTGCTGGGCAAGGTCGTCGCCGCGGCGGGCGGCGGGATGTACTCGCAGTACCGGCCGGTCAACGTTGCGCTGTGCCTGGAGCTCCCGGCCGGAGCGACGGCGATCGAAGGCGCAGCCTCGTTCGTGAACCCGATGACGGTGCTCGGCATGGTCGAGACCATGCGGATGGAGAATCACAGCGCGCTAGTGCACACAGCCGCAGCCTCCAACCTTGGCCAGATGCTCAACCGGCTCTGCATCGAGCAGCAGGTTCCGCTCGTGAACATCGTGCGGAAGCCAGGCCAGGAAGCGATGCTCCGCGCGGCTGGTGCCGTCCACGTCTGCAATTCGACGTCCGCCAGCTTCATGGCCGAGCTGATCGACGCGCTCAAGGTAACCGGTGCCACGCTTGCCTTCGACGCCATCGGCGGCGGCCGGCTGGCGAGCCAGATCCTGACGGGCATGGAAGCCGCCGCTAGCGCCGCGGCGGGCGGCTACAGCAGGTACGGGTCGGCCGTGCACAAGCAGGTCTACCTCTACGGATCGCTTGACCGCGGCCCGACCGAGCTGACCCGCAGCTATGGCATGGCCTGGGGCATCGGCGGGTGGCTGCTGACGCCGTTCCTGCAGAAGATCGGCCTGGCGCGTGTTGCGCAGTTGCGTGACCAGGTCGCTGCCGGGCTCACCACTACCTTCGCCAGCAGCTACACAGCGCAGGTATCACTCCCGGGCGCGCTCTCCCTCGAAGCGATCGCCGGCTGCGGCCGGCAGGCGACCGGCTCGAAATACGTCATCATCCCGAACCCCGCTGCCTAACGCTGCTAAACCTCCTGAGGCGGCACGCGGGATCCGGGTTGTTCAGGGGTGGTCTGGCGGCGTGGGGAACCTCGGCGTCGTCCAGGCCACCGGGTCCAGGGTGTGGCGCTCCCAGGCGACTAGCGCAGCCCACACGAGCAGGAACGCCGCCGCCGCCGTTACCACCGCGATGGTCGCGAGTGCACCGGCTTGCCGCACGGCCAGCACGACGATCGCCGCCGCGAGGGCGGCGTCTACGGTCGCGAGCTGGGTGGCGATGCCGAGGAACAGCACCACGGGCAGCAGCACCAGCGCGAGCGTGGTGGTGTGCGATCCGCCGGCCGCGTTGGACAGGAGCGCTAGCGTGATGATCGCTGCGGATAGCACGCTGAGGAAGACGGTGGCGCGGCTCATCGCCTCGTTCCAGATCAGTGACCGGAACCCGAGCAAGCTCCAGTGCTCGGTGGCCAGGATCGTGGCGGCGTCCGGCCCGAACGGCTGGGCGCTGGCCGGGCTGGGCGCTGCCCTCGGCCGTCGGGCCTCTGGTGCGGTTGCCCGCTGCGGTCGGCCGGCGGGGCCGGTGTCGCTGGTTGTATCCATCGCAGTCCTCCTTGAGCCGGGTCGCCATTGCGCGGGGCGGCGAGGACCGGTTGCACCCGCTGGCCCGCGCCGACTGACTCGCTCTGGGACTCATCGCGTCGTCTTGGCGTCCGGCTCGTACTCCACCAGCCGGTTGAGGAGTCCGACTGCTTCGTCCAGCACCCGGTGCTCACGCTCGTCGATCAGGTCCGTCAGCGCCCGGGTAAGCCAGGCTTCCCGGGAGGTAAGGATCTGGTCGACCAGCCGCTCGCCGTTGCGGGTCGCCGCCACGAGCACCTTGCGACCATCGGAGGGATCGGGACGCCGCTCGACAAGGCCCTCCTGGACCAGCACGGCGATGATCTCCCACATGGACTGCGGGCGGATGTGCTCGGCTTGGGCGAGTGCTGCCCCGGCCATGGGCCCGTAGTCGATCACGCGCTGGAGCGTGGACAGCTGAGTGATCGTCAGGCCCGTTTCGAAAGTCCCGCCCTCTAGCCGCAGCCGGGAGCGCAGCCGGCTCAGGGTCGTGCTCAGGACGACGGCCGTACGGATGGGATCGAGCTCGGGCGCGGTAGCCATGGACCCCACGATAGTATTTCATCAGGTAGCCTGATAAAGTTTTTCTCAGGCAGCCTGATGAAGATACCTTACGGGCTCCCTGACCACCGGGTACCAGGCCAGGTCCTCGTATTCGCCCAGCGGCATCCAGCAAATGCCGCGCCGGTCACCTCACCCGGAGGGGGTGATGGAACTGATCACAGTCCACGGTGTGATGATCCTCAGAGCGCGCATGGAGCGCGCCGGATCCGGGCCGGTTATGACCGGCGGAGGGGCACCCCCATGGTCTTGGGCTTCACGCTAGGCATCATCTATCTTGTCCTGCTGCTGGTCTTGGGCGTTCTCAGCTTCCGCAAGGGCCATTGGGTGCTGGGCCTGATCGGCTTCATCTTCCCGGTCCTGTGGCTCATCGGGGCG
>DATMMA010000020.1:0-10477 GCA_035570295.1 Streptosporangiaceae bacterium
ACGGTGTTCGCCCGGAAGCGCGGCCCGCGGCCTCGCTCCCGCCTGGCCAGGATGTCGGGCAGTTGCTCGCCGCCGCGCGTCCGGTCCCACCACAGCGCGCCCTCGACGCGAGCGGTGAGCTGGCCGCTGGCGGCAGCGGCCAGGTACACCGGCAGCGGGTCGGGACTGCCCAGGTAGTCCCCCACGATCGCGTCCTGCCAGGCGGTGATGCCGCGAGCGTGCAGGTGCTGCTGGGCGAGCAGCAGCCCGGCCAGCCGCTCGTCCAACGTCAGCTCGGGCACCAGGGAGCCGACCAGGTTCGCCGCGCCCTCGTGCAGTGTGCCCTGCGGACCGCCGTCCGGCTCGCGCTCGATCCGGCCGTCGACGGGATCGGGGGTCCGCGCGTCGATGCCGGCAAGTTCGAGTGCGCGCGTGTTGACCCAGGCACCGTGGCCGTCCCTGTTCGACAGGAAGGCGGGCCGGCCGCCGGTCAGGCGGTCCAGCGTGTGCCGGTCCGGCGTGCCGCCGGGGAACCATTCCATCCGCCAGCCGGACCCTGCGATCCACTCGCGCTCGGGGTACTCCTCGCCGTAAGCGCTGATGCGGGCGCGCGCTTCGTCCAGAGTTGTGGCGCCGATCAGGTTGCAGCCGATCATCGTCAGGCCCGCGAATGCCGGGTGGACGTGAGCGTCCTGGAAGCCGGGCAGCAGCGCGCGACCGCGCAGGTCTATGACCTCGGTCGCCGGGCCGATCAGCTCCTGGATCGCCGGGTCGGCTGCAATGCCGATCACCGCGATGCGCCCGCCCACTACGGCGACCGAACTGGCCGGGCTGCCATCTGCCGCCTGGGCCGCGACCATCCGGCGGCGGCTCGCATCGGCCGTGTAGATCGCGCCGCCGGCAAACACCAACTCAGCCTGCTGCCCCATACGCCTCCGCCCTACTTGTGGCTCAACCACCCTAACTATGGCGCGACGACCCGGCCCGCCGTTGACCGGGACAGCCCATGATGGCGCCCGCCACCGACTTAGCATCCGTTCGAGCCCTTCCGGAGCGACGTTATCTAATGCTATGCCTGGTTTATGACGGCACTAACGGATGCTAAGTCCTCCGCGTCGGCCGGTATCGTGCCAGTCGAGTACGCGGTCGCCGTCGACCGTTACCTTGCCGAGGCGGAACTAGGGCCCGCCTCCCGGCGGGTGTACCGGATCTCGCTGGCTAGCTGGAGCTGGCCACTGGTCGGCAAGCAACCGCCAGCCGGCCCGAGCAGGCGCAGGGCCTGTCCCCCCGGTCGTGCCGCTGGCGCTGCTCGACGACGAGACCGCCGGGCCGAGGCTGGCCGCTGCTGTCGCGCAGCGCCTGGGTCAGGCAGGCACCCGCACGGTGAACCGTGAGCTGTCTGCGCTGCGCAGCGCGATTGGCTGGTGGCGGAGGCGGGAGTGGATCGCCGCTGACCCGACGGCATTTGTCCGCCAGGCCATGCTGGCCGGCCATTCCAGCCACGCGCGCGATTCCGGCCAGCGGCCTTCGGCAGCGCGACTGCTTGATGAGACGCAGCTCGCGATGCTGTTCCGGACTCCGGCCGGGCTGCGGGAGCAGGCGTTCTGGCACCTGCTGCTGGACACCGGTGCAGCGGCCGAAGCGGTGCTCTCGCTGGACGCCAGCCTGCTCGATCTTGCTGGCCGCACGGCCAGGACAGCAGGCGCGGGTGAGCGTTCGCTGGGGTGGGGCTCGCAGACCGGGGACTTGCTGAGCTGGCTGCTGGCCGGGCGACGCGGCGGGCCAGTCTTCCTGACCGACCGCCGCGCGCCAGCGGGCACTGCGGCGGCCGATCTGTGCCCCCTGACCGGGAGGGGACGCCTGTCCTACCGGCGGGCGGCGGAGATCTTCACCGAGCACACCCGGCCGCTCGACCCTGACGGTCGCGGCTGGATGCTGCATCAACTGCGCCGCCGCCCGGCGGGCTAGCTCCGCTAGGGAGTCAGCCCGGCCCGGTGGCGAGGTGGATCACTTCTTGTGCAGGCGGATGACGATCTTGGTGTTGGTCTGGGACACGTCGGTAAGCGTGGCCGTGACTTAGCCGCGGCTGCCGCACCAGCGGCCGGCAAGACCGCAGCCGTGGCCCCGCCCGCAAGAGCCGCCGCGGTGCAAGCTGCCAGGACCAGACGGCCGGGTGCCGTGATGCGGTGTGAGGCGGCGACCGCGCGGCGAGCGATGTGCAGGTTCACTGAGACTCCTTCGGTCGAGGATCGATGAGCTCAGTGTGTTGTGGTTGTACCGGCCCGGTCGTGAGCCTGCAGGCGGATCATTAGCCGGCGGCATCCACCTCCGGACGGACGGGCCGTCTACCTCAAAGGCCCGAGCCAGCCAGCAGTTCGAAAACGGTGTACGGCCGGCGCGGACCTACCTCTTCAATGCTCACCACAGCGCCAGCCGGGACTTCCGGCCGGATCCTCGCGGCGAACTCCTCGGCCTGGTCTGCATTGTTCGCGCCAACGACGAGGAACCGCCAGCGGCGCACGACGGAGTAGCCCTCGGCCTGCAGACGCGCGGCTAGTGCCACCGCATCCCGGTGCGCAGGCACCTGCACCCTGACCTCGAACAGCGCTACGCCAGCCGCCAGGGAATCGCTGGTCTCCGCCGCGTCGAGTTCCTGTCGTTCGGCCTGCACTTCTGCCGGCGTCGCGGGCAAGCGCACGTCCGCGGCTTCCCACTCCTCGGCGACCGGGTGCCAGCGCTCGACCGCGAACTCGGCCTGCATGCCGTGGACAGCCAGCAGGTCAGCAACAGACTGCCGGGCGGCCGCGGCTGCGTCTTGCGTGGGGGTATACAGGAACACCTCGCTGCCACCGCTAGTGCCGACCACCACCCGGCCGCTGAGACGCCGATGGACCTCGTCCTCGACCTCGTGGGCGCTCAGGTGCTCCACAGCCTTGCTGGCCTGGCCCGCTTCAGGCAGCCGGACCGTAACCCGCCAGTCGTTGGCATCGGTCTGTGCCGGGCCCGCCGCCGCGTCATTCTGCTCAGTCATTGTGGCACCGTACCGCACCGCGCCTTCCGGTCACGGCGGGCGGCGCGGGCGGTAACGCACCGCACCGCAGCCCGCCTTCGGGGGATCACAGCAAGCGCCGGGCGCGGCACACTAGAGAGGTGGACCTGATCCCCCGCGAGTACGTCGCCATGCGGGGCGGCGTGCTGAAGCGCGTCTACAGCGTCACGCAACCGGACGGTTCGATCGCGCTCGGCGATCACGAGGCGTGGCTGGCCAGTCGCGCAGCGCACTGTTCGTGCGGGCGTGTCTGCCGGGGCAACGGGCGCACCTGCGGCGAGCCTGAGTGCATCGCCCGGCTTGGCGCGACGACCTCATCACCCTGACGTTCCGCGCTACCTCCTCGTCAATTCGTGACTACATAACCGACAAATCCACCACTAGAGATCGCCCGACGGCTAGGAAGTGCGATCACCGCCACGTTTCGCAGCACAGCGGCTGCCGCAACCCGCCACCTCACCCTTGAAAACAGCATAAAATCGTCAACGCTTCCGAAACCAGACGAACGCTACGAGGTGGCCGCGTGGGTCTCCACATCCCGGCATGACCGTCAGCGACACGACCGAGCTGAGCCGCGCCGGGCTAATGATCGAGCTTGGCCGCTTCGCCGACGCGACCAGGCTGCTCGCGGCCGTGCTGGCTGCCGCTCCGGACAGCTGCCGGGGCTGGTGCCTGCTCTCGCGCGCGCACCTGGGCAACAGCCAGCCGGCGGAGGCGCTGACCGCCGCCCGGCGGGCGAGCGCGCTCGACCCGGCAAACGACTGGCCGTTCCGGCTTATCAGCACCGCACTGATCACCCTGGGCCGCGGCACTGACGCCGTGCCAGCCGCCCTTGAGGCGCGGCGCCTCGCTCCACATTCCTGGCGGTCGCACGTCTGCGTGGCTCAGGCCGCTGCCGCCGACGGTCAGCTCGAGCTCGCGGCGGAGGCGGCAGAGACTGGCCTTGCCGTCGCTCCGGATCAAGCCGACGTGCACGTCACTGCGGGGAGGGTGGCGCTCAGCCGTGGCGACGTTGCCGAGGCCAGGCTCCGGCAGGAGTCAGCTCTCGCGATCGAGCCAACTCACGGCGGCGCGATCAACGAGCTAGGCCGGATCAGCCTGCAGCTGCGTGATCCGGCAGGCGCCGCCGAGCACTTCATGCGCGCAGCCCGGACTTCGCCGGGGAACGGCGTGTTCGGCCGCAACTCAGAGCTCGCGCTTCGCTACCTCGCTGTCCGGCTGGCCAGGCCGATCCTGCTGGCCGCAGCGCTGTGCGCAGCCATGGGGACGTTGCTAGCCAGCGGTCACCGGGCAGCCGCCGCGGCCCTGGCACCTGCCGTGGTAGTCCTGCTGATCTGGGTTGCCGCCCGGATCAGGGCCATCCCGCGCCATAGCCGGCGGCACTTGCCGCGGCTGGTCCGGGCACGACTCAGCGGGCCGTGGTCAGCGGCCAACACAAAAACCTCTACTGCGGGAACGAGCTCAGCCTCGCCCGCCGCTGCCGGCCCGGTCGGGTCAAAGGGCCCGTCCAGCCGGTTGTGATCATCCCCGTTGCCCGCCTAGCGAGGCTCTTGCTGGCCAGACTTACCTGGCCAGCCGTCGATTCCCCCGTTCGGCCGGGCGCCAGCCAGCTCGGCAGGCCGCTTCACGGGATGACCCCGCCCCGTGTGGTGCCAGCGGCCCGCCTCATCCTGTCCGCTCCGTGCCTGCGCAACATTGCTCAGGCGGCACATTCGCGGCAAACCAGCTGACCGCCGCGGCTGTCCGCAAGCTGGCTGCGGTGGTGTACAAGGAAGCAGCTCGAACAGGTGAATTCATCCGCTTGGCGCGGAATCACCCGGAACGAGAGTTCCTCGTTAGAAAGGTCAGCACCGGGCAGTTCAAGCGACTCGGCGACGTCATCGGGATCGATGTCAATCGCCGTCGAGGACTTGTCCATCCGCCGGGCCTGCAGCTCCTGCAGGCTGTCCTCCGTAACGTCGTCTTCTGTCTTCCTCGGGCTGTCGTAGTCGGTAGCCATGTCGGCCCTTACCCCTCCATCTTTACTAACCTCGTCGCGCGCTTGTAACGCTCGGGACGGCTCGGTTGTGCCCGAATCCGGCGGGGAATTCTGCCACGTCTGGAGCCTGGCTACACCTAGCAGGACACTTTCGTTCGGACGTGTCGCAGCCGCGTGGTGCCCAGCCCGCGGTTCGCAGGGCATTATGCCCTGCGAACCAGAGACGAGCATCACATTCGTCACTGTGTACCCTGAAGTAACTTCGCCGATTCGCCGCACTGGGCTCCACAACGTGCGTATGGTACGAACTCACCACAGGTGTCTTCCTGCCTGCCTAAGCGGAGCCCCGGTCCCATGCCACAGCAAATGCCGCTGCGCCCCGGCGACCCCCGCCGGCTAGGACGGTACCGGCTGGGCGGCCGGATAGAGGGCATCCCGTCCGACGACCCGGTCTTCATCGGCCTCGGCCCGGATGGCCGCGAAGTGGCGATCAGCCTGCTGCGCGGCGACTGGGCCCACGACGGGGCCGCAAGGGACCGGTTCGCGGCCGAAGCCGCGGTCGCCAAGCGGGTGCCCCCGTTCTGCGCCGCACGGGTGCTGGATGCTGGCCTGGACGGCCAAGATGCCTACCTCGTCAGCGAGTACGTGCCAGGTCCGTCGCTGCTCGAACTAGTCGCCGCCGACGGTGTCCGCCGCGGCCACGACCTGGATGCAGTCGCGATCGCGATGGCAACTGGCCTCGCCTCGGTACATCAGGCCGGCCTAGTTCACGGCAACTTCGGGCCGGAGTACCTGGTCATGGCCGCGGACGGGCCGCCGCGGGTAATCGAGTACGGCATCACTCCGCCATACGGCTCGGCGACACCGTCTGCTGACATGCTGGCCTGGGCCCAGACTGTGGTCTTCGCCGCGGCCGGCCGCCCGCCGGCCCGACTGGAAGATCTCGACGTGCTGCCAGAGCACGTCCGGAGACCGGTGGAGCAGTGCCTGGATCCCGAGCCAGCTGAACGGCCCGCCGCACGCGCCGTGGTGCTGAACCTGCTGGGCGACGCTGAGCTGCCCGGTGGCGTGCTCGCCGAGGCTTCAAGACGCGCGGCGCGGGCCACGGGCCGGGCGTCATACGATCCGGCCGCCTACCGGCCGGTCGACCCGGCGCCGGCCGCCCGCCAGGCCCCGCCACGGGAGCGTTCGGTGTCCGGGCCAGAGATCTATCGCGAGCACCGGGGCTACAGTGACCGGCCACCATCCAGGCAGGCCCGAGGCGGCTCGGCTGCGCATGGCGGCGTGCCAGCCAGGCCGGCAGATGTCAGCCGTCGCAGAGGTAGCCGTAGCGGGGTTAGCCACGGCGGTGGGAGCCGTGACGGAAGCCGCGACCGTGCTAGCTATGACCGTGCTAGCTATGACAGGGCTGGCCGTGGCGGGGGCCGGCGCACGGTCTGGCTGATAGCAGTGGCGGTCGTCGTCGCGGTTGTCGTGGTCGGGGTCGTGCTGCACCTGGCTCAGGGCACGCCAGGCCGGCTGGCGGCGAACAGCAGCCCACCAGCCCATACCGACCGGCCAGCGTCCAACTCACCCTCGCCCTCGTTGTCTGCCACCAACGGCCCGGTGACACCCGCCGCGTTCGCCGGATCGTGGGCAGGCCAGGTGAGGCAACAGCCGGTGGACACCTACGACGTCCGCGTGACTTTCACCGCCGGCGCCAGGTCGGGCACTGTTAGATACGTGGGCACTGGCTTCAGCTGCTCTGGCGCGCTGGACCTGGTGAGTGCGACGGCGACGGAACTGACCCTGAACCAGGGCATCATCCACGGCAAATGCTTGAACGGGCAGGTCACGATCACGCGGGCCGGGACGGGCGCGATCGGGTTCCGCTTCACCAGCAGCGGCCCGGTCGCCTCCGGGACCCTCAACCGCCGCTAGCCAGCCGGGGACGGCTAGCTAGCGGGCAGGCGGTCCGCGTCCAGGTTCGCCAGCAGGTCGCGCAACTCAGCGAAGAGCGCAGGATCCGCGGCGAGGGTCATGGCCTCGCCGGCTTCGTCGCCGCGCAGGCCGCCCGTCATCGCACCAGCCTCGCGGGCGATGAGTCCTCCCGCTGCGATGTCCCAGTAGTGCGTGCCTTGCTCGTAATAGGCGTCCACCCGGCCGGCTGCGACCGAGCACAGGTCCACGGCAGCGGCTCCGGCTCGGCGGATATCGCGCACTCGAGGCAGCACCGCCGCTACCACGCGGCCCTGCTCGGCGCGCTGGCCGGACGGGTAGCCAAAACCGGTGGCGACAAGCGCGTCGCTCAGCGCGACTCCGCGGTTGCAGGCAAGCCGCCGCGGGCTGCCTTCCCAGGCCGATTCCAGCCAGGCACCGCCGCCCAGCGTGGCGGTAAAGGTGCTGCGCTGCAACGGCACGCAGACCGCGCCGGCCACGACCACCCCGCCGACCTCAGCGGCCACACTGACTGCCCAGCCGGGCAACCCGTACAGGTAGTTCACGGTGCCGTCGAGCGGGTCGACGATCCAGCGAACCGGACCAGATCCGGTCTGACCACCCTCCTCGCCCAGGATGGCGTCCGCAGGCCGGGCCGCCAGCAGCCGGTCCCTGATCAGCAACTCCGCCGCGTGGTCCATCTCGGTCACCACATCCGTCGGACTCGACTTGGTCCGCACGACGGCGACCCGGCCGTGCCGGGCCAGCAGCAACTCGCCGGCCTCCTGCGCCGCTTCGTTAGCCAGCGCGGCCAGGTCCGCCGGGATTGGCTCGCTCACCGGGAAGCCGGCCGCACCGGAGCGCCGCCGCAGCAGCCGGCCGGGCATGCGTCGGGGCCAGGGCCGAGCGCGCCAAGCGTCAGCCGCGCCGTTCCGTCGAGCCGCTCGCAGACCAGGTCGGTGATCATCGACACGAACCTGTGGTCGGTACCCGGCGTCGCCGCCCTGGCGAATTTCAGGCCAAGACGGTCAGCTGTCTGCGCCGCCTCCGTGTCCAAGTCGAACTTGACCTCCATGTGATCGCTCACGAACCCGATCGGCACGATCAGCACGGCGCGCGAGCCGGCCGCGGCGCGTTCGGCTAGCAAGTCGTTGATGTCCGGCTCCAGCCATGGCTGAGCCGGGGGCCCGCTCCGGCTCGAGTAGGCCAGGTGCCACGGCCGCTGATAGCCGATCTCGGCCGCGACGAGCCTCGCAGCCTCCGCGAGCTGAGCCTGGTACGCGCCGCCAGCCGGGCCGCTCGCCTCAGCCATGCTGACCGGAATGCTGTGCGCGGTGAAGATCAGGTCGAAGTCGTCGCCGGCTAGCGAGTCGGCCGCCTCTGCGGCTGCGGCCGCGAACGACGAGACGAATCGCGGATGGTTGAAGTACTGCCGGATCTTGTCCACCTGCGGAGCGCCCGGTCCGGCCTGCCGGCGGGCCGCCTCGATGTCGCCGAGGTACTGGCGGCAGCTGGAGAACGAGCTGTAGGGCGACGTGACGAACGCCAGCGCCCGGCTGATTCCGGCATCTGCCATCTCGGCGAGCGTGCCGGCGAGGTAAGGATCCCAGTTGCGGTTGCCCCAGAAGACCGGCAGCGCTACGCCACGCGAGGCGAAGTCCTTCTCGATTGCCGCGATCAGCTCCCGGCACTGCTGGTTAATCGGGCTGACCCCGCCGAACCGGTAGTAGTGCTCAGCCACCTGCTCTAGCCGGTCCAGCGGGACGTTCCGTCCGGCGGTGACGTTCTGCAGGAACGGGATGACGTCGGCGCGTCTCTCCGGACCGCCGAAGGAGACGAGCAGGAACGCGTCGTAACCGGGCATGGTCCTATCCAACCAGGGCGCCGGCCGGCCGGACAGCTAGCGGTAGTCGGCAGCGTATTCGGCGGCCAGCGCGAGCACTTCGCTGACGTACCAGTTCGCGTGGTTGTAATCAAAGATCGCGTGCGAGAGCGAGCTGCCGCCAGCCGCCGCGCCATCGGCGCAGAGCAGCCTGGCTGCCGATGGCACCGCGTCGTAGGGGTTCATGACGTTCGGCGGTCCGGTCTGGCCGAACGCGTCGATACCCCAGCGCGCCCAGGTCGATGGCAGGAACTGCATCGGCCCGAGTGCGCCCGCGCTCGACGGGCCCACGTTGGTTCCGTCCCCGCTCTCGATCTGCCCGATAGCAGCAAGCACCGTCCACGACAAGCCAGGGCAGTACCGCACGGCAGAGGCCTTGAAGAGCTGGATGTAGGTCGTCGGCCGGGTTCCCGGGGACACTGATCCCGCAGGCAGCTGCCCTCCGCGAAGCTGCTCGATCCGCCCGCCAGCGCCGAGGATCCTGGTGACCTTCCTGGTCAGTGCAGCCAGCCGCACCGCCGGCGCACTGATCAGCCCGGCCACTTGGTGGACCAAGCCAAGCCGAGCGGATGTCGCCTGGTTCACCAGCAGGTCGACACCGGCCAGGTCGAGCCTGGCCGCCATGCCGAACTTCACGACTTGCGCCGACGCGCCCACCAGGTTGTAGGTGGCGCCGGCCGTCAGCTTCAACGACTTGCTTGCCGTCTCGGCCGCGACGAAGTCACCGCTGGCTAGCGCGGTCCAGAAAGCCTGGTCCGATGCCGTGCTGAGCGGTACCCAGGACCTGAACGTGGCCGGGTTCACGCCGATCACGCTCACCTGGTGACCGCCCGCGGTGATCTCGGCGCCGTCAAAGGTGATCATGCTGCGCAGGCCGCGGATCTTACGGAGCCTGGCGATCTGACTGGCTGTCAGGCCCTTAGGCGCCACGATGAGCAGGTCGGGCAGAGTGATCTGATGGAACGTGCTGGCTGCGGCGCTCTTACGCTGACTCGCCGAGCCGCTGGTCTGACCGGCTCGCGCGATCTGGCCGCCCCCGCCCTGCGGCGCAACCATGGAACCGGCCGAATCCGCCGCCAGCGTGGCATTCTGCGTGCCGGTCCGGTGGCCGAACTGGCGGATCACCTGAGCGGGATCTCCAGAGTGCAGCGCGAGGCCTACGACCGCGACGGCGCCGAACAGCGCGATCCTGTAACCGGACGGGCCAAGGTGGCCAGTGCCGTACCTGACGCGCGGACTGTTGTTGCTATGCGGACTGGCGGGCCTGCCGGGCACAGTCGCGCCTGCCTGCGGGCGAGCGGCAGCTCTCCCGTGGGCGCGCCGCAGGAAGTGTCCCATGACGGACCAACGATAACCGCCGGCCTCGCCCACCGGCAGTCTGCCCCGGCGAAATATCCGGCCAATACCTGATGACTGGCTAGTCATGACGACCGGCTTGTCATGACGGCCGCCATCAGCGCCGCAACCACGCCCAGGTACGGTCGGAGCGGAGGTTCCGCAGCAAATGACGCAAGTCCCCGCCGGGCTCGATCCTGGTCAGCTCGAGCCTCGCGAGCCAGAGCCCGACGTCGGACAGCACAGTTCCTGGCAGCAAGGTGCCGGGCATCAGGGGCTCGGCGGCTACCGCACGCTGTTGCGCACGCCAGGGGCTGCGCGATTCTGCGTCAGCGGG
>DATMMA010000021.1:0-12693 GCA_035570295.1 Streptosporangiaceae bacterium
CGACCTCCAGGCGAGCACGCTGTACCGGGACGATCCGCCGCGGTAGCGATGGCGGTCAGAGCTAGGCCGCAGCCGTGCCGGGGCCGGCTGACGGCAAGCGGACACGCATCAGGCCTTCGCCATCTGGCTGCAGCGCCGGGAAGAAAGAACTATCTATGCTCGCCTTCGTTGCCGCTGTCCTGTGCGCCATCGCGTTTCTTATCTACGCGACATCCACCTCCATGATCACCGTCTTGTCGCCAACGAGCCTGCTGCTGGCCGGGCTTGCCTGCCTCGCTCTGCACGTCGCGGGCATCGGCACCGGCTGGTCAGTGCCGGCCCGGCGATCACGCCGGTGAACGCCAGCCGGGATCAGCCGCTGCCGGACCGGTCTCAAAGATAGAGCCGATCACCCGACTCCCCGAGCGGCAGGACCGCAAAGTGCGCTAAGCCCGTCAAAGCCCGGCCTGCTCGCGATCTCGTCGCGGACGACACCGGCCAGACATCTCCCCGCCCGATCGACGCAAGGAGCTACCGAGATGACCTCCCGAACCTACGCGACCCGCCGCGGCCACCTCATGCAGGAAGACAGTCCAGGGCCTGAGCGACTGCTAACGCCGGCTGAGGTGGCCGCAATGTTCCGGGTTGACCCAAAGACAGTGACCCGCTGGGCCAAGGCCGGCAAGCTCTCGTCGATCAGGACACTGGGCGGTCACCGCCGGTACCGCGAAGCCGAAGTTCACGGGTTCCTCGCCGGCGGTCGCGTGCCTATGCCAGACCCCGTCCAGTAAGGAAGGCATCGGCAGCGCTGACGCGGCTGCGCGGGGGAATCCCCCCGAAGCGGGGAAGACCTGGATAAGGCTGGGACAGCAAATGCCTGACGGCGAAGATCCGGCCCACCCAGGCCATCCAGGCAGGCGGGTTGATGCCAAGCGAGATAAAGACCCCCGACAGGAACAGCAGCGGCGGCCCGGTACCCCCGGTGACCATGGTCGGCTGCGAGTAGCGGCAAGTCAGCCCGGTGACGCACCAAGCACCGGCGACTTCCGCCAGGCTCGCCGTGTTCAGGTGTAACCGGGCCGCCCGCCGGTATCCGCTCGAATGGTCTGTCTGAGGAGCTCTCCAAGCGCGTGGAGATATCCGGCACATGCCCCGAGGCTTCAATCAGCGGGCCAAATCCGCAACACCCCGGGCCGGGGCTGACCAGCCTGGCTCGCGGCGGAGGACGGCTCGTGCCGGAACGGCGAGGCTCTTGCGGCAGACGATCAGGTGAGATCATCTGATCCCGGCGCACCTGCGCCTCAGGCAGGCGTTTGGTGAGGCAGTCCCTGCTAGGGCCGACACTGGCCGCCACGCGGCTAAACTCGACTTCTTCACCGCGCCGGAAAAGCCGTATGTTGTCCCCCCACCCGCGGTGGGCGATGCGCGGGCCTGGGATCCCACGACGTCGACACTGATCTTCGGGGGCTCGCGACGCCGTGCTGGTGGACCCGCAGATGACCGTCCCGGAGGCCGCCGCGCTGGCAGACTGGGTGGAGTTGCACGACCGCAACCTCACCACCATCTACATCACTCACGGGCACGGCGACCACTATCTCGGCCTGCCGGTCGCGCTCGACTGGTTCCCGGACGCGCGGGCGGCCGCCACGACGAGGACGGTGGCGCACATGCAACAGCCCGGAGTTCCGGCCCAGGCATGCAAATTAGGCAGGCGCTCGGCAGCCGGATTCGCAAGTCCGCCGGGCCTGGCGCGGCACCACCGGAGACAGGCAAACGAGATTACTGCCGGCATGGTTGAGAACACCGCACGGGATTGGGCCATGTATCAGGCGCTGAAAGCATCCGATGAAATCGCCGCAGCCCTTCAGACGCAGCTGATCGAGGAGCACAGGGCGAGCCGGAGCGCACCGCTGCGCGGAGCCCGTCCACAAACTCGCGCAAGCTCCTGCGGCAGGCTCGCGAGCGCCTCGGCCAAGGACTGCGAGCGATTGAGGCCGACAACATCGCCGAGTCCGACGAGATCTCGCTGCGCAGCCACTGATCCGGGTCTTCGCCACTCCACCGGCGGCTGCGGGCGCCGTGAGCACATGGCGGGCGTTGCGCGTTCATGCAACTAGCGCCCGCTAGCCGCGGCTGATCGCTGCTGTCGCGTCTGGCAACGGCTCTGCGGTTGCCTGCACGCCAAGAACGTCCTCGCGTCCCCGCCGGGCAGTGCTCGATGACCTGCCGTCCCCGCGCCCGAGTCCAGGTGCGTACCGCCAGCCGACCCAAGCTAGCGCCCCGCTGGGAATGGGCGCCAGATAAGTGACAGCCCGGTACAACAGGACAGCCGCTGTTACCTGCCCAGCGACTCTGTGGTTGGCGCCCGCGGCCAGGATGCCGACGAGGCCCAGCTCGGTGATGCCCGCTCCGCCAGGCGTAAGTGGCAGGACGGTGAGCAGACGGACGAACGCGAAGGCTGCAAGGGACGTCTGCCATGGCACCTGCGACTGGGAAAGCCCCACGCCGCGCACACTCGTCAGCAGGACCAGCCACAGTGTGACGGAGCTGACGGCAGTGGCTGCGGTAATCCGCCAGCCCCGCGCAGCGAGGAGCACCGAAGCCCGCTCACGGAACCCCTGCAGGAACCCGGCGGCGGACGACGGCGGCTGCTTGCGCGCTAGCCTGCAGGCGATCGCGAGTACGCGCTGGAGCGCCGCATCCGCGCGAAGCGCGAAAGACTCGCTGCGCAGCAGTAGGCCGAAGCCAGCGGCCACGAAACCGAGCACGACCAGGCCCGCAACTGCGCCAGCTAGCAGGCCAGCCTTCGGCCTGCTGACCGTCATCGTGATCAGCAAGGCGATAACCGGCAGGCCCAGGCGGGCGAAGACATTCCAGATACCCGACACCAAGGTGTAGAGGACGTATTCGGCTGCGCTGATGCCCCAGCTGGAGAGCATCGTCCAGCTGATGCCCATGGCGAGGGCCCCGCCAGCCGGAAGCGTGTTTGCCACCGCGGTGGAGCCAAGATTGACCGCTGCTGCTTCGCGCAGCCGGATCGACGGCAGGACAGAACAGATCATCAGCCAGCCCGCGGCGAGGCTGGCCCCTGCCGCGATGACAACCAGCAGCACGTGCGGCCACGTCATCGCCTCGACGCTGGTCCAGACGCTGCGGTAGGACGCGACATGCGGGAGCGCGAAGCCGAAGATGCCGGCGACCAGGACAACGGAGGCCGCGGTGCTGGCAATCTTTCGCCCGCGCCGGAACTGACCTGTGGCGAGCCGTGGCTGATTCCGCTGCGCGATGCCGCAGCCGGGGCCGGTCAGCTGGGCAGACGCCCCACCGGGTGGTGCCCCGGTGACTGGCCCGGCAGCGGGCAAGGTCTCCTGGGCGCTGACCCGCGCGCGGCCGGTCATGATGAAGGCCGGCAGAAACGTCCGCAGGGTCGTCCCCGGCTAACTCGCAGCCTCTTGCCGGGGCCCGCTGCCAGCGCCAATCGCCCGGCGGCAGCCGCGCAGCTGGAGTAAAGCGGCACTGGGCCAGCGGGCATCAACGTGAGCTGACTCGCGCGCTGCGCAAGCGCACCGGAAACCGGACAGCAGCGAGTCCTGTCATAACGACCTAAGGTCACCGTCGCGCTCATCAGTCGCCTCGCGATCTAAAAGATGCAGCGAGGCGGATCTCAAAACAGGCGCGTGGTCTGGACCAGGTCCCGAACTCGTTCAGGCTGCCTTAAGCGGATGCAGTGGCCTCCAGCATACGCCGTCGCCAGAGCCTAAGCTGGTGCCGGATCAACCAGGGGCCAATGCATCTTCAGGCAAGGCAAACATGCTCGCGTCACCCCCAGGCAGGCAGTATCCAGCCGAACATCCTCCGCCTTGGCCGTACCAGCAAAACTGGGAAGGCCGGGCGGCGGGCCTTCAGGCAAACGCTCTCCTCACCCGCATCCTGCCGGATCTGTTCGACCAGGCCATCGGCGAGCATCCGGCGCAATGTCTGGTAGATGGTGGCGGCGCCGCAAGTCGCGCAGTGACACAGCGTTGGCTTTCGCTCCGCGGGACGAGTCAGCGCGTCTTCGAGGTGGCCGCTCTCGCCGATGCGTACGCGCGACGCGAGGCAACGACGACGGGCATGTCGCTGCGCTGGCTGCCGCCGGGATAGGCGGTCGTGAGGCCAACGTCCTTCAGGCCGCAGCTGGCGTCGTTCCGCGCGAGGTATTCGCGGTAGCCCGGCACTACGACGACGCCGAGTGGGACAGTGTGTCCGCCAGGCTCATCGATCGCGGGCTGGTCGGCCCTGACGGCGAGCTCACCGCCCAAGGCAAGGACGTGAGGGGCGACGTGGAGGATCGCACCGACCGCATCGCCCTGGCCGCTTACGACACCCTCGACGGCGAGCAGCTCGTGCAGTGCTCGACGCTCTCGCCCCGCTTGCCCGAGCTGTCATCGCCACAGCTGACATCCCTGAGGTCACGCCCGTCGGCAACCGTTCCGAATTGTGACCAGCGAGCAGATGCTCGCTGCCTGGCCAAACTGCCTGGACGCTCGTCGTGATGGCGACGGCGCGCAACCTTGGCCCGCGCAGACGTCTGCTAGTGCCGCGATGACGATCGTGTGCTAGCGGCTTACACACGCAGAACCGGCGGATCTGCAATCGGCCATGCGGGCAGCGCCGGGCATGGGGCGCACTAAATCGGCGATCGGCGCGCTCTAATGGCCGGCCACGAAGCTGAGTGGCGGAGAGTGCCTCAGTTCGAGTGCTCGTCATCGCCGTAGCTGAGGCCGGTGTGGTGAATGGCCGTACGGTGGGGTGGTGGAGGTCCTGCTGTTCGGCGAGCTTGAAGCGGTGCACGACGGCATGGCCGTGCCGGTCCGGGGTACCAAACAGCGGGCGCTGCTGGCCCTGCTGGCGCTGCACTGCGGCGAGCCGGTCAGTGCCGACCGCCTGATCGACGTGCTGTGGGGCGATGGGCAGGCGGCGAACCCAGCCAACGCCCTGCAGGCCCAGATCAGCCAGCTGCGCCGCACCCTCGGAGCGGGCGCGATCGTCACCACCGAAGCCGGCTATGCCCTCGCCATCGGTCCAGGGGACGTCGATGTCATCCGCTTCGAGCAGCTAGTGGCGAAGGGACGCCGCCTGAGTCAGGCGGGCGAGGCGGCGCTGGCGTCAGCTGCGCTGGGTGAGGCGCTTGGCCTGCGGCGCGGCGAGCCGCTGGCCGAGTTCGCCTACGCCGGCTTCGCCGACGCCGAGCGGGCGCATCTGGACGAGCTGGCCCTGGTGGCGGTCGAGGCCCGCGCCGGAGCGGACCTGGACCTGTGGCGGCATGCCGAACTGGTCGGCGAGCTGGAGGCAGCGTGCCGCCGGCACCCGCTGCGCGAGCGTCTGTGGGAACTGCTGATCGTTTCCCTGTACCGGTCCGGCCGCCAGGCCGAGGCGTTGCGGGCCTATACCGCGATCCGTGACCGCCTGGTGGATGAGCTGGGCATCGATCCGGGCCGCGGGCTGCGCGAGCTTCAGGCCCGCATCCTCGCCCAGGATCCGTCGCTTGCCGCAGCCAGGCCGCCTCCGGTCCAGGCGATGGCGGGGCCGGCTGTCCCGCTCGCGGTGACCGGCAATCTGACGGAACATCTGAGCGGCTTGGCCGCCCGCGACGCCGAGCTGACCAAGCAGCGGACGGAGGAGATTCTCCGGGTACCGACTGCCCTGCTCGAGACGAAGTTCTATGTCCCGCGGCCGCGGCACGGTCTGGTACTGCGTCCGCGGCTGAGCGAGCGGCTGGACCGCGGGACCACATCGAAGCTGATGCTCGTCTCCGCACCCGCCGGTTTCGGCAAGACCACGCTGCTCACCGAGTGGCTTGCGGCGGGACCGGCGGCACCTACCGATGAGCGTCTGACCGCGTGGCTGTCACTCGATCGGGGCGACAACCATCCCGCGTCCTTCTGGGCGTACGTGATCGCTGCGCTGCGGACGGTGGCAGCTGGGATAGGCCAGAGTGCGCTGGCCCTGCTGCAGGCGGCGCAGCCGCCCGCGGTCGAAGCGGTGCTGACCGCGCTGCTGAACGACCTGGCCGCGATCGCGGGAGACATCGTGCTGGTGCTGGACGACTATCACGTCATCGACGCGCCCTCTGTGCAGGACGGGATGGCGTTCCTGCTCGACCATCTGCCGCCCCGGCTGCATCTGGTGATCGCCAGCCGGGCCGATCCGGCGCTGCCGCTGGCCCGGTTGCGGGCGCGCGGCGACTTGGCCGAGATCCGCGCGGCCGAGCTGCGCTTTACACCTGACGAGGCCGCCGTGTACCTCAACGGGATGATGGGCCTGCAGCTGACGGCGCGGGACGTGACCGTGCTCGAGGCCCGCACCGAGGGCTGGATCGCCGCGCTGCAGCTGGCGGCGCTGTCGATGCAGGGAAGAGAGGACGTCGCCGGCTTCATTGACGGCTTCGCGGGCGATGATCGTTACGTTGTCGACTACCTGGCCGAGGAGGTCCTGCAGCGCCAGCCGGACAGCGTCCAGGCCTTCTTGCTGCAGACCTGCATCCTTGGTCGGCTGAGCGGCCCGCTATGTGACGCCGTCACCGGGCAGGGCGGCGGCAAGGCCATGCTGGAGGCATTGGACCGGGGAAACCTGTTCCTGGTCCCGCTGGATGACCGCCGCCGGTGGTATCGCTACCACCACCTGTTTGCTGACGTGCTGCAGGCCCGGCTGCTTGACGAGCATCCCGGCCAGGTGCCGGAGCTGCACCGGCGGGCGTGCGCGTGGTACGAGCAGAACGGCGAGCGGTCCCTGGCCATCGGCCACGCGCTGGCCGCCGGGGATTTCGGGCGGGCAGCGGACCTCGTCGAGCTGGCGATCCGAGCCCTGCGCCCGACCAGGCAGGAGGCCATGGTGCGTCGCTGGCTCGAGGAACTCCCCGACGACGTGGTCCGGGTCAGGCCGGTGCTCAGCGTCACCTTTGCCGGAGCATTGCTCATGACCGGCGAGATCGAGGGGGTCGAGGAGCGGCTGCAAGACGCCGAGCGATGGCTGGACCCACCAACAGCTCTCCACGAGGGACCGCGGGCCCGGCCGGCCGAGATGGTCGTCGCCGACGAGGAGGAATACCGCCGCCTCCCGGCGGCGATCGCGGTGTACCGTGCCGCGCTGGCCCTGGCCCTGGGCGAGCCAGCCGGCACTGTCCGGCACGCCCGGCGGGCGCTGGATCTTTCGCTTGAGGAGGACCACCTCAACCGTGCCTCGGCAGCGGGATTCCTGGGGCTCGCGTCCTGGTGGAGCGGGGACTTGGAGGCCGGGCACCGGGCCTATTCCGCGTGTGTGGACGGTCTGCGGCGGGCCGGGTTCATCGCTGACATTCTGGGCTGCTCGATCGCTCTTGCCGACATCCGGATCACGCAAGGTCGTCTCGGCGAGGCGATGCGCACCTACGAGCAGGCATTGCAGCTCGCAGGTGAACAAGGCGGGCAGGTTCTGCGGGGAACCGCAGACATGCACGCAGGGATCAGCGAGATCGACTGCGAGCGCGGCGACCTGCGCGCCGCCACCCAGCATCTGCTGACGTGCCAGGAGCTGGGCGAGCACACCGGATTGTCGCAGTACCGGTATCGCCTGCGAGTCGCGATGGCCCAGGTGGCGCAGGCTGAGGGAAACCTGGCCGGTGCGCTTGACCTGCTCAACGAGGCGGAGCGCTGCTATGTCGGCGACTTCTTCCCGAATGTGCGGCCGGTTCCGGCGCTGAGGGCACGGGTCTGGATCAGGCAGGGCAGATTCGGTGAAGCCCTCCGCTGGGTGCGTGAGCAGGACCTGTCCGTTGACGACGACCTGTCTTACCTGCGCGAGTTCGAGCACATCACCCTGGCCAGGGTGCTCCTGGCACGGTGTCAGGGCGAGCGGGAGGAGCCTTCCCTTCATGATGCGACCGGGCTCCTGCAGCGCCTGCTGCTCGCGGCGGAAGAAGGGGGGAGGACGGGACGCGTCATCGAGATCGTCATGCTTCAGGCGCTCGCTCAGCACGCGCAACGGGACATGCCGGCTGTGCTTGCCTGCCTGGGAAGGGCGGTGACGCTGGCCGAGCCGGAAGGTTACGTCCGGATCTTCGCTGATGAGGGCCCACCTATCGTTCCCTTGCTGAGAGCGGTCGCGAAGCAGGGGACCAGGCAGAACTATGCCCGCCGGCTCCTCGCGGCCGTGGGCACGAACGAAGCCGGCAGCCCCGCGACACTGATCGACCCGCTGAGCGAACGCGAGCTCGATGTACTCCGGCTGCTCGGCACCGAGCTGGATGGCCCGGCCATTGCTCGCGAGCTGATGGTGTCCCTGAACACGATGCGGACTCACACCAAGAGCATCTACGCCAAACTCGCGGTGACCAGCCGCCGGGCAGCCATCCAGCGAGCCGCGGAACTCGACCTGCTGCCGCGAACCCGCAGCCGCCGGCCCTGACCGTCGTCCCCGGCGGGCGCACGGCAGTCCGCCGGGTTGCCGCCTGCCTCGGCGCTCGCGGCCGGGTCAACGTCACGCACTCAGCGCACGCCTCCCCGGTGGTCTCAGCCGGCTGAATCACCACATCAATCACCAGGTGTGGTGATGCCTGCTCACCACATCCGCTCATAACTTCCGATCAGACCCAGGAACGCTCGCACGGCAGCGGAGATCCAGCCAGGCGAGCACCAGCAAGGGAGCGCCATGAGCCAGCCATCGGCCGGCCACCACGATGGCCCCGGGCGGTATGAGATCCGCCTCAACGGCCACCTCGACAGCCGGTGGGCCGCCTGGTTCGACGGACTGAGCGTTACCCGCTGCGGCGACGGCACCACGATCGTCCACGGCCCGGTAGCCGACCAGGCCGCGCTGCACGGCTTGATCCAGAAAACACGCGACCTTGGCCTGCCTCTCATCTCGGTCACGCTCGTCGAACCCGGCCATCCCCAGGCACCCGATACCGAGACCCGATAGCGCAGCAATCCACGAAAAGGAGACCGCCATGGCCATCACCGTCCAGACCCCAGCAGCGAAAGCGCCGCGGAAAGGCACCCCGATGAGCTCGACAAGAAAGATTGCGTTCGTCGCGGGCGTTTTCTACCTGATCACCTTCATCTCGATCCCAACCCTCGCCCTCTACGGCCCGGTGAAGAACCACCGGGACTGGATCCTCAGCTCCGGCGGCCACACGGGCGTGCTGGTGGGCGGCTTCCTCGAGGTGGTCGTCGCCCTGGCCGGCATCGGCACTGCCGTTACGCTGTACCCGGTGGTCAAACGGCAGAATGAAGGCGCCGCGCTGGGCTTTGTCACCGCTCGCGTCCTGGAAGCCGGCATGATCTTCACTGGCGTCGTCAGCCTCCTGTCGCTGGTGACCTTGCGACAGGCCCTGGGCGGAGCGGCCGGAGCAAACGCGGCCGCGCTGGTCACCACCAGCGCATCGCATGTCGCGGTCTACAACTGGACGTTCCTGCTCTCACAGAGCCTCATGCCCGCCTTCAACGCACTGCTGCTGGGCTCGGTGATGTACCGGTCCCGGCTCGTGCCCCGCATCATTCCCTTGGTCGGGCTCATCGGAGCGCCGTTCCTCATCTGCACCGTCATCGCCACGCTGTTCGGTGGCATGAGGCTGGGCTCCCCCCAGCTCGCCGCCGTCCCGGTGGCTGCCTGGGAGCTGTCGCTGGGCGTGTGGCTGGTCGTCAAGGGCTTCCGGCCCTCCCCGATCACCGCCGCAATAGACGCGACCAGCACGCCGCGCGCCTACCAGGACATCGCGGCCTGAACTCCGCCAGCACGACACGGCCGGGCCCTCTCCCAAGGGCCCGGCCGGTTCCGCGCAGGCAGCCAGATCCGCTGTGCCGCTGGCCGCGCGTACCGATGCCGGGCTCACCGGACCCGGCGCACGGGCAGGATCGCGACGGCGCCGGTGATCGCGCACCCTCCGGCCACCATGTACAGCACGCCGTAGCTGCCGCCGCCGACGGCCAGGATGGCCGGCGCGACCGCGGGCGCGATCGAGAAGGGAAGTGCGCCGGCGATGTTGAACACACCCAGATCCTTGGCAGCGCTGCGTTCGCCGGGCAGCACGTCCACCACGAGCGCGAGGTCGACCGCCAGGTACACGCCGAAGCCGAGCCCGCTGATAGCCATGCCGACCAGGAAACCGTCAAAGTGGCTTGCGATGGCGATCACGAACAACGCCAGGCCGTACACGATCGACGCGGTCAGGACGAAGATCTTCCGCCGGCCTGTCCGGTCAGAGGCCTTCCCGCCGATGAGGGAAGCGGCGACGATGACGGCGGACTGGACGAGCGTGCCCAGGAATATCTGCTGCGGCACGTCGGCCCTGGCGGTGCCGATCTTGTCCAGCAGGTAGTAGGCCTGGTAGGTCGTCAGGAAAGCGTAGGCCAGCACGAACATGAAGCGGCTGGCGAAAGCCCAGGCGAAGTCGGGGTTCTTGCGCGGGCTGACGTAGAAGGTGCTGGCGACTTCCCGTATCGACCAGGCAGGCTTTTCGGCCTTGGCCAGCCGGCGGTCTTTCAGGCTGACCGCGAACAGGAGAATGAAAAATCCGCCGACCGCGCACGGGCCCAGGAACATGGCGAGCAGGTGGCCTGTGAACAACTTGACCACCAAAGTGCCGCACACCGAGCCGACGGGCATGCAGACCCCCAGCACACCCGAGACCAGGCCACGTTGAACGGTCGGCACCTGATCCGGCATCACCGCCACCATGGCCGCGAGCAGCGCGTTGAAGAACAGCTGGGCCATGCACCACCCGGCGAGGACGACCGGGATGCTGGGCGCCAGGGCGACAATGAGGATGCCGAGGGAGCCGCCCGCCAGCCCGGTGATCATCCATGGCCGCCGCATACCCAGCGGCGATGCGGTGCGGTCGCTCAGCTTGCCGAAGAACGGATTAGCGACCATCGCCAGCAGGGCGCCGGTCCCGGCGACAAGCGCCAGGCTGCCCGGTGCCCGTCCGATCCCGACGAGCGAGTCCACTTTCAGGGCCAGGGTGACCAGCAAGGGCGCGAGGAACAGCAGGCTGGTGCTCATATACGCCAGCGTGTACAGCGAGATGAAACCCCATCCGACCCGGTGCGCCGCCTTCGGTGGCTCAGGCTGCAGCGCAGCCTCGTCTGCATTTCGGTCCCTCACTCCGCGCCTCGCCTTACGCGGCCGGGCCGCAGCACTGCTAACCGCTTGTGCCTCCCCGCCACAGTGGGTCAGGCGAGCGCTTGTGTTCCACAGCCGCGCCGCGGCGGTGGTGTCGTAGGAGGCTTTGTTAGAGGTCTTGGGCCTGCGGTTGGCGAAATACTGGCCGGTGACACCTTCGACCTCCGATGCGGATGCCAGGTAGATGGAGGTGGCTGCGCCCTGCGCGGGTGTCTTGAGGAACGGCCGCGACGCCGTGATCATGACTTTCGCGAGCAGTGACGGGTCCTCGGCGGCGAAGGCGGTGCGTACCACGCCGGGGTGCAGAACCGTAGCGGTGACGCCCGTGCCGTCTAGGCGGCGGGCGAGTTCGTAGGTGAACATAACGTTGGCGAGTTTGGACTGGCTGTAGGCCTGCTGCCCGGAGTAGCGGCGCTCGCCCTGCAGGTCGGTGAAATCAAGCTTGCCGGCTGCCTGGGAATTAGAGGAGACGGTCACGATCCTCGCCGGGGCGCTGGCCTTGAGCAGGTCCAGCAGCAGGCTGGTGAGCAGGAACCCGGCGAGGTGGTTCACGGCGAAGGTGCGCTCAAGCCCGTCCGCGGTGACGTGCCTGGTGGCCCAGAACCCGCCGACGTTGTTGACCAGCACGTCCAGTCGTGGGTATGCGTCCAGGACCACGGCGGCGAGCCGGCATACCTCGGCCTGGGAGGACATATCGGCCGCGAAGGCTTCCACGGAGGGGTTGCCGGACTCGCGCGCGATCGCTGCGGCGGCGGCCTGGGTACGCGCGGTGTCCCGGCCGGTGATGCCGACGCGAGCGCCAAGCGCGGCCAGGCCTAGTGCGGTGGCTCTGCCGATCCCGCCGGTACCGCCGGTGACCAGCGTGGCCGTGCCCGCCATCGGGCCGGGCGAACCTTCAGCCATCGCGGTTCCTCGTTCCAGTTGTGGTTTTCACGCAAGTTTCCGCGCCGGGCGCGCCCGTAGGTAGTTACTGACCATCTGGCTTTTCATCGACAGGTCGGGCTGCTTTCGCAGCCGGGCCTTCGTGCCGGAAATTGCCAGACGGCGGCGCCGGAAGGCTAGGCCTCGGACACGAGCGCAGCGGGCGCGGAGGTCCCGGCACGGAGACCGGAAGCTGATGCTCGGCTGGTGCTGCCATAAGCCGCCCCGGATTGGCTGCGCGGTGTGCGGCACCGTAGTCCAGGGCGGCAGGAAGAAAGTTGATCTCGTTTACGCAGGTGACGAGCATTACTTCCTGCTCTTGACGGTACGTTGGCGGCGCTGGCGAGACAATGGACTTGCCACGAGTATCAGCTCGTCCAGCTGCGCCCGTCCGGTGTCTGCAAAGCCGGCATCGGCGAATTCGGCCAGTGGCTCGCCCCGCCGCAGGACGAGCGCCTCGGCCGGCTTGGCAGACACCTGGGTCACCTCGCCCCGCTCCGCCGCCCGCCCCGAAGGTGCTGCGCAGCTGGCCGACCTGGGGCCTGCGGGGCATTGCCCGGATTCGCGGCCTGGCAATCGTCCCACAGCGCGTCGGTCAGCCAGTCGGCGCTGACCCACGCGCCACGGTGCAGGGCCAGCAGGGCACGCTGCTTG
>DATMMA010000022.1:0-4637 GCA_035570295.1 Streptosporangiaceae bacterium
AGCTCCTGCACCAGCTGACCGGCCCCTGGCGGTGCGGTGGCCTGGGCGGCGCGCAGGTTCAGGGCGAGGGAGACCAGGCGCTGCTGGGCGCCGTCGTGCAGGTTGCGTTCGATGCGGCGGCGGGTGGCATCGGCTGTGGCCACGATCCGCGCGCGGGAGGCGGTCAGGGCGGCCTGGGCTTCGGCGTTGGCGATCGCGGTGCCAGCCAGTTCGGTGAACCCGGCCAGCCGCGCCTCGGTCCCCGCTGGCAGCGGCCCTGAGCGGGATCCCACGACCATGACGCCCCACAGTCGTCCCTCGACGCCGACCGGCACGCCGACCGACGCGCGCATGCCCAGCTCGCGGGCGAGCTCGGCGTTCGGGCCCGACGTGCCGGCGTAGTTGTCGATCCGGGCCGGCCGGCGGCTCTGGAAGATCATTGTCTGCAGATTCTGCCCGCCAAGTTTTAGCTGGCTGCCGACGGGGACGGCTGCGCCGGTGCTGCTCCAGGTGGCGACGACAGTTCTCGTGCCGTCGGGGCTGAACCGGTTCATCGTCGCGTAGTCGGCGTGCAGGAGCCGCCCGGCTTCCTCGGCGACCGCGCTGAGCACCTCGGCTGGTGTCGCACCACGGGCGACCAGCGTTGCCACTCGCCGCAGCGCGGCCTGCTCCTCCGCGAAGCCGCGCAGCTCGACGCGCGCCTGGGCGTTGGCGATCGCGGTCGCGGCCAGTTCGGTGAACCCGGCCAGCCGGTCCTCGGCTCCGGCCGGCAGCGGCTCCGTGCGGGATCCCACCATCATGACGCCCCATAGCCTGCCCTCGACGCTGACCGGCACGCCGACGGCGGCACGGAGGCCGAACTGGCGAACGGCCTCCGCGATCGGGCCAGAGCCACTGGCGTAGTCATCGATCCGCGCTGGCCGGCCGGTCTGGGACACGAGCGTCGGCACGTTCTGCCCGCCGAGCGTGAGCTGGTTGACGGGAAAGGCAGGACCGGTGCGGCTCCAGGTTGCAACAACTACTCTCGTGTCATCCGGGTCATACCGGGCCATCGTTGTGTAGTCCGCCCCCAGCAGCCGCCCGGCTTCCTCGGTAACCACCGCGAACACCTCGCTCGGCGGCGCCCCGCGGGCCACGAGCGTCGCCACCCGCCGTAGCGCCGCCTGTTCCCCCGCGATCCGGTCATCGCCGGCTCGCCCTGGCAGGGCTGCCATCTTGTCGAGTTTATCCAGGTCGGCATTGTGCCTGCTCAGGCGGCCGTTTGTGATGCGAAGAGCGTGATCCGTCCGCGCCACCAGCCGGGGACTTCCCACTCGGAAGGGCAGTAGTTAACGTATTTCATGATGTGCAACGGATGCCTGGGTGCTCGCAGGATAGGAGAACGCGCATGAAAGTCGACCCGGCCGGGGCAGGATTTGACGAGCGTCGGCTCGAGCGCATCACCGAGCACCTGCAGCAGCGCTACATCGACGCCGGACGGATTGCCGGCTGCCAGGTCGCCGTCGCTCGTCATGGACAGGTGGGCTATTTCCGGTCGCTCGGCCTCCGGGACCTCGAACGGTCGCTGCCCGTCGAAGAAGACACCATCTGGCGCATTTACTCGATGACCAAGCCGATCACCGGCGTAGCGCTGTTGTCGCTGTACGAACGCGGGATGTTCCAGCTGAGCGACCCGGTCACGCGCTTTATCCCGCAGTGGCGCGACCTGAAGGTCCGCGACCGTACGGCGGACGGCACTGAGCGGCTTGTCGATCCGCAGCGGCCGATGACGGTGCGTGACCTGATGATGCACATGTCCGGTCTCGGCTTCGGCGGCGGCAAGACCCTGCAGGAGTTGTTCTCGGCCGACAACGCCGAGCGTGGCCAGGGTTTCGCGCCCGGCCGGCGGCGCGGCCCGAACGCCACGCTGGCGTCCATGGTGGACCACTACGCCGGATATCCGCTGGAGTTCCATCCCGGCACGCACTGGCTGTACTCGGTGTCGACGGACATCTGCGGCCGGCTCGTCGAGATCATCTCCGGTCAGCGCTTCGACGACTATCTGCGCGATACGATCTTCGAACCACTCGGCATGGCCGACACGAGCTTCATGGTGCCCGATGAAAAGGTTGACCGGTTCGCCGCGTGTTACCGCCGGGACGCCAGTAAACGACTCGTCCTGGTGGACGATCCGCAGCGGAGCGGCTACCGCACGGAACCGTCGTTCCTGTCCGGCGGCGGCGGCCTGGTCTCCACCACGGCTGACTACTTGCGCTTCTGCCAGATGCTGCTCGGCAGAGGCGAGCTGGACGGCGTGCGCATCCTGGGGCGCAAGACCGTCGAGCTGATGACCGCCAACCATCTTCCGGGCGACGGCGACCTTCAGTCAGTTGCGATGCCGGGCGGCTACGGTGAGGTGGGATTCGCCGGCACGGGGTTCGGCCTTACCGTCGCTGTCGCGAAGGCGCCCGCGGCCACCCAGGTCATCGGCTCTGCCGGGGAGTACATGTGGGGCGGCGCCGCGTCGACGATCTTCTGGGTCGATCCCGCCGAAGACATGACTGTGATCTTCATGACGCAGTTCCTGCCGTCCGGCACGTTCAACTTCCGCGGGCAGCTCAAGACGCTTGTCTATCCGGCGATCACCGACTAGTCCTGGGTGGTCACGGGCCGGCCCCTTAGGCGGGTGCCTGCTTGGCGGGAAACAGCGCCTGAAACCCGGGCCGCGATCGCATCTGGTGACGACGGTCGTCATCGCCCCGGCGAGGGCTACCAGTGCGCGGGTCGCCTTAGCGCCGGAGGCAACTTGGTGGCCGCGTCGCCCTTGGCGGCGTTGAGCTGGGCCTGAGTGACGAAGATGCTCCCAGTGAGGTCGGCCGCGCTCAGGTCAGCGTCGCGGAAATCGGCTCCGATCAGGTCGGCCATGCGTAGGTCGGCCTTCGTGAGGTCGGCCGCGATGAGCAGGGCGCCGCGGAGATTGGCTCCCCGGAGGTTGGCATGAGCGAGCCTGGCTCCGATCAGGTCGGCTCCCCGGTGGTTCTTCTTGCGACCCGCAACCCGGGCCCGCGCCAGTTCGCTGGCGCGCAGCAGCAGGGCGTTGATGTCGCCGCGTAGCGCGGCCATGTCGAGATCTAGAAGCGATTCGGCGCTGCTTCGGCTTAGGCCTTCGATGTGGGTCAGCGCACCTCGGAGGTCCTGATGGACGGGACGGGCTGGCGCCAGGTCGAGGGCCTCAGTTATATACCAGAGCAGCTCATGGAGCTGCCGCATCACGGGGAACACCGCGAACATGTAGCGTCCGCTTTGCGGCGCCTGCCGCCAGTCCGTGCCGCCGAAGGTGACCTGCGAGACCTTCTGGCCAGCGCCCAGGCAGTCGAACGCAGCGCAGCCTGAAAAGCCCTTCTCCCGCAGTCGGGCGTGAATGCCGCAGTGGAAGTCCGCCCGCAGGTTCGAGCACGGCTGTCCGGCGTCCTTGTCGACCGCGAAGTCGGTGGAGTGTGCGAACGGGAGCGCGACGCAGCACAGCCCGAAGCAGTTCGGGCAGTCGGCCTGCAGATCCTTCCGGCCGCCGACGGTGGATGAGCGCTTCTGGCTCGTCGTAGGAGCTCCGCGATAGCGCTCGTCAGATCCCATCGAATCCGAGCTTACGCAGCCAGCTATCTGGTGAGCCCACATGGGGCCGGATGCCCTAGCTGGGATACGAGGCGCTACTCCGCTAGCATTTTAGTAGAACACGTTCTAGTCGGATCGAGCGCAGGGGACTGGATGCACATCAGCTTTACTGCTGAGCAGGAGCAGCTTCGCCAGCGACTGCGGGACTACTTCGCCGAGCTGATGACTCCTGACCTGCGTACGGCGCTTGCTAGCTCGGACGGCGAGTACGGCGACGGCGACGCCTATAGACAGGTCGTGCGCCAGCTCGGCCGGGACGGCTGGCTGGCGGTCGGCTGGCCGGCCGAATACGGCGGCCGGGACCTGTCGGTCCTCGACCAGCTGATCTTCACTGACGAGGCGGCCATCGCGGGTGTGCCGGTGCCGTTCCTGACGATCAACACGGTCGGCCCGACGATCATGCGCTTCGGCACGCCCGAGCAGAAGCAGCGCTTCCTGCCCGCGATCGCGGCCGGCGAACTGCATTTCTCGATCGGCTACTCCGAGCCGGGCGCGGGTACCGACCTGGCCTCGCTGCGGACCAAGGCCGTGCGCGATGGTGACAGTTACGTGATCAGCGGTCAGAAGATGTGGACCAGCCTGATCCAGTACGCCGACTACGTCTGGCTGGCCTGCCGCACCGATCCCGACGTGCTCAGGCACAAGGGCCTGTCGATCATCATCGTGCCGACCGACGCGGACGGGTTCTCCTGGACGCCTGTCAGCACTCTGGCCGGCGTGACCACGAGCGCGACGTACTACTCCGACGTCCGGGTGCCAGTGACCAATCTCGTCGGCGAGGAGAACAAGGGCTGGCCGCTCATCACCAACCAGCTCAATCACGAGCGGGTTGCGCTGACGTCCGCCGCGCCTGTGCAGTCCGCGCTCGCGTCGGTGACCGACTGGGCCAGGTCGGCCAAGCTGGCTGATGGCCGCCGCGTCATCGACCAGGAGTGGGTCCAGCTCAACCTGGCGCGGGTACACGCGAAGACCGAGTTCCTGAAGCTGGTCAACTGGCGGATCGCCGC
>DATMMA010000023.1:0-29559 GCA_035570295.1 Streptosporangiaceae bacterium
AGATCGGCCAGGGCCGCGCCGTTCGCCGCCGCGGACAGCAACTCGGCGTCGGCGTCATCGCGGACATCCTCCGGCAGGCTGCGGGTCCAGTCCATGATCTGCGCCGCCCACGACACCGAGATAGTGCCGCCGGCCAGCGCCGCGCCGATCAGCGGGTGGCCGTTGAGCCGGTGCATCCACGACACCCGGTAAGAGGCGGCCCGGCGGGTCGCGGCGGTTTGCCAGGTCAGCCACACCCGCGGCGACCGGTGACCGTCCCCCGCCAGCCCCCCGCCCGGCACGCTAAACGCCGACAGGACCCTCGCATGCGCCGCCGCCTGCCGTGACTCGGCCACCGCCAGCGCGCGCAGGCAATCGGCCTGCTGACCTGCCGGCCATTCGGCCGGGTTGGCGTGCGCCAGGAAATCCAGCGCCTCGCTCAGGCACGCCAGCGCCTGCACCGGATCCGTCACCCGCCCGCCAGGCAAGCTCGTGCCGACCTCAGGGCCAGCCGGGAAGATGCCCGCTGCGGCGACGCCAGGCGAAGCCATGCCGTCCACGCCAGGGCTCGCTGCGCAGGTCCGGTCGCACTCGCTGCTGCCGACGGCGGGTCGGTTACGTGCCCTCGCGGTAGGGACCATGGATCCGCTGGCATCGCTGCTGCAATCACCTGGGCTGCCGGGCGATCTGGCGGACCATTCCGCTGCCGATGCGCTGCCATTTCCGAACGGCGCGAACGCGCCCGCCGACAACCCCGAAGACGCCGACACGCTGCCCAGCCCGCGCCCTACGACCAGACTTGCGCCGGTGCCCCGGCGAGCCAGCGCCAGGCGACACCGATGCATGAGAGGAAGACGCGCGGGAAGCAGAACTTCCCGCCTCCTCCGGCGCGTCAGCACCAGGAGAAGCATCACGCGGAACACCGGGAACGTCCCAGCCCGGATCCGTCATGGTCGCCTCCCTCCGCCCGCGAGACTGCCTCAACATCAACCGATCATGTGTTCGATTATAGTGGCGCCCACTGACATTACTCGAGCCATTATTCTCTGGCTAAGGTGGAGCGCGGGGATGTCGACAACGGGCATGCCGACCTCAGAAATAGCGGCATCGTCCCTGCCGAAATTCAGCGTGTCGCGCAACCCAACGGCGCGCTACGGCATCGCCGCCGGCCCAGACAAACCAGGTTGTCTTGGTCGGCGGCGTGCGGTGGGCCGTAGTTAGCGGCGCGAGCCGACGGGTTAGTCGCGGCGCACCCAACTGCCGGGGTGGTGGGGCAGCAGGACGGGCCCGACACCGGGGATGGCCTGCGATCGAGCCTCTGCCAGTAGCGCCTCTGCCGCCTGTGCTGCGTTCTCGCCGGTCTGGGACATGCGCGCGGCGATGAGTCCGGTCACGATCGGCGTGGAGAACGACGTGCCGCTCCACTTCGCCATGCCGTAGAACTCTCTGACCTGGTTGCTGTAGGGGGCGACGTGGCAGGTGTAGGTGCCGGTCGCGAAGGCGTTGACGATGTCGCGACCGGGCGCGTACACGTCGACCCAGCCGCCGAAGTTAGTAAAGTTAGCCCGGCCACGCCAGTCGCTACCTAGCGCGCCGACAGCGATCACGCCTGGGAAAGCGGCTGGCCAGTTGGGCCGCCGGTGGCCGTGGTTACCTGCCGGGGCGATGCACACGCTGCCCTTGGTCTGATGCAGGCGCTTGAGCCACTGCTCGAACGCGATCAGCGGCAGGTCGTGCCGTGAGTTGCTGGCAATGCTTAGATGGAAGATGTCGACCCCGCGCCGCAGTTCGTCCTCGAGCCTGGTGACGAGGTCCGACTCCAGATGGCTACCCGCGATGGAGAAGGCGTTGCTGACAACGATCTCCGCGGCCGGAGCCATGCAGCGCATCACGCCCGCGACGAACGTGCCATGACCGGTGTAGGCGGGGATTGGCTGGACGCCGCCCGGCAGCTTGGGCGGCAGCGGATCGATATCAACTGCCTGCACACCGCCAAGCCAGGAACAAAGTTTGCTCGCGCCCTCGAGGAGGCCGGTGTCGGCCAGGTAGATCAGCGTTCCGGCACCGCCATTGCCCCAGTTCACTGACGGGTAAGGCTCGATATCCTCGTAAACAGGCTGCGGCTCGGTGGCAGGGCAGGCCGGAATCGCGGGCGCGACCGTAAGGACGTGATCCGGTGTCGCGATTCCGCGGCCAAGCTGCTGGTCGATCTCGGCTAGCGCTTCACGCACCGTCGGCTGAGGATCGGCAAGGCTGAGCAGCGCAACACCGCCGATCACTCGCCGCAGCCGGTCCGGCTGATCGCGTACCAGGTCGCGCTCGACAGGCTGACCGAGAACCTCGAGGACCCGGTCCAGGTACTCGGCACGGACCAAGATCTGGCCCTCAACGTAGAGATGGTCGACTTCGGCGGCATTACGTGCTGCCTTAACCTCCGGTCGCCGATCGGAGGAGCCGCGGAAGGCCTTCATAACGCAGTCAACCTCGTCGACGGCCTTCTGGTCGAGACCGTCTCGCCAGTTCTCGGATTCTTCAGTCATGCCTGACCTCCACAGACTTTGATGACACGCACGCGCCCCAGCCGTGTTGTGAGCAAAGTTCCGTCGACGCTGACGGGGTTAGGCGGTACGTGTGCCGCCTCAATACGGAGGCGTCAGCAGTCAGTCTGATACCGGGTGCTATGCCCAACTACGTGATGTTGTCTAACTGCGACCTAGCCTGCCCGCCGATCAAGCTCTGCTCTGACATAGAACATGTTTTCGCGCCATACCGTCGCTCGCGATGAAACCGACCTACGATTTCTTTCGTGGTGGACGGCGCTCCCGCGGATGGTTCTGGCTTGCGGGACGTGGATGAGCTGCTGCCGCTGGCTTTGTCCCATCCTCTCGAGGCGCTCGCCAGAGCGAGGAACGTCCTTGCCGGGCGGCCGGGGCTCCTCGAGGCGCTCGTCGCGCACCAGGCGGCCGGGATTGTCTTGCGGGACATCGGTGACGTCGGCGCAGGGATCCGGGAACTGCGGCGCGCACTGAGGCTCGCCCGGCGGATCGGATCGGTGGAACGCGAAGCCGACGTGCTGGGGTCGCTCGGCGTCGCCTTCGTCTTTTCGGGCCGGACAACCGAGGGCTTCGCGGCGTTCGACCGCGCCATTGAGATGTCCAGCCGAGGGCTGGCCGGGCGTGTGCTGCACCGGCGTGGCGTGTTGCTTTGGAGCGTCGGACGGTATGCGGCGGCAATGGAGGATTTCCGGCGTGCGGTCCGGGTGCTGCAGCAGGCACATGACACCCTCTGGACTGCACGCGCGCTCATTGGCCGCGGAGTGGTCTACCTGGCCCTCGGTTTCCCGGCCCGCGCCGATCAGGACTTCGTCGTCGCAGGCCGTTTGCTTTCTGAAAGCGGCCAGGACGTACAAGTGGCCCACACGGTCCTGAATCGTGGGTGGGCAGCATTCCTTTCGGGAGACCTGCCAGCAGCACTGGCCTTTCTCGACGATGCTGCCGCGCGCTACCGGTCATTTGGGGTGCCGGCACCCGACCTCAGCCGCGACCGGTGCGGTGTCCTGCTGGCTGCGGGACTGGCCCGCGACGCACTGGCCGAGGCTGATGCCGCAGTGCGCGATCTTGAGCAGTCCCGCGGACGGTCCACCATTCGGGCCGAGCTTCTTTTGATGGCAGCAAGCTGCGCGCTAGCCGCGGCAGAGCCGGACGTAGCACTCGAGCGGGCGCGGGCTGCCCACCGTCTGTTCCGTTCCCAGCAGAGCACCTGGGGGCAGGCGCATGCAAAGCTCGTCGTAATTCAGGCTCAGTTCGCCGCGGGCCAGGTATCGGCGCGCCTGCTCGCAGCAGCCAGCGAAACAGGCGACCGCCTGACTGCGCTGGGCTCTGCGGAGGCAGCTCAGGCCCATTTGCTCGCTGGCCGGGTGGCGCTCGCCGTGGGCCGACGCGCAGACGCCGATCGCCACCTCAGCGCCGCGGCACAAGGCAGACGGCGCGGCCCTGCCATCGCCCGGGTTGCCGGATGGCTGGCAGAGGCATTGCGCGTCGAGGCCCTAGGCGACTCTCGGCAGCTGCAGATTGCTTGTCGGCGCGGGCTCGAAGTCCTCGATGAGCACCGGTGGACGCTCGGCGCATCGGAACTGCGCGCGCAAGCGACGGCTCACGGCGCTGAGCTCGCCGCGCTTGCCCAGCGCCATGTGGCTGCGATGCACAGGCCACGGCTGCTTTTGACCTGGAGTGAACGCTGGCGCGCTACCGCCCTCGCGGTGCCGGCCGTGCGGCCGCCGACGGGTACCGGGTTTGACGCCGACCTGGCGGCACTGCGACAGGTGACGAGCCAGTTGGAGGAAGCGCGGCGGCAGGGTGAGCCGACGGCGTCCCTCGAGCGCGACCAGTTGCGGCTGGAGAAGGCAGTCCGGGCGGCTTCACTGCGAACCAAAGGCGCTGCCGTTCCCGCCCGTCGCGTGATCGATATTGGCGAGCTGCTCGATCAGCTCGGCGCCGCGCAGCTAGTCGAGATCGTAGACATTGGCGGCACGCTGCAGGTGCTGCTCTGCGGGTCCGGCCGGGTGCGCCAGCTAACGGCCGGAAGCACCGCGGATGCGATACGCGCGGCCGACTTCGCTCGCTTCGCTCTCCGCCGCCTGGCGCGGGCCCGGCCTGGCGATGACCTGGACAGCGCGGCGGCTATCTTGCCAGTTGCCGGTACGCGGCTTGAGGCCGCGACTCTCGGTCCTGCCGTCGCGCTCCTGCGAGACGGGCCGCTCATCGTCGTCCCGCCAGGCAGGCTGCACGGCATCCCGTGGGCGCTGCTGCCCGCTCTCGCCCGCCTTCCCTTCAGCGTGGCGCCCTCGGCGGGTGCCTGGCTCCGTGCGCACTCAGCCCAACCGCCGGATCGCCAGCACGTAGTGCTCGCTAGCGGCCCCGGCCTGGTCACCGACGGCGCGGAAGTCCCGCTAGCCGCCCAGATGTATGACGACGTCAGCGTCCTGTCCGGCGAAGACGCGACAACCACGCGAGTACTTGACGCGCTCGACGGTGCCTGGCTGGCGCACGTCGCTGCGCACGGCACGTTCCGCGCCGACAGCCCGATGTTCTCGTCGCTGCGGCTGCACGACGGGCCGCTTACGGTCTACGACTTCGAGCAACTGCAGCGCGCACCGTACCGGCTGGTGCTGTCGAGCTGCGACTCGGGCGTGCTCGCGCCGGCCGGAGCCGATGAGCTACTTGGCCTGGTCAGCAGCCTGCTCCCACTCGGAACGGCAGGGGTCATCGCTGGCGTCGGACCGCTGAATGACCAGGCTGCAGTGCCGTTGATGGTCGACCTGCACCGCAACGTGAGCGCTGGCGACACCCTCGCAGAGGCGCTGCTTCGCGTGCGGACCGGCGCAGTAGCTGATCCGGTGCAGCACGCGGCCGCGATGTCGCTGCTCATGCTCGGAGCGGACTGACCCGCTGCGATTGAAGGGACCGGTCCTACAGCGTGATCCAGCCGGTCATGGTCTCGGCGCCAGCTGACGTCCTGCAGCGCAACCGGAACTGTCCGACCGGGATCGGCTCCACCGAGAAGCAGCCGATCTCGTCCGCTGTTATGACGAGCTCGTCGCCGACCCTGGGCAGCACGCTGATCACCGCGGGCTGGGCGGGCACGATCTGCCCGATGAGCGAATCCTGCGCGACCTCAAGCTCGATCGTGAGCCGTCCCGAGGTGAAGGTGAGTGCCCGGATGGAGGCAGCCTCGGTCCGCGTGGCCAGCGCGTGCTCGGCGTCCCGCGAGTCATACGTCAGCCGGGCGAGCTCGGCATCGATGTTGTGCCAGGCAAACGCGTCCTTGGCCGCAGCAACGAAGCCAGCCGGCACCGCTTCTCGCGCGCTCACGGCTCGCCGGAGCGCGTCGAGGAGCTCATCATCAGTCAGGCCAGCGCCCACCGCGCTCACCTCCCCGTCTCCTTGACTTCGATAGCGCCGGCCCGGTCGGGCAGGAAAACGGCGAGGTACGGCGATCGCCGCAAGTGGGCCAGGCATCGGGCACGCGTTGGTCCGATGCTGCCGACCCGCATGCCGAGAGAGGAACCAACCTCGGCGTAGCTAGGCGGCGGATCCTGGATCAGCAGCGAAAGCAGCTTGTGGCAGGCCTCCGGCAGTTCAGCGAACGCGGCGCGCAGCGCTACGTTCAGTTCCGCCTCGATCAGGTCTTCCTCGATCGCCCGCTCGCCGGCGTCCCGCGGCATCAAGTCATCGGCCGGCAATCCGTCCGGGTCATACCTGCGGGCCGTCCGCAACACCCGCAGGCACTCGTTCCTGGTGGTAGTCGCCAGCCAGCCGGGAAGGGCGGCAGGCTGCCGGAGATTGCGGATGTTCTCCACCAGCATGAGCCAGACGCCCTGGCCGACGTCATCAGTGTCCGTGCGGCTGAGCTGGAACCGGGCGCAGATCGCCCACACCAGCGGGGAGTACCGGTCGACGATCTCGTTCCAGGCCTCCTGGTCGCCGTCGCATACCCTCTTCACCAGGGCAATGACTGACGGGTCGTCGCGCATGGTGTGTCCTTTCCGAGGCCGGCGGACCCACCTGAATGTTATTCCGCGCATCGCACGGACCCTGCGCAGTTCTGCCACAAACTGACTCGATTGCCCAGCTAGCCAACGAGTGCGGAGCCGGCCGCATGCCGGAGCGCGCAGTGCCCCGTGCTGACGCGTGACCCGGACATCCCCGTATGTCAGGTTCATGTGCGCGCTCCCTTCACAGGGGCTGCTGGCGGTAACGGCGACATGCGGCGGCTCCTTCCTGCAATCCGGAGGCAGCACCACGACCGCTGATACGTGCGGCTGACGCGAATTATCGAATTCCGGACAGCCATGTATCAGTGCAGCCGGCAGTTCATCCGCAGACCGGTAGCGCCGACGCTACCGAGGCACGCCGGCGCTACCGCTTCACATCGGGGGACCAGAAGTATCAGGGGGGAGCACGGATGGTTTCCATCGCAGGCGTGGCCACCGGGCCTGACAGGGGCCGGCCCGGTGGCCTGCTCTGTACGGTCGCGAACGCGGAACCCGCGACGCGGCACTTCTAAACCGGGAACGCGCCAAGTCCCGTCGGCAGCGTGCGCACCGTCCCGGCCAGTGCGAGCGCGGCGGCCAGGTCAGGCGCGGCGGCTGTCCCGCCAGCGGCACGGGTGGATGCTGATCCCACTGCGCAGCCCAGCCTGGTGGCGGCCGCAAGGTCCAGGCCTCGCAACAGGCCCGCGATCAGGCCCGCGTTGAAGCAGTCGCCAGCGCCGGTCGCATCGATTACCTCGCCTGCCAGCCCGGCTGGCGGCGCAACCTGCTGCAACAGGCTCCCGTCCGCGCTCAGCGCTCCGCTGGCGCCGAGCTTGATGACGACTTTCGCGACGGCGGACGTCAGCACCGGCAGCGCGGCCGGCACGGTGGGCTGGCCGCTGAGCCGGCACGCTTCCTCTGCGTTGGGCAGCAGGACGTCGGTTTGCGCCAGTACCTCGCGCAACGGGTCGCCGCCCCAGCGTCCGGCCGGGTCCCAGTTGGTGTCCAGCGACGTCGTCGTCCCGCTCGCGCGCGCGTCGGCGAGCAGCCTGGCGAGGCCGGGTCCCAGCGACCGCTCGAGCAGGAAGTACGAGCTGACATGCAGGTGACGCGCTCCGGCCAGCAGGGCGCGCGGCACGTCGCCCGCGGTCAGCGAGGTCATCGCGGCGGTCGCGGTGATGATGGCCCGGTCGGTGCCGTTCGACAGCGCGACGGTCATGCCCGTTGCGAGGTCCGGCCGGACGACGATGGCCCGGGTGTCGACGCCCTCACTGGTGAGCTGCGCGAGCATGAACTCGCCCGCCGGGTCCGCGCCGACAACTGCCGCCAGCGACACCCGAAGCCCGAGCCGCGCGGCGGCTACCGCGGTGATCGCTGCCGAACCGCCCACCACCAGCGAGATGCTGCCAACGAGCTTCTCCTGCTGGCCGAATTCCGGCACTACGTCGTTGCCGAGCACGAGCACGTCCGGATTGCAGTCGCCAACCACCAGCAGGTCAAGCTCGGCAGCCGTGCCGGGCCCAGTCACGGCCGGCCCAGTTACTAGAGGTCCGGTCACGCGACCATCACCCGAACCCCGGCGTCGGTGAACCTGGCTGCCGCCTCGTCTGCCAGGCCAGCGTCAGTCACGAGCACATCGATCTCGCTGACAGCACAGATCCGCGCGAAAGCCCTGCGTCCGACCTTCGAACTGTCCGCGACAACGACGACCTGGCTTGCCTGGCTCGCCATCAGGTGGTTGATGCTCGCCTCTCCCTCGTGCTGCGCCATGGCACCGGTAGCCGGGTCGATGGCATCGACGCCCAGGAAAGTGATGTCGATACTCACCCGCTCCAGCACTCCGGTGGCCAGCGGTCCGGTGAGCTCATACGACTGCGGCCGGGCGACGCCGCCCGACACCACGATCTTGATGTGCTGTCTGACGGCTAGCTCAGTGGCGATGTTCAGGGCGTTGGTGACGACGGTCGCAGCCGGCGAGCCTGCTGGGGAGTTCAGGTCGGTACGGACCGCCAGTGCCCTGGCCACCTCCGTTGTGGTCGTTCCGCCGTTCAGGCCGACTACCTGGCCGGGCTGGACGAGCCCGGCAGCCATGGCACCGATCCGGTGCTTCTCTGACGGATGGCGCTCGGACTTGTAGCGCAACGGCAGGTCATAGGTAACGCCCTGGGCGACCGCGCCGCCGCGGATCCGTGCCAGCATCTGCTGACTGGCCAGGTCGTCGAAGTCGCGCCGGATGGTTGCCGCCGAGACACCCAGCACCTCGGCGGCGTGCTCCACCTGAAGCTGGCCTTCAGAAGCCAGCAACTCAAGCAGCTGATTCCAGCGGCTGTACCGGCTCACACCAGACTCCCTGTGTCCGCCCGGAGCACACCGAGCAAGCGAGACACCTCCGCGGCGAGCGCGTCCCGGCCCGCGGTGAGGTAACGCCGGGGATCTGTCACCGCAGCGTTGTCAGCCACGCAGGTCCGGACAGCAGCGGAGAATACCTTGTTCAGCTGTGTCGCAATGTTGATCTTGGTCAGCCCGGCCGCTACAGCGGCGCTCAAGGCATCATCGGGCACGCCAGACGAGCCATGCAACACCAAAGGCACGGGTACGGCGGCGCGAATGCGCCGCACCAGGCCGAGGTCGAGTACCGCGTCCCTGGTGTGCATGGCGTGCGAGCTGCCGACGGCTACCGCTAGCGCGTCGACGCCGGTCACCCGGACGAATTCTGCTGCCTGAACCGGATCGGTACGTGCTCCTGCCGCGTGCACGCCGTCCTTGCCGCCGATCTCGCCGAGTTCGGCCTCGACGAAGATATCCCGCTCGTGGCACCAGGCCGCGACGTCCGCCGTCGCCTGCACGTTGTCTGCATAAGGCAGCACTGAGGCGTCATACATCACCGAGCCGATGCCCAGCGCCACTGCCTCCCGGACCAGTTCTTCGCTGGTCGCGTGGTCTAGGTGCACGGCAACCGGCACGGCAGCGTCGCGCGCTGCCGCAAGGACCGCGGTCCCGATCGGGGTAAGCGAGCCGTGGTAGGCCACGCAGTTCTGGCTGATCTGCAGCACGACGCCAGTACCGGCCGCCTCCGCCCCCGCGATGATGCCCTCGGCGTGCTCAAGCCCGATGACGTTGAGCGCGACGAGACCTCGGCCGGCCGCGTAGGCCGCGCCGACAAGCTCGGCCGCTCCGGTCAGCGGCACGACTGCTCCCAGCTAGTCACGCGCACGCTCGCGAGCGCGCGCTCATAGTCGGCCGGCGCGTACTCTCCGGCGACTGGCGCAGCCACTGTGGCAGCGGCCAACGCTGCCGCCCGGCGGACGCGGTCGGCCCACGGAGTGCCGGCCACCAGCCCGTGTGCCAGCGCCGCAGCAGCCGCATCGCCTGCGCCGGTCGGATTGCCGATGACCGGCTCCGGCCAAGCATGCCAGCTGTCCTCGCCGGTCACGGTCAGCAGGCCATCGGAACCGAGCGTGACCACGACGGCATCAGCACCGTGGGCCCGCAGGTCGGCGGCGGCCGCCGCTACGGCGCAGGCAGTCGGCAGCGGCCTGCCAGCCAGCGCCTCCAGTTCCGCCAGGTTGGGCTTGACGATGGCCGGCCGCGCCGCCACCCCGAGCCGCAGTGCATCGCCGGAGGTATCCAGCAGGGCCGGCACGCCGGCCTCGGCCGCCATCGTGATCAGGTCGGCGTACGTGCTTGCCGGAAGTCCGGGCGGCAGGCTGCCCGACATGACCACTGCCGAGCTGCGCGCCACCGCCTCGCCGAATAGCACCGTAAAGGCCGCGAACTCCTCCTCAGAAACCAGAGGTCCTGGCTCGTTGAACATCGCCGTTTGCGCCCGTCCGCTGTCAACGATCGCGAACGTCCGCCGGGTCTCGCCGGCAATGTCAGCGAAGACAGCCGGGACGTGCGCTGCGGCGAGTGCGGCTTTGAGCTCGTTCCCGGTATGACCTCCGGCGAGCCCCGCAAGCAGCACGTCGGCGCCAAGGGTGCGCAGCACGCGGGCGACGTTGGGGCCCTTGCCGCCGGGACGGGCATGCACGGCGTCTGGCCGGTTCACGCCTGCCCAGTCGACGTGACCGAGCTGGTGCGTCACGTCCAGCGCGGGGTTGAGTGCGACGACGACGATCACGGCAGCTAGCGGGGGAGCAGGATGACCGACCTGGTCAGGTTCCTGGGCCGGTCCGGGTCGAAACCGCGGGCGCGGGCGATCGCCGTGGCGACCCGGTGGACGCGGACAAGCTCGGCGAGCGGCATCTGCCCGGCCTCTGGCGGCTGCCAGACCAGCCCGCCTGCCGCCCCGACTTCGCCAGCGAGGCCGTCGGGAACCGGGCCGAACAGCCAGACCACCCGGCCCGGTCCGGCCACTGCGATCGGTCCGTGCCGGTACTCCATCGCCGGGTAGGACTCGGTCCACAGGCCCGCCGCCTCGCGCAGCTTCAGCGCAGCCTCATGAGCCAGGCCGCAGGTCCAGCCAGTGCCGAGGAACGTGAACTGCTCTGCCTGCAGTAGCTCAGCTGGCAGCTCGGCGGAGAGAACCGACCGGGCTGCCGCAGCCATCGGCGCGATGTCCCAGCCGAGGTGCGCGAGCAGCAACGCGAGCTCGCTGGTCGCGAACCTGGTCTGCACCACCGACTGCTCGTCGGCAAAGTCCAGCGCGACGACCGCGTCCGCCGCTGTCGCGACCGGTGTCGCGCTGTCCGCGGTGATAACAACGGTGCGGGCGGTGCCGTCGAGCCGGGCGAGCAGGTCGAGGATTTCCGTCGTCGTGCCTGACCGCGAGAGCGCGAGCACCCTGTCGTACCGGCGCCCGACGGGCATTTCCGAGGCCGGGAAGGCATCGGTCTCGCCATGGCCGGCCGCCTCGCGCGCGGCTGCGTACGACTGCGCGACGAACCAGGAGGTCCCGCAGCCGACGACGGCCACACGCTCGCCGCGAGCGGGCAGCTTCGCACCCGCGTCGCTGGCCAGCTCGGCCGCCCGCAGCCAGCAGCCGGGCTGCGAGGCAATCTCTGCCTCCGTGCTCCCAGGGAAAACCTTGCTCCCCCGGAACGCCTCGCTGCCAGGGAACTCTTCCGCCCGCTCCGTCACTCCTGCTCCTTCACGCTCGTCGCTCTGCTCGTTGCTCCGCTTAGATACCGGTGAGGCCTGTGGCCGCGGCCGAGCGGACGAAATACCGCTGCGCGGCGAAGAAGACGATCATTATCGGGATCAGGCTCATCACGTTGCCGGCCATCAGAAGCGTCCACTCGGTGGAATGCGCGCTCTGGAACGTCGCCAGACCTAGCGGCAGCGTCATCTGGTTGGTCTGGTTCACCGCGATCAGCGGCCAGAGGAAGCTGTTCCACGAGTCCAGGAACGTGATTGCCGCCAGGGTGGACAGCGCCGGGCCAGCAAGCGGCAGCACGATCCGCCAGAACACAGTGAGTCGCCTTGCGCCGTCGACTCTGGCCGCCTCCTCGTATTCGATCGGCAGCGTGCGGAAGAACTGGCGCAGGAAGAAGATCCCGAAGGCGGTGGCGGCGTTCGGCACGATGAGCGCGCCGATGTGGTTAAGCCCGACCTCGGCCAGCGCGTTGATGCCGAGCCACTTTGTGATGAGGTACTGCGGGATCATCGTGACCTGGAACGGCACCATCAGCGTCGTCATGATCAGTGCGAACAGCAGGCCGCGGCCGAAGAACCGGAACCGGGCGAAGGCGTAACCCGCCAGCGAGCACATCACCACGTTGGCTACGACGGTGGTGACGGCCACGACCGCGCTGTTGATGAAGAACCGGCCGAACGGCGCCGCCTGCAGTGCCTGCGGGTAGTTGCCGAAGTCGAGATGGTGCGGCGCGAGAATCGGCGGGAAGTGCAGCGCCTCGGCGGGCGTCTCGACGGAGGTAATGAGCAGCCAGGCGAACGGGAAGATCAGCACGATCGTCGCCGGGATCAGCACGAGGTGCCATGGACTGAACGGCAGCCTCACACGGCGGCGGCGAGGCAATGCCGCTGGCGTGACGGGCGCGGCGGTCGTGGCCGCGGTGATGGGCGCTGCCATAGCTAGGACCGGTAGTGAACGAGCCGGCGCCCGACCCGGAACTGGATCGCGGTGACCACGATGATGATGACGAACAGGAAGTAGGCGATCGCCGACGCGTAGCCGAAGTTGAAGTTCGCGCCGCCGAAGGCCTGCTCATACAGGTAGTAGACGAGCACGGTGCTGGAGTTCAGCGGGCCGCCCTGAGTGCTCAGATAGACCTCGTCGAACAACTGCAGTGCGTTGATCGTGAGCCAGACGACCAGGAACAGCGAAGCCGGGCTCAGCAGTGGCAGAGTGATCCGCCTGAAGGTCGCCCACCGTCCGGCACCATCGATCGCGGCCGCCTCGGTCAGCACCTGCGGGATGCCCTGCAGCGCTGCCAGGTAGACCACCACGGCGAACCCGGTCCAGCCCCAGATCGTCATGATCACTATCACGTACAGCGCCTCGGACGTCGAGTTCAGGAACTGCTGCTGCGGGATGCCGACGAGGTTGAACAAGTAGTTGACGATGCCGTAGGACGGGTCGAACAGCCAGATGAAGACCAGTGCCTCGCTGATAGTGGAGATGGCCATCGTCGCGTAGGCCGCGGTCCGGTAGACCGAGATGAACCTGAGCTTCCTGTTCATCGCCACGGCGAGGAAGAGGCCGACGAGCATCGTGCCGGGAACGAACAGTGCGGTGTAGATGATTGTGTGCGTGATCGCCTGGCCGATCACCGGGTCGTGCAGCATCTGGCGGTAGTTGCTGAGGCCGACGAATGGGGTGTTCGGCGAGAACAGGTTGTTGCGCTGGAACGACATGACCGCCGACCAGACGACAGGCACGACGCCGAACAGCATGATCAGCGCGACGGCGGGCGTTACGAACGCCCAGCCGGCCAACTGCTCACCGGCTTTGGGCTTGGCGGGCCGACCGGGCTGTCGCCTGCGCCGGGGCTGTACTGCCCGGCGCGCCTGCCCTGCCCGGCGCAGCTGTATTGCCCGAACTGTCACGTCAGGAACTCGAGCCGCTCGCCAGGGCCTGGTTGACCTGCTGCGCAGCGCTGGCCAGTGCTGCTTGCGGCTGAGTCTTGCCGAGCAGCACCGACACGATCATCTGCCCGAGGATCGTGGAGACCTTCGGATAGGTCGGCAGTTGCGGCCGTGCCTGCTTGACGTTGCCGAGGTTGGTGACGAAGGTGTCGACGCCGGGAAGTGCCTGGTCCATCTTCTGCAGGAAGCCGGGTGAGTTCTCCACCGACTGCCGGATCGGCAGGTCGCCGGTGTGCAGGGAGAAGTACGTGGCCTGCGGCGTCGAAGTCATCCAGATCAGGAACTTCTCGGCTGCGGCAACCCGCTTGGACCCGTTGTTGAAGATCACCCAGTTGTCCGGGCCGGAGATCGTCTGGTGCCCGCCGCTGTTGCCGGGGAATGACGGCATGATCTGCACGCCGTACTTCACGTTGGGGAAGCCGGACAGGTCCCAGGGCCCGGTGACGAGCATCCCGATCTTGCCGGAGTTGAACACGTTGGCGTACTCGGAGTCGGTCGGGTCCAGGTACATGGACTTGTCTGTCACGGCCATGGTCCGCAGGCTGTTGAGTGACTCCAAGCCGGCCGGCGAGTCGAACGCTGCCTTGGTGTTACTCGCGTTCAGGATCTGGCCGCCGGCTTCCCAGAGGAGTGCCTCCCAGTGCCAGACCGTGTCCTCGGTGCCTGGTGTCACGTAGGCGGTACCGAATTGCTTCTTCGCCGGTATCGTCAGTTTCTTCGCGTCGGCAACAAACTGGCTCCAGGTCCAGCCAGGGCTTGGCGGCGATAGGCCCGCAGCGGCGAACAGCGTCTTGTTGTAGACCACGGCGAGGTTGTCGACGAGCGCCGGGATGCCGATGACTTTGCCGTTCACGGTCGCGACATCGCGCTCGCCGACCCAGAAGTCGGACCAGTTGACGCCGGGCTGCTGCACTACCTTGGTCAGGTTCACGACCTGCGGGATCTGCGCCACGTTTGGCGCCCACGAGCCGTACACGTAGGCGATGTCCGGCTGGCTGCCGCCCTTGACCGCCGTCAGCAGCTTCGGCAGCGAGTTGTCGTTGTTGACGTACAGGTAGCTGACCTTCTCGCCCGGATGCGCCTTGTTCCAGACTGCGAGCAGGTGGGTGAACGCCTTCGCCTCGGCGCCGGTATAGCCCTCCCAGATCTGCAGGCCCCCCGCGGTGGAGTTCGGAGTGCCTGATCCGCACGCGGCGAGCCCGCATGCGAGTAGGGCCGAAGCCGCTGCGGCGCTAAGCCAGTGACCTCTCATTGCCCGACCCCTTCGCGACGAGAACGTGCGACAGCGAGACGACGAAATTTGCTCGGTCATACGCGATTCATACGTGTTTCCGACATCATTGCTCATAGCTAAGGACCGCTGTCAATCCCTTGACTCTGCTCAATTCGGAGCAAAGATCACCAGGCAAGTTGCGCCGTTCCCATTCGATCTTGCTCATCGCTGCTCGCTCTTGCTCGATTCGAGGCTGAATGCAACACTGTCGAGCTGTGGTCACAGTCGCGTTCATCGGCGCAGGCAGCATCGAGTTCACCCGCAACGTCGTCACCGACCTGTGCAGCTATCCCGAGCTAGCCGGGCAAGGGCTGCATCTCGCGCTGCACGACATCAGCCCGGAGCGGCTCGAGTTCGCCGAAGCCCTCACCCGCAAGCTTGTCGCGCAGACCGGGGCGAACGCCACGGTGAGCGCATCCGCCGAGCGCGGTTCCGTCCTGGATGGTGCCCGGTACGTCATCAACGAGGTCCAGGTCGGCGGTTACGCGGCGACGCGCAGCGACTTCGACATCCCGGCGCGCTATGGCGTCCGCCAGACCATCGGCGACACGCTGGGCATCGGCGGCATCTTCCGCGGCCTGCGGACGATTCCGGTCGTCACCGCGCTGGCGACCGACATGGTGCGGTACTGCCCCGACGCCTACCTGCTCAACTACTCCAACCCGATGGCAATGCTGCCGTGGGCGGTCTACGCCGGAACTGACTTCCGCAACGTGTTCGGGCTGTGCCACTCGGTCCGTGATACGCACGCGTTCCTGACTGGCCTGGTCGGCGCGGACCCGGCCAGCGTCCGGTTCGTCACGGCCGGCTTCAACCACCAGGCGTTCGTGCTGCGCTTTGAGCAGGACGGTGTCTCGCTGTACCCGCGGCTGGCGGAGGTCATCGACGGCTCACCCGAGTTGCAGCGCCGGGTCAGGGTCGAGTTGTACCGGCGGTTCGGGTACTTCCCGACCGAGTCGAGCGAGCACTCAGCCGAGTACGTGCCGTGGTTCATGCGGCACGATGACCAGGTCGACCGGTACCGGATCTTCGTCGGCGACTACCTGTCCCGGTCGGAAGAGAACCTGGCAGAACTGGCCGCGCTGCAGTACCAGCTCACGGCCGGAGCCGATCTCGAGATGGAGCCCGTCGACGAACTCGCCTCCCAGTTCATTCATTCTGTGGAGACCGGAACCGAGCGCGAGATTTACGTGAACGTGCGCAACGGCGGCCTGATCTCCAGTCTGCCCGACGACTGCTGCGTCGAGGTGCCGTGCCAGGTGTCCGCAGGGTCAGCCAAGCCCCAGAGCGTCGGGCCCCTACCGCCGCAGCTTGCCGCGCTCAACCGCACCTTCCTGAACGTCGTCGAGCTCACTGTCGCCGCCGCGCTCGAGGGCAGCCGCGACCACGTTTACCAGGCGGCGCTGCTCGATCCCAACACCGCGGCGACCCTCACCGTCAGCCAGACCGTCGCCATGGTCGACGAACTGCTGGCCGCGCATGCCCCGTTGCTGCCGGCGGGCCTGAGGTAAGGGGAAAAGAACATGAGGGCGACGCGACCCCTAGTCCTCCTGGCGGCGGTCGCCGTCGCGCTCTCCTCGCCGGGAACGTGGTCGTCCGGGTTAGCCGCTACCCGCCCCGCGGCCGTAACGGCGAGTGCTGGCCAAATCAGAGCTAACACAGCCGCTCCCGCGGCTATCGGCCGGCCGACAGCCCGGGGCCGCCTCCGCATTGCCGGGCCGCTGCGCGACGGCAGCACGGTCCGTGCCGCAGGCCTGCGCTGGCACGCCAGCCTGCTGCCGCGCGGCGACAAGCTGCTGAGCTTCGAGATCAGCTACACCTGGCAATCCTGTGCGCCGAAGTGCGCGGCCGCTGCCGATTCGACGGTGACCCCGTTCGCGGCTCGCCGCTACATCGCCGGCCACGCCGACACCGGCAGGCGGCTGCGGCTGATCGAGACCGCCACCGAAGTGGTCGAGACCAACCCGGCCACGTTCGCGTTCACTGTGGTGCACAGCTCGGTGAGCACGACGACTCCGGCAAGCGTCCGGGCGTATCCGGTCGCCGCGCCGCCGGTGACCGAGTTCGTGAACGGCACGCCCGAGCACCGGACAGCGTCGGACGCGGAGTACTTCCAGGTCGGCCCGCCGCATTACAACGCTGCTGACGGCGTCCCGGTGCAGCAGTACCGGATCGATGCAGGCGGCTGGCGCCGCTTGCCCGCCAGCCACGTCTTCTTCACCGGCAAACTGGCGCCCGGTACTCACCGGGTGCAGGTGCGAACGGCTAATTCAGCCGGGTCGGCTACGCGCTCGTTCCGGTGGCGGATCGTGCGAATGCCCCGTCCGGTCGCGTGCCGGCCTCGCCACGGCCGGCCCTGCTGGTACCCGCCGCACCTCAATTCCGCCGGCCAGCCGATGCGATGGGACTGGCAGATCGGGCGCGTCACGCCGCTGCAGCGGAGAGTGCGGCGCGCGGTCGACATCTACGACGTGGACGGATTCCTGACCACCAGGGCGCAGGTGCACGCGATTCACGCCCGGTGGCAGGCGGCGACGCTGCCGCATCCGAAGCTGATCTGCTATATCGACATGGCCTGGGAGGACTACCGGCCGGACGCAAGCCCCGGGCGGGTCTTCCCTGCGGACACCCTCGGCGAGATCTATTACGGCTACCCGCAGGAACGCTGGGTGGACTTCCGGCAGCTGAACGCGCTCAAGCCGATGCTGGACGAGCGGCTGCGGATGTGCGCGCGCAAGGGTTTCGACGCCGTCGAACTGGACGACATCGACAGCTTCGACCCGCCGTCGACGACCGGTTTCCACCTCACGCCGGGCGACGCGCAGAACTTCCTTGCCTACGCCTTCAACGAGATTCACCGCCTCGGCATGACCGGACTGTGGAAGAACTCGCCGTACCTGAGCTGGTGGGGCCGTGACTACGCGGACGGCGCCATCGTCGAGGAGTGTTACGTGTACCGCCAGTGCACGGCGGCCTCGCTGCGCGGCAGCGGGCAGTACGGCATCACGTGCACGGCGCTGGCTGGTCGCGAGCCGTGCGGCTGGGACGACTTCAGCACCGATCGCACGCGGTTGCAGCCGACCGGCAAGTGGGTCGGCGAAGCGGAATACTCCGCCGACAAGTACGTGTGCAATCCGGGCCGCAGCTGCGTTGGGCGGCGAAGCTTCGCTGCCTTCTGCCGGAACGTCTACTCGTCGGCCTCCGGGTTCGCCGCGGTCAAATTCGACGTGAATCTGGACGGCAGGATGTTCTATCCGTGTCCGTCCGGAGTCTGACGCCAGCGTCCATTCGCGTCCGCCTACTGGGACCCATTGTCCAGGCGCCGGCAGACGTATGATATGGGAGCCGCCGGGATGTCTCGGTTGAGGTGGCCGGTGGCTTTCGGGCCGGTGCGGTTGTCGTCAACCTTCATGAAAAGCCTTGGGCTGTGGCCACGCAGACGTTCACATTCTTGTTCACCGACGTCGAAGGTTCCACCGCGATGGTGCGACGGCTGGGGAACGCGTACGCGCGGGTGCTGGCTGATCATCACCGGCTGATCAGGAGGGCGCTGGCCGCGCGCGACGGCGACGAAGTCGTCAGTCAGGGCGATGGGTTTTTCGCGGTGTTCGCCTCGCCGCGATCCTGTGTGGACGCGGCAGTCCAGGCGCAGCGGGCGCTCGTGTCGCATCCGTGGCCGGCCGGGGAGCGCGTGCTGGTCCGGATGGGAATCCATAGCGGTGAGGCGTCCCGGACGGCGGCGGGGCTGGTTGGACTTGAGGTGCACCGGGCGGCCCGGATCGCGGCGGTGGCGCACGGGGGGCAGGTGCTGGTATCGGCTGCGGCGGCTGCGCTGCTCGGCGGCTCGCTGCCAGCAGGGGTGTGGCTGAAGGATCTGGGTCTGCACCGGCTAAAGGACGTGGGCGGGCCCGAGCATATCTTCCAGCTGCAGGCCGAGGGCCTCCCGGCGGCCTTCCCGCCGCTGCGGTCGCTGGACAACCCGAAGCTGCACAGCAACCTGCCGGCGCAGGTGTCGAGCTTCATCGGCCGCGACCGCGAGCTGGCCGAGGTGTGTGCGCTGATAAGCGGTTCGCGGCTGGTCACTCTGACCGGTGCGGGCGGGGCGGGCAAGACCCGGCTGGCATTGCAGGTGGCGGCCATGCTGGCCGCTGGCGGCCGTGACGATGTGTGGTTCGCCGAACTGGCCCCGCTGGGCGACCCGGATCTGGTGGCCGTGGCGGTCGCTGACCTGCTGGGTATCCGCCAAGAGCCGGGCCGCCAGGTGCTGGACACGCTGGTGGAGGCGGTCGGCGGGCGGAGTCTGCTGATAGTGCTGGACAACTGCGAGCATGTCATCGGCGCGTGCGCGAAGCTCGCCGACGCATTGGTGCGCGGGTGCCCGAACCTGACGCTGCTGGCGACCAGCCGCGAGCCACTGGGCATCGACGGGGAGCGGGTGTTCCGCGTGCCGTCGATGGGCACGCCAGCCGATGGCGACGACGCGGAAGCGATCCGGGCCAGCGAGGCGGTGAGGCTGCTGGAAGACCGTGCTGCCGCGCAGGGGGTGACGCTGGGTTGGGACGTGCCGGCCGCTGAGGTGGCCGGGCGGATCTGCCGGCGGCTAGATGGCATCCCGCTGGCCGTTGAGCTGGCTGCTGCACGGCTGCGGGTGATGCCGGCGGCTGAGCTGGATGCCCGGCTGGATGAGCGGTTCGCGCTGCTGACCGGCGGCTCGCGGGCGGGGCTGCCGCGGCAGCAGACGCTGCGTGCGATGGTGGACTGGTCCTGGGAACTGCTGACGAGCGCTGAGCGGGCGGTCCTGGCCAGGCTGTCGGTGTTTGCTGGCGGTTTCGGGCTTGGCGCAGCCGAGGCGATCGCTGTGGGCCCCGGCATGTCCACCGGGGAGGTCGCCGGCCATCTGGGCGCACTGGTGGATAAGAGCCTGGTGCAGTTCGGTGACACCGGTGCCGGCCCCGGCCGGTACCGGCTGCTGGAAACTGTGCGGCAGTACTCGGCTGGCCGGCTGGACACGCAGGTCCCGGCGGTAGCTGATGCGGCCCGGATGGCCCACCGCGATTACTACCTGGCGCTCGCCGAGGCGGCCGCCCCGCAGCTGCGGGCTGCGGATCAGGCCGAGTGGCTGAACCGCCTCGATGCGGAGCTGGGCAATCTGCGGGCCGCGATGGCGTTCAGTCTGACGCAGGCCGACCCGGAGCCGGGCCTGCGGCTCGGCGCCTCCCTGCGGGTGTACTGGGAGATACGCGGGCACGCAACCGAAGGAGCCGGCATGCTGCAGGCCCTGCTGGACGCGCCGGCCGCCCAGGGGACGACGCTGCTACGCGCCAGGGCGCTCGCGGCAGCGGCTGAACTCCTCACGACGACAGGCGGCTATGCGGCTTCGGGGAACTACTGCGACGAGGCCCTGGGGATTGCCCGCGCTGCGGGCGACGATTACCTGGCCACCGATTTGCTGCATGAGCGAGCCTCGATTCTGCTCTGCCAGGGGGAGCCCGAGGCCGCACTGCCACTCATTGAATCGGGCCTGCGCCTGGCCCGCAGCCTGGACGAGCCCCGACTGACCGGCCTCCTGCTTTCCGCGCGGTCCTACGCCGCACATGCTCAGGGGGACGAGGCGGCCTCGCGCCGCGATGCTGCCGAGGCCGTGCTGCTTCTGCGCCGGGCCGGGGACCAGATCCACGTTGGGCGGGCGCTTAACAACGTCGGCTACTGCGACCTGCTGGCCGGCGACCTGGCTGCCGCCCGCCGCCATCTAGCCGAGGCGCTCCACCTCGCTCGTGCGCTCAACACCAGCCGTGGCGCCATCCACGGGACCTTTAACCTCGGCCTGGCCGAGTACCTCAGTGGTTCGCCGGATGCAGCCGGGGTCTTGTTTGTCGAATCACTCGACCTGGCCAGGCGCCTGGGGATGAAAGCGCATGTGGCTTATGCCCTGATCGGCCTGGCGCTAACTGGCCGTGCCGGCGCCGGTCCAGGCTGGTCCGCCCGGCTGCATGGCGCGGCGGACCAGACCCTGGCGGACTTGGGCCATGCCGTCGAGCCGTTGGAAGGCTGGCTGGCCGACCTTGACCGCCAGCGCCTGCGCACCGCGATGGGCGCGGAGTCCTTCGAGGCCGAATACGCTGCGGGCCGTGCCCTCGGCTTGCCGGGCGTCCTCGTCGGCATTGAGCGCGAAGATGCAGCGGCTGGCCAGGCGCGCACTGTCGCCGAATCCGGTGAGGCCGCGGCGGTCCTGACACCCCGCGAGCTCGACGTGCTGACGCTTGTCGCGCAAGGCTTGAGCAACCCGGACATCGCGCAGCGACTTGTGCTCAGCGAGCACACGGTTCACCGGCACGTGGCAAACATCCTCCGCAAGCTCAACCTCTCTTCTCGTGCCGCGGCCTCGGCGTGGGGGGCGCGCACCGGACTCGTGTGAGCCCCTGGTCCTGCTGGACGCCGCAGCTTACGTGCCGTCCAACCGGCTGGACCTGTCGGCAGTCAAGCCTGACTTCGTTCCGGTCAGCTGGTACATGGTGTTCGGATACCCGACCGGCGGCGCGCTCCGCGCATCCGTGGGACTGGCATCGAACGTCGTTTACGCCAGCAGGCAGGAGCCTTCTATCCGCTGGCAATGCCCGCGTCGTGAGCGAGCAGTCCGGCCTGGGTGCGGTTAGCGCAGCCTAGCTTGTCCAGCATCCGCGAGACGTAACCCTTGACCGTCGCCTCGGACAAATACAGCCGTGCCGCGATCTGGGCGTTCGACATGCCAGCGCCCAGGCAGCGGAGCACCTCGACTTCTCGGTCCGTTAGCGAAGAGATCAGTTTCCGTGCCCGGTCTCGTGCCTGCTGGCTGTCGGCGGAAGCAGCAACCAGGCGGCGGGCCGCAGCCGGCGAAAGGACCATGTGCCCTTCGGCTGCTACCCGAACGAGCCCGATCAGGTCTTTAGGCGGCGTGGACTTCACCAGGAAGCCGGCGGCGCCGGCGCGCATCGCCCGCAGCACATGCTGGTCGGCGTCGAAGGTGGTCAGAACCACGACGACGGGCGGATTGGCAAGGGCGCTGATTCGCTCGATTGCGGTAATGCCATCCACGCCCGGCATGCGCAGATCCATGAGAACGACATCGGGCCTGGCCCGCATGACGGCCTCGATGCCAGCAGCCCCATCGTGCGCCTCGTCCACCACCACGATGTCGTCGGCTGAGCCGAGAATCGTGCGCAGATGAGCGCAGACCATCGGCTCGTCGTCGACTACGACTACCCGCACCATGCTGATCACGCCACAGGCTCGGCGGTCGGGACGTATGCGGGCAGCGTGGCCTCCAGGCGGTACCCGTCATCAGGCGTCGGGCCGGCTCGCAGGGTGCCGTGCACCAGTTCTATGCGTCGGCGCAGGCTCGCGATGCCCAGGCCGGAGCCGGTGGAGGCCAGGTCAGGGCCGGCGTGGCCGGGCGCAGGCGTGTTGCTGACGGTTACCGTCACGTGCGAATCGCCGTACCTGATCTGCACGCGCACGAGTGCACCAGGTGCGTGCTTGCGGACGTTGGTCAGCGCTTCTCGCACGATCCGGTACACCGTCCGCCCGACCACCGGGGAGGCCAGCGCTGGACTACCTTCCTCATCGAGCTCCGCCGGCGTGCCGACCGCTGTCGATTCGGCGACCAGGGCGGCTAGACCCGATGTCGAGGCCGTTTGATCGTCGCCGGGCTGATCGCCATCGGGCGCTGCGTGCAGGAGGCCGACAAGATCACGCAGCTCGTCCAGAGCCTGGCAGCCGGCCGTCCGGAGTTCCTCGGCGGCTCGCCTGGTGGCCTCGTCCGTCGCGGTGACACTCAGCGCGCCAGCTTGCAGGACCATGAGGCTCACCCGGTGCGTCACTACATCGTGCATCTCGCCCGCTAGCCGGGCGCGCTCGTCTGCCCTGGCCTGCTCGGCGAGCAAGTGGCTCTCGCGCTCGGCGCGGTCTGCCCGGTCCCTGAGAGCCTGGACCATCGCGTTTCGCGCGATGAAGTACACCGCCAGCAGTGGTCCGAGTGCGGTCCTGAGCACGGCGAGCGTGATAACTCCAAGTGACGGGTCCCAGACCCTGGCCACGAGGAGCGTCAGGGTTCCGACCGCGGCGAAGGCGGCGCGCTGATTCTTGCGGAAGTAGAACGGTCCGTAAGCGGCCAGGACAGTTCCGTACGGAGCCCAGACGTTTCCCGAGTTCGCCGCCGTAATGACGCCACCCGGCTCGATAAGAAGCGATATCGCGACCGTGAACGCGGCCAGGATGGCGATCACGATCAGCGGGGCACGCCGCCGGGCCACCAGCGACAGGTCGGCCAGGGCCTGCACGCCGAGCATGACCCAGGCCAGCGTGCTTGGGTGCGCGGGCCACCAGGACCCGCCGCCGAGCGTGTTGCCGGTGTCGCCCAGCGCGAACCCGACAGCTATGACGACGTCTAGCAGGAGCCAGTGCCGCCGGCCCCAGGTTCGGACGTTCATGCGTTTCACGCTATGTCATGGCAGCTCGGTCGCTCACTGTCGCGATTCCTTCGGCCGGCCAGGAACCTACGAAAGTTGCATACGTCCGATCGCGCGCATCCTTTCGTCGGGCTCCGACCCTACCGGCGGGCCTGCCGCGGGCCTTGGCCGCCGGATTGCAATGGGTCCATGGCATACGCAATCGAAGTGACAGGCCTGCGCAAGAGCTACGGCTCGGTGCGGGCAGTGCGAGATGTCGGATTCACCGTCCGGTCCGGCGAGATTGTCGCGCTCCTCGGGCCTAACGGGGCCGGCAAGACGACGACGCTAGAGATCCTCGAGGGCTTTCGCGACCGCGATGGCGGCTTTACCGAAGTGCTCGGCCTCGATCCAGGCGATCGCTCCAGCGGCAGGGAATTGCGCGAGCGGACCGGGCTGGTGCTGCAGGACCTTGCGGTCGAACCGTACCTGACGGTACGCGAGACCATCGCCCGCGCGGCTGGCTACTACTTCGCGCCCAGGACCACTGGCGAGGTGATCGGCCTGGTAGGTCTGGCCGGGCAGGAGCGGCGCAAGGTCAGGGCGCTGTCGGGCGGTCAGAAGCGTCGTCTCGACCTGGCGCTGGGGCTGATCGGCGCCCCTGAGCTGTTGTTCCTGGATGAGCCGACGACAGGGTTCGATGTGGCCGCCCGCCGCGATGCCTGGCAGGTCATCCGCCAGCTGCGCAGCGAAGGGACGACCATTCTGCTGACCACGCACAACCTGGCGGAGGCTCAGGCGCTGGCCGACCGGGTCGTGGTGCTGTCCGCCGGAGCGGTCGTGGCCGAGGGCGCGCCCGACGCCGTAGGCGGACGTGACACGGCACAAGCGCGCATCAGCTTCGCGCTGCCGGACGGCTACGGCATCGACGACCTGCCGGTGCCTGCCCGGGCAGGCACCGGGGCCGTGATCGTGGAGACGAGCAACACGACACGGGCACTGCTCGAACTGACCCGATGGGCCGACCAGCGCGGCATAGTCCTCGCCGGGCTGACGGTAGACCAGCCCACCCTCGAGGACGCTTACCTGCACCTCACTAGCCAGGGCGCGCCAGCGGGCGCGCCGGAGAGGACTACTCGATGATGACCGCCACCCTCACAGGCCCGCCCGCGCGTCCCGGGCGGCGCCATCGCGGCCCCGGCCTGCTGGCCCACCAGATCTGGTACGAGCAACTGTCGTTCTGGCGCAACCCGCAGAGCGCGATCTTCACGTTCGTGTTTCCTGTCGTGTTCGTAACTGTCATCGGCGCGCTGTTGGGTGGCGGCGGCCGCAGCTCGTACTTCGGCGGACTGTCGGCTCTGCAGTACTACGTGCCCACGATTGCCGCGCTGTCAGTGCTCGGCTCGTGTTACGGCCAGCTCACTGTCGCGCTGGCGCTGCGGCGGCAGAACGGGATACTCAAGCGCGTCCGGGCCACGCCACTGCCAGCCTGGGCATACTTCGCCGGGCTGCTGGCCCACTGCGTCCTGGTGAGCTTTGTCGACGTCGCGCTGATCGGCGCAGTCGGGCGTCTCTACGGAGTGCCGTTCCCGTCGAACTGGTTCGCGATTGGCGTGACGCTGCTGCTCGCGGCGGCCTGCTTCTGCGGTCTTGGCGTAGGGGTGGCGTCGGTGATCAGGAACGCGGACGCGGCTCCGGCGGTCGCCCAGCTAGTCCTGTTCCCGCTGCTGTTCATCTCCGGCACGTACATGCCGATTCACTCCCAGTTGCTTAACCGCGTCGCTGGCTGGCTGCCGGTGCGGCCGTTCAACGAGGCGCTGCTCGGCCCGCTTGCCTTGCACGAGGGCCCGGACTGGAAGCACCTCGCGGTTGTCGCGGCCTGGGGCTGCGCCGGGACGGTCGTTGGCGTATGGCGATTCCGCTGGACTCCCAGATCGGAGTAGGGCCGGGCGCCGAAGGCAAAGGTCTCAGATCGCGCGTCCCGTAGCCGTCATCGGCGGCCGGCTACGGGACGCAGGCCAGCCGGCCTGCTAACCGAGGCGGATCAGAGCGCTGGCTCAGGGCCGCCGAGGCGATCACGATCACCATTGCGCTCACCAGCACCGACGGGAGCGGTGCATAGCTGTGCGCGTGGCTCAGCATCCAGTCTCCCAGCAAAGCTCCGCCGGCCATACACACCAGGACCGCAGCCAGGCGCGCGACCTCACGCGCTTTGAGCGAACGTGTGACAAGACCGCTTACCAGGCCGATGTAAGTGGCAGTCGCGGCCGTAGTGGAGATGCCCGGCACGTGAAGCAACCGGATGGCGTTCATCTGCATGCCCATGGCAAATGCGATGAGCCCGATCAGGATGTACGACACGTCGGCGGACGGCGGGCCTGTCATCTCCGCCATCCACACGGTCAGGAAGCCGATCTGCAGAGCCAGTGCCACGCCGAGGGCGAAGGACGTGTGCTGCGGCCAGACCCGGATGATCTCGTTGTCCTTCACATCCCTGTCGCCACTGGACGACCCCAGGATCGGCATGGCAGCGGCGGCACCTGCCGCGAACGCAAGCATGGACACAACCACAGTCACCGGGTGCGGTCCCACGGGAGGCCGGGTTCCTGCCGCGATGAATCCGAGAAAGAGTAGGTTGCCTGTCTGGACCCCGGTGAACACCTTTCCGAACGACAGAAAGCAGATCGCCTCGTAGGCTCCGGCGGAGAAAGCGAGCGCTACAAGTAGCCAGTCGCGAACTTCCAGGAGATGAGCCGGCGCGTGCGCGGCAGATCGGTCCGGAACTCGTTCCTGCATGGCATCCTCGCTGGATCGGATGGGTCTGCCGGAAGGGCTCAGGTGGTAGCGAATTCCTGGACGAGGATCAGGGCATTGAGGGCAATGATCACAGCTACGCAAGCGCAGGCGCAGATCGTGGTGCGGCGGCGGTTAACGTGGACGCCCATGACCTGGGCCTTGCTGGTAAGCATCACCAGCGGCACCAGCGCGAACGGGATGCCGAAGGACAGCACCACCTGGCTGAGAACCAGGGCTCCAGTGGCATTGGTGCCGGTGGCCAGGATAGCCAGAGCGGGGAGCATGGTGATTGCGCGCCTGGCGATCAACGGGACGCGGAGGTTGGTGAAGCCTGCCATGACAACCTGGCCGGCATAGGTTCCCACGCTCGAGGAGGAGGCACCGGAGGCGAGCAGCGCCCCGGCAAAAGCGAGCGCGGCCAGCCCGCCGGCCAGCTTGCCGAGTTCAGCGTGGGCCTGGCCGATGGTGGCCAGGTTTGACAGCGCCGGGGTATGGAAGGCCCGGGCGGCAACCGCGAGCATTGCCATGTTCACCAGGCTGGCCAGGCCGAGAGCGGTCAACACGTCGAGCCGCGCGAACTTCAGCACGCGCCTGCGCTCGGAGTCATCGCGACAGGGATTGCGGGACTTGGTCAGAGCCGAGTGCAGGTAAATCGCGTGCGGCATCACGGTGGCGCCGAGAATCCCGGCCGCGAGGTACAGCGAGCCGGTGCCGTCCGTGGCAGGTAGCAGGCCGCGCAGCGAGCCGGGTGCTGACGGGCCGATCCGGAGCGTCTCGTACAAGAAGCCGGCGACGACGAGGCCGAGCAGCGCGGCGATCGCCAGCTCGAACGGCCGGTAGCCGCGGGCTTGCAGCCCCAGGACGGCGAAGGTGATGACGCACGTGATCAGCCCGGCGGGCAGCAGCGCGATTCCGAACAGCAGGTTCAGCCCGAGCGCGGCGCCTACGAACTCGGCGATGTCGGTGGCCATCGCCATCGCTTCAGCCTGCAGCCACATGCCCCAGCTCACAGGTCGCGGGAACCGCTCGCGGGCCTGCTCGGGGAGGCTCTGGCCGGTGACGATGCCCAGCTTGGCGGACAGGTACTGAACCAGCATCGCCATCAGGCTGGCGACCAGCACCACCCAGAGCAGCAGATAGCCATACCGCGCCCCGCTCTGGATGTTGGTGGCAAAGTTGCCCGGATCGACATAGGCGACCGATGCAACAAACGCCGGACCCAGCATCGCGACAGCGGTCCGGATCCGCCTTCTGCCCAGCGATGTGCCGGCGAGGGTCGGCCCGGACTCGACGCTATCTGTGGTGACGACCATCCGGGCTGCTCCTCTCGTTCGCCTGGCGCAAGTACTGCCAGCATGCGCACGCAGTTATGAGCCGGAGATGAGAGCGCCCGGCTCATTTTCGTCTCATCTGGCTCGCGGAGGATCAGTTACGCCGCGCGGCGCAGCCACGGGCGAGCCGACGAGGCGGCAACGACAGCCAAGGGCAACCAGAAGCGAAAGGGCGACAGTCATGGCACAGCCAACGCGGATTGATGTTCCGGAGCCGGTACGTGACGGGCTGGGCGCGACCATCATGGGCCCGCGCAATGTGGAGCTGGAGCGCCAGAACCCCGGTCTGCTCGCATCGCCGGATACGGATGCGGGCACGATCCCCAATCTCAAGTTCTCGTTCGCCGACGCACACAACCGGCTGCTCACCGGAGGCTGGTCCCGCGAGGTCACCGCGCGCGAGCTGCCTATCTCCACCACGCTGGCCGGGGTGGACATGCGGCTTAAGCCGGGCGCGATCCGCGAGCTGCACTGGCACAAGGAAGCCGAGTGGGCGTACATGCTCGCCGGCCATGCCCGGATCACCGCGATCGACGCGGACGGCCACAGCTTCATCGACGATCTGGGGGTCGGTGACCTGTGGAACTTCCGGAAGGGCCTGCCGCACTCGATCCAGGCGCTGGCCGACGGCTGCGAGTTCTTGCTGGTCTTCGACAACGGCATGTTTTCGGAGAACGAGACGTTCCTGCTCACCGACTGGTTCGACCACACGCCGCTGGAGGTCCTGGCGAAGAACCTCGGTGTCAGCGAGTCCGCGCTGAGGGCGATCCCGAAAGACCCCAACCACGAGCGGTACATCTTCAACGGCGAGGTACCGCCTCCGCTCGCCGACGACGTGGTGCGCGCGCCGGCCGGGAAGGCGCCGATGAGCATGACCTACCGGCTGCTCGAGCAGGAGCCGGTGGAGGTCCCCGGCGGCAGGGTCCGGATCGTCGACTCCTCGAACTTCGAGGCCGCCAGCACGATAGCCGCTGCCCTGGTCGAACTCGACCAGGGAGCGATGCGGGAACTGCACTGGCACCCCACCAACGACGAATGGCAGTATTACATCTCCGGTCAGGGGCAGATGACCGTCTTCGCATCCAGCGGCAAGGCGAGGACCTTTGACTACAGGGCCGGCGATGTGGGCTACGTTCCCTTCGCCATGGGGCACTACGTGCTCAACACCGGCGAACACCCGCTGCGGTTCCTTGAGATGTTCCGCAGTAGCCGGTACGCCGACATCTCGCTTAATCAGTGGCTGGCGCTGACTCCACCAGAGCTGGTTCAGGCCCACCTGAACCTGGACCAGTCGACGACGGCCGCGATCACTGCGAACAAGCAGAAGCCGATCATCGTCCGGTAGGCGCCGCGCGGCGCACCGGTACCGGCTGCCGGGACAGCCTTGGGCCGTGCGGGCAGCGGAGTCAGCCAGAGGCTGCCCGCGCACGGCCCGGGCTCCCGGATCCAGCACGAATAGCTAGTTCTGAGATCCTGGAGACACGATGCGAGTGCTGGTCGTAGAAGACGACATCAAGCTGGCAGGCCTGATCCAGCGGGCGCTGCGAGAGCAGGGCGCGCTCGCCGACGCCGCGCACGACGGCGAAGACACGCTGTGGATGGCCGACGCGACACCGTACGACGTGATGGTGCTAGACATCAACCTGCCCGGAATCAACGGTTTCGAGACCTGCGAGCGGCTTCGCGCCGCCGCGGTGCACACCCCGATCTTGATGCTGACGGCGCGGGCTGCCATCGACGACAGGGTGACCGGGCTCGATGTAGGCGCGGATGATTACCTGGTGAAGCCGTTCGATGTCAGCGAGATGCTCGCGCGCATCAGGGCGCTAGCCCGCCGCGGTCCCGTGACTCGCGGGCCGGTGCTCGGCATCGGTGACCTTCGCCTGGATGCCAGCACCCGCGTCGTCAGCAGGGGAGGCACGCAGATCGCGCTGTCGACGAAGGAGTTCCAGCTGCTCGAGGTCTTCATGCGCCGGGCAGGGCAGGTCCTGTCCCGCTACGACCTCCTGGAGGGGGCATGGGACATGGCTTATGAGAACAGATCCAACGTTGTCGATGTCTATGTCCGCTACCTGCGTGACAAGATCGATCGCCCATTCGGGATCCGGACCATCGAGACAGTCCGCGGTGCCGGGTACCGCCTGAGCGCGCCCGCGCAGCAGCCGTAACGCCCGCGGC
>DATMMA010000024.1:0-4174 GCA_035570295.1 Streptosporangiaceae bacterium
CAGGCCCCCGTCACAGCCCAGGGCCGCGACCTGGCGCGAGAGCGGTGGCCCGCCGGTCCGCAGGCACACCAGGCCAAGTCACCGCTACTCCGGCCCCGCAGTCCGCCGCACCGTCAGCTTCTCAAGCCGCGCCTGCAAAGCCGAGCAAGTCACTCGCCCCGCCGGCGTCAGGTACGCCGTCACCGACCCAGACTGCGACGCCATCGCCATCGCCATCCGGTCGCGTTACATGCCTGGTCATACTGGGCGTCTGGGTCTGCCTGTAGTCGCCAACTGGTCCGACGTCATGCTCGGCGCTTGGCAAGCTCCTCATTGCCGCCCTCATCCTGACGCCAGTTCCTAGCGAGCGCGATGAGACCGCGAACCACCTCGGGCGGCAGCCCTGGCGTGCTTGCCAGATGGCTGAGCGTCGGGTCGTCGTAGCGCGTGTCAGCCTGCGACCAAGAGGTCGCGCTAGGCTCGCCGCCAGCCAGGATCCGGCGGCACGATCCCGGCGCCCATCCGAGCACGTTCTCGATCACCCCGAGAGTGCTGGGCGACACGCGCTGGCCGTTCTCTAGCTTGCCCAGGGTCCTGTCAGTAATGCCAGTGGCGGCAGCGAGGGCGCGCCTGTCGCGCATGCCGAGTTCGACCCGGCGCGCGACAACGTAGTCGGCCAGCCGCCGCCAGTCCTCGGTGATCATGGACCTGCCCTTCCCCGGAACGGCGAAGTATCTGAGGCCGGTGATTCGTCTCCGAAGTGTACAGCTTCACCTATTAGGTTGACATTGCTTCTTGTTCCTTCCTAAGCTTATCATCTAGTTCCGACCAGTTCGCATGCTACTCAAGCCGATGGTCTAGGTTGCCTTGTTGCGGGCCACAGACCCTGATCCGGGAGTGTCCATGGGCGACACCGATAAACCCGGTGAGCACCGTGGCTTCAACGGGCACAGTGGCCGCAATGGGCGGAGCGGCGGCAACGGGCGCAGTGGCCACGCCGCTGGCACATCGACTGGCCCCGCTCGCAGCCTGCTTTGCGAGAAGTACTACCGGTCACTCCTGCAGCTCGCTGCGCTGCTAACTGGCGACGCTGGCGTCGCCGAGGCCGCGGTGGCAGATGCTCTGGCGGCGATACCGCCGGTCGCAGTCGGCTGGAGCCCCGATGACTGCCTGCGCTACATGCAGCGGCTCGTTGTCGTCCGGTGCCGTCGGGCTGGTCGCTACCGGCGCCTCTCAGCACGCAGCGGGCAGGACGCAGCTTCCGACTTCGGCCGCTTGCCGGTGGTGATGGCGCTACTCGGCCTGCCGAGGAACGCACGGGAGGCCGTTGTACTGACTCACTACCTGGATCTCCCGGCAGCACAGGCAGCCGCCATCGCGGGCGTGAGCGAGACGCTGCTGACCGCGAACCTGGCTACCGCGATGCTCGCCCTCGACGATCGCCTCATAGGACTTTCCCCGGATTCATGATGCCCTCCGGATCCAGCGCGTCCTTGATCGCCTGATGCACTGCCATCGACTCCGCGCCGAGCTCCTCGCTCAGCCAGCGGCGCTTGATCATGCCCACCCCGTGTTCGCCCGTGAGCGTGCCGCCCAGCTCCAGCGCGGCGCGGAAGATCTCATCGGCCGCAGACCAGACCGCAGGCGGCACCTCCGGCAGTCCGCGGTCAAAGACGAAGACCGGATGCAGATTGCCATCGCCTGCGTGTGCCACCGTGGCGATGTAGACATCGTGCCTGGCTGCGGCTTCCTCGATCCGCGCCACCATCTCGGGTAGCCGGGTTCGCGGCACGCACACGTCCTCGACCAGTCCGATCCCAAGCCGCTCGATCGCGGGATATGACAGCCGGCGCAGCTCCAGCAGCTGCCGCGATTCACCTTCCGATGCCGAGACTTCCGCCATCGATGCCCCGGCCGCCAGGCACAGCTCCCGCATCAGGGCGCCACCACGGTCGGCCGACTCGCTGTCGTCCTGCGCGATCAGCAGCGCTTGCACGCCGGAATCGAAGCCTGTGTTCTTCCACTGATCAATAGCTCGCAGCGTGGCCGAGTCCATCAGTTCCAGCAGGCTGGGCCTGATCCGGGCCGCGAGGATCGACGTCACGGCCTCCGCCCCGGCCGCGAAGCTGGCGAACCCGGCCGCCACAGTGACCGGATACCTGGCCGGCCGGAGCCGGAGACGCAGCGTCGCCGAGGTGATCACGCCGAGCGTTCCCTCCGAGCCGACGAACAGCCCGGTCAGGTCATAGCCGGTAACGCCCTTCATAGTCCGGCGCCCGGTGCGAAGCAAACGGCCGCCTGGCAGCACGACCTCGAGGCCCAGCACCGAATCGCGGGTAACGCCGTACTTGACGCAGCGCAAGCCGCCCGCGTTTGTGGCCAGGTTCCCGCCGATCGTGGCGATCTCGAAGCTGCTCGGGTCCGGGGCGTACATGAGCCCGTGCTCGGCTGCGGCCCGGTCCAGGTCGGCGTTAAAGACGCCGGCCTCGGCCACTGCGACCTCGTTGGCCGCGTCGAGATCGAGGATTGACGTCATCCGTGCCGTCGACAAGATCAGGCAGCCGTCAGTCGCCGTCGCGCCGCCAGCCAGGCTCGTGCCGCCGCCGCGGGGCACGACGGGCACGCGGTGGCGCTGGGCCCAGTCAAGCGCTGCCACGACGTCCTGCGTGCTGCCCGCGAGCAGCACGCAGCGCGGTTGGCCGGGTGTCACGATGGGCGTCTGATCGTGCCGGTAGGACTCCATCTGCCCGGGATCGGTGATCAGCCGGGCACCGGCTGCCGCCGTTCGCAGCTCGTCAAGATCGTCGCTCATGAACCATGTCTCTCTCGCGCTTGCGCGCGATTATCCGCCGTGCGGTCCGGCGGGCCATGTCTCATTCTCGGCCAGCTCTCAAGCGAGCTGTCCGGGTGTCGACGCTTCCTGCTGCCTTGGCCGGACGCGATCACGGTAAGTTAGGGCGGCATGGGCGCCGCGCCACAGATGCCGATGTCTGCTCTTGGCCGTGGCGGCCCGCTCGTATCCAGGATCGGACTTGGCCTCGCGGCGCTCGGCCGGCCGGCCTACATCACCGGCGGCCGGGCCCGCGACTTGCCTGACCGCAGCGTCGCCGGCCTTGCCGCCCGAACCTTCGAAGTACTGGATGCGGCTTATGCCGAGGGGGCCCGTTACGTCGACGCCGCTCGCTCCTACGGCCGGGCCGAGGAGTTCCTGGCCAGGTGGCTCGCCGACCGCGGTCACGCCGACGTGGTCGTCGGCTCCAAATGGGGTTACCGCTACACCGGCGGCTGGCGGCTAGACGGCGGCGTTCAGGAGGTCAAGGAACACTCGCTGGCCATGTTCACCCAGCAGCTTGAACAGACCCGCAGCTACCTGGGCAGCCGCCTGGCGCTGTACCAGGTGCACTCCCTGACAGAAGACTCCGGGCTGTTCAGCAACGACGCGCTGCTCAGCGCGCTCGCTCGCCTGCGCGACGACGGCGTGATGGTCGGCCTGTCCACGAGCGGCCCGCGGCAGGCCGACACACTACGCGGCGCGCTAGCGGTGACAGTCGGCGGCGAGCCGCTGTTCTCCACCGCCCAGGTCACCTGGAACCTGCTAGAGCAGAAAGTGCAGACCGCCGCGGCCGAGGCAGCGCAAGCAGGCTGGGCGGTGCTCATCAAGGAAGCGCTAGCTAACGGCCGGCTCGCACCGGGCGGCGACGCAGCCGGGCCGGGTTCGCCAATCGCGACAGCAGCCGCGGCCGCAAGCGTCACACCGGATGCGCTCGCGATCGGCGCCGCGCTTTCTCAGCCGTGGGCGACGGTCGTCCTGTCAGGCGCGGTGTCCGCCGCCCAGCTGGACGCAAACCTGGCCGCTCTGCGGCTGGCTGGTCCGCTGGCCAGTCAGCTCACCGAGACGATGGCGGAGAGCGCGACCGATTACTGGGCGGAGCGCTCGGCGCGGCCCTGGTCGTAACGGGAACCTTGCCCTGACGGGAACTCAGCCACGTACGGCCTTCACGCAGACTTCGCCTCGCGGTCACCTTCGTTGCTCGTAACCGTAGGACTCGAAGTTCAGCGTGCTAAGACGTGGAGACTCACCCACGGCCCCGTCGCCGCCAGCTGACACCGCGCGCTGCTTCCGCACGCCGACCACGGTCGTGTCGCCGTGGACGGCCGGAGGTTTCGTCTGCTCGGAGGTGTTCGACCACAGCTC
>DATMMA010000025.1:0-2439 GCA_035570295.1 Streptosporangiaceae bacterium
CGCGCGTGCGCAAGGTCGCATTGATAACAGCGGGCGAATCCGGCCTGCACCGGCCCCCGGCAGGTCCGGCAGTCCATGCCCCCGATGCTAAGCATCCCCACCGACAATCCCCGGACAGCAGCCGTTCATGATCACGACGACCGCGCCGGGCCGCAGCAGCGGCGAGCGCCAAGGCAGCCGCACTCTCCGTCCCAAGTGACCAGTGCCACAGCGCACGAGCATGGCCGGTCCGACGCGATGAGACATCATAGGCTTGTGGATCGGCGATGGCGTGTACTGACATGGGTGTTCACCATCTGTGGCATCTTGCTCGTACCGTGGACCGGGGTGCTGGTCGAGCAGTTGCACGGGCATGCGGGCCAGCGCAGCTTCGACTCTTCCTGGGTCGGCCTCGACGTCCTCGAGGCGGTCTGCCTGCTGAGCGTCGCGCAGCTGATGCGGCGCCAGCACCGAGCGACGAGCCCGGCCGCGGCAGCCACGGCCGCGATCCTGTGCATGGACGCATGGTTCGACACGATGTCCGCGGCACCGCAGCTGCCATACGCCGAAGCGCTTGCCATGGCCTGCTTTGCCGAGCTCCCGCTGGCCGCTCTGCTCGCCTGGACGGCCTGGCACTCGCTCAGGTGGGCAGCGCCGCGCGAGGACGTGATAACGACGCGAGCAGCCAGCCCCGCGACCCCGGAGACGACAAGATGATGTACCGGTCGACGCTCGCGACGAATTGATATGCGTCGCGCCCCCACCAAGAGATCATCGTCTACTGGGCCGTGATCATCACTATGCCCCGCCTCGCCGGCGCTCCCGGCCCCGCCTTGCGCTAGTACTGCCGTGGGGCCGGCAATGCGCTGGCTCGCGAGTAGCTTGCCTGTCATGACCAACGCGCATGAAGTCGTCGCGGCCTACTGGGCCGCGGCAGAGGCCCGGGACTGGGACACCGTGGCTGACCTGGTTGCCGAGCAGGTCGTGTACGAGGCGCCGCAGTTCCGGGAGCGGGTTCGCGGGCGCACCGCGTACGTACGGTTCAACGTCGAGGGTTTCCCCGGAGACTGGCATCTCAGCGTCGAGCGGATCGTCGGGGAAGGCCACCACGCGGCGAGCTGGCTGGAATTCTCGGATGCCGGTGACCGCTACCCGGGAGTGTGCTTCTTCGACCTAAATGAGGAGGGGCAGATCGCCCGGATCACCGACTTCTGGCCCGCCCCAGCGGAACTCCCGGACAGCCGTGCTCATCTGGTCGAACGCTACTGAGTTTCCAAACAGGCTCTTAGAGCCTGTTTTGGAAACTGACCTATCTTCAGTGGCGGGGTTACTGACGGCCGACGCCCGTGGGTCAGGACGGCCGCCCGCCGAATTGCCAGTTGTGTACCTCGATGCCGGCGTACCGGTCCGGGGTCAGGATTGCGCGTGCCGCGTCCGGGTCCGGTGCTCGGGCCAGCACCGCGGTACCCAGCCAGGTGGCGCCGTTGTCGGACAGCAGCGGCCCGTATGCGATCAGCTCGTCCTGGGCCGGCGGCACGGCAAGGTCGGCGGCCTGCCCTGTGCCGAGGCCGAGCACCAGGTACCGGTTACCGCCGGCCCGGCCGCCGGGGAAGTCCCACATCGTGCGCCCCAGCAGGTTGCGCCACCGGCGCAGCAGCACATCCCGGTATACGCCGGCCTGGTAATTCGGCTCGTCGAAGGCGAACGCGCGGGCGGCAGCGGGCTCGGGCAGGCCGAGGATGTGCACGCTGCCGGTGGGCGTGTCGCCGTCGCGGGCGAGGGTCGGGCCGCGGGCGATCATCTGCGCCTGGTACCGGTCCATGTAGGACCAGTGCTGTTCCGACAGCTCCTCGCGCAGCGCTATGGAGCCGGGCCGGTCGCGGTGGTAGCAGAAGAACTCCACGCCCGCAGTCTTACCATCACGCCGGTGCCCGCGCTGGGCGGCTGCTGATAGCAGAGCCGTGAACCCGGCCGTGGAAGTCCTTCGGCGGCGGCTAGCCAGGCGGCTGGCCGGCGGGCGAGCGCTCGCCGCCCACAGGCCGAGCTACCGGCCAGAGCTGGTATTTCCAAGCAGGCTCTTAGGTGTCCTTGGCGGCGCGCAGTGAGAACATCAGGGGGATCTGGAACTGGTCTGCGGGGATGCGCCACAGGCCGTCTTCGCCGCGTTCGAGGCCGTGGAACGGGGCGTCGGTGAAGTCGTATTCGTGCAGGAACTCGATGCGCAGGCCGGCGGTGGCCAGCGCGTTGACGACGCTGCCGATGTGGTGGTTCCACTTGATGAAGGCGCTGGCACTGGTCTCGGCGGGGCCGGTGTAGCTGCCGGCTGCCTGCTCGACCCATGGCCCGTGGTCGAGGTACCCGTGGCGCAAGCGGCGGACCTCGCCGTCGACGATGTCGAAGCTGTCGGGGAACGGGTGATAGTCGGCGATGTAGAAGAAGCCGCCCGGCGCGACCAGCGCG
>DATMMA010000026.1:0-10599 GCA_035570295.1 Streptosporangiaceae bacterium
CTTAGGCAGCGATGATAGCGAAAGCTGACCGGCTCGGGGGTCGGCGGCGAGGAGTACTGTCACGAAATGCAGTTCGAACCTCGCCTGCGTACGGGCCTGCACGACGGCAGTATCACGATGGTTTTCCGCAGGTGGCGCCGCCCGCAAGTCGTCGCAGGCCATCAGTACCGCACCGGACTCGGCATGGTGCTGGCCGAGACCGTCGACATCGTCGCGCCAGCGGACATAACGCCGGCGCAGGCGCGGGACGCCGGTTTCCCCTCCGTCGACTCCCTGGTGAGCGACCTGCGGGGCGATCCTGCCCTGCCGCTTTACCGGATCAGGTTCCGCGCCCTAGGCGGCCCGGATCCACGAGACGAGCTCGCGGCGACGGCGACTCTCACCGACGCCGACGCGGCCGCGATCGCGGCACGGCTTGCGCGCATGGACGCGGCTGGCAAGCGTGGCGCGTGGACCAGGGATGTGCTGGAGCAGATCGCACGTCAGCCGGGCGTGGTATCGACGATTCTCGCCGCCGAGCTTGACTGGGAGCGTGCTGACTTCAAGTTGCACGTCCGCCGGCTGAAGGAAGCCGGACTGACGATCAGCCTGGCCGTGGGATATCGCATCTCGCCACGCGGTGCCGCGTACCTCGCGCGGCTCCCTGACCGCGACTAGCTGCGGTCAGGGAGGCACTGCGACGGCTGAGCGCGCGTCCCGCTAATAGCCGGCCAGCGGATCGACGAGCCCCGACAGCGGCTCCCCCGCGGCGAACCTGGCCACGTTCTCGCGGATGCGAAGCGCTAGCGGCCGCCTTGTCATCTCCGGCGTGTCGGCCGTGTGCGGGGTGATGATGCAGCGCGGCTGTGTCCACAGCGGGTGGCCGTCGGGCAGCGGCTCGGGATCGGTAACGTCCAGCGCGGCGCCGCCGATCTGGTCACGCTCCAGCGCCGCCAGCAGCGCGCCGGTGTCGACATGCCGGCCGCGGGCGACATTGACCAGCCAGCCATCCGGACGCATCGCGGCCAGTTGCGGTGCGCCGATAATGCGCTCGGTCTGCGGGGTCAGCGCGAGCGCGAGAAAGACGACCTTGGCGTCGGACAGCGCCTCCGGAAGCATTGCCTCCGGAAGCGTGCGTGCCGCGCCGGGAACCGGATCCGGGCTGCGGCGAACAACGGTAGCGGTCACCCGGAACGGCGCCAGCAGCGATAGCAGGGCGCGGGTGATGCCGCCGCCGCCGAGTATGCTGACCGGCTCGTCGTACAGGCTCTGGCCGCCGTGCTTGCCCCAGGACCTCGCCTCGACGCGCTGGCGAAGCGAGCGAAGGCCGGCGAGCGCGAGCGTCAGGGCGTGCTCGGCCACCGGCTCGGCGTAGCTGCCTTTAGCACAGGTCCAGGATCGCTCCGGATCGAGCAGGCCGGCTGCCAGGACGAGTTCGACGCCGGCCGAGGACAGCTGAATCCAGCGCGCCGAAGTCGACACGAGCGCGGCACGCAGGCCCTCGGTGTCCTGTGGCGCGAGCCAGATCAGCGCGTCGGCCCGGGCGTCTGTTTCGGCTGGCTCCCCGCCGCCGGCGGATACCGCGGCGGCGACAAATTTGCTTGGCCCGGGCCCGATGGCTACGCGCGGTTGAGTCACGTCCGCTGACACTAGCCCGGCACGGTGGGTCGTGACAGCCGGGGTAGGGCTGCCGCGAGTGGCCAGTTACCGACGGCGCGGCGCGCATCCCCCGGGCCCTGCGCGGGCAGTACTGCGGCCGGCGCTGGGAAGGCCGCGGTGGACCTGGCAGACCGGACCCAGGGAGTGCCCTGGGTCCGGTCTGCCGCTGGCTAGCTGATGGCGCGCGCAACTGCTGCCTGACGCGTGCTACCAGGCCGCTTGCATGGGCGAGCCGTCCTGGCCGGTGGCGGTGGCACGCCATGGTATGACCTGCGTGCGGCCGTCGTTGTGCAGGGCGAACGCCCGGTAGGTGGCGGCATTCGACTGGTCGCTGCCGTAGTCGCCGATCAGGATGGTGCCGTCCCAGTAGAAGATGTCCTGCTCCGGCGCGTTATTAGTCTTCTCGACGACCGGGTCGAGCACGGTGAGGAGCTTGCCTGTCGAGGCGGAGAACTCGGCGAATCCGTAGGTGATCGGGGGTGTCAGGCTGCCGGTGCTAGTCGTTCCTCCGCAGGTGACCGTCGTCCCGTCCGGGCTTACCGTGAGGAGGCCCTGGCAGCCGAAGTTACCCGGCACGGTGAAGAACTGCCGGCTGTCGGATAGCAAGTCCCCGCCCGGTTGTGCTGTGTCGAGCGTCCGCAGGTCGTTGACGTAGCCCGGCTTGCCAACCCAGTTGAAGGCGAGCGTCTGTCCGTTGGACAGCCATGAAAGGACGCCGGGGAGTGCCGTGCCCGTAGGCGCGAAACCCGAGCCTTTGGCATCCATGCCCGTCACCGACCAGGTGCGGACGGACCCGGCGGGAAGGTCGTACACGCTCACCGACAGGCTGCCGGGCTGACCGGTGGCGACCGCCAGTTTCGCGCCGCCGGGCGAGAGCGCGGCTCCCTGGAGAAGGTCTCCGGCGATCGCCGGCACGGGCAGCTTGGTGAAGGACGTGTGACCGGTCGCCAGGTCGACTCGCAGCAGGAACAGGGTGACCGGGGCGGCGCTGTTGTTGTTGACGAACCGGGCGTTGGTCACCGGCTGCCACGGCTGGGCGCCGACGACCCACGTGGTATCGTCCTTGCCCGGCAGGACGGCGGAGAAGGACTTGAACGGGGCCGGCGGGGCGACCCGTGCGATGACCCGGCCGGTCGAAGACTGCCGGATGTCGATGTCCATGGGGTGACGCTGCCAGGGCGAGACTGTCCCGGTCAGGGTGGCGTACAAGGGGGGAACCGAGTCCGTCGGATCGGCCGCGCTGCTCGCGGCCGCGCTGCCCGGCTTGTGACCGTGGGCTGCGGCCGGGTGTGCGGCGAGTATATGGGGCAGCGTCACCGACAGGCCGGCGACGATCACGACCGCCGCGGCACCGGCCAGGGGCACGAGGATCCGCGAGAAACGGGCCCGGCTCGGGCGTGCACGCCCTGCTGGGCGGGAAGAGCGGCGCGCGTGTCCCAGGTTGAGGGACTCAATGTCGAGTGGCGCGATGGAGCCGGGGTGGATCTCCGCCGCCGCGTGCAGAGTGGCGGCGCGGAGCAGGTCTTCGACGGGTGCTGGCGTTCCGGTGCGCGGTGTCATGACAGTTCCTTCGCAAGGATGCGTGCGACGGCGGCGAGGCCGCGGTGGATGGTGGAGCGGACGGTGGACTCCCCGACGGACATCGCCGCCGCGATCTCGGCGTCCGGAAGGTCGAGGTAGAAGCGGAGCACGAGTGCCTCGCGCTGCCGGTCGGGCAGGCCGCGGAGCGCAGCCAGGACGGCAGCGCGGTCGGCGCTGGCCAGGACCGAGGCCTCCGCACCGGGTTCGTGCTCGACTACGTCGAAGAGCAGGGGCCGGCCGGCCCGGCGCAAGACCGTGCGGCACCCGTTAAGCACCGACGTACGCAGGTACGCCTGTGCCCTCGCCTGGTCGTGCAGGCGCTGCCAGTTCCGGTACAGGCCGGCGAACGCGTCGTGCACTACGTCCTCGGCGGCCGGCCGGTCGCCGAGCATGACGTGCGCGAGCCGGGTCAGCCCGAGGGCGTGCTCGGCGTACAGGGCGGTCACCGCCGTATCGGCGTCCGTCCCGCCACCGGGAGTGACGCAGTCAGCGCCCTCGGTTTGCTGCCACGCGGTTAGCAGGTTCATGTGACAGAGACGCGCGAGCCCGCGTAACGCTGCTCCATGTCGCCGAGCCGTGGCAGGAAATTTCCGGCACCCTGCGCCATAGGCGGGACCAGGTTAAGGAGCGGCAAGCGGATCAACGCAAGGTGATGGTATTGCCGGTAATCAGACCGGCTTCGTCGCTGGCCAGGTAGGCGATGACGGCTGCGACCTGATCTGGGCTCGCGACGCGAAAATGCTCGGAGCTCGTTTCGACAAAGCTGCGCACCGCATCGGTGACCCAGCCAGTGTCGGTGACTGGCGGATAGACCATGTTCGCAGTGATGCCGTGCGCCGCGAGTTCGAGAGCCGCCGACATCGTGTAGTTGACCTGCGCCGCCTTCGCAGCGCCGTAGGAGACCTCAGCGGGAAACCCGAGGTCGCCGCCGGACGTCAGGCCGATGATGCGGCCCCAGGTCGATCCGCGGGCGACATGGCGGCGCGCGAATTCGGCGATCAGCAGCGCAGGCGCCATCGCATCCACGGTGAACTGCTGCCGCCAGGTAGCAGCGGTAACCGGGCGGAGCGAGCGGCCGTGAGCGTCGGCACTTGCCGGGCTGAAGGTGTCCTGGATCCATCCGGTCGCATTGTTCACCAGGATGTCGACCGGCCCGAGCTGCTCCTCCGCGGCGTCGAAGAGCAGGGCAGGAACTTTCGGATCGGAAAGGTCGGCCTCGACCGCTACGGCGCGGCCGCCGGCCGACTCAATCTGCGCAACCACCTCACCGGCAGACTGGCCGCGCAGGTCCCGGTAAGCCTGCGGCGTTCCCGGATCGGGCTTGTCCTCGACCCGCAGGTAACTGCACAGCACCGCGCACCCGGTCCTGGCAAGCGCGATCGAAGTGGCCGCACCGATGCCGTGGTTGGCGCCCGTCACGAGCGCTGTATGCCCGGCTGCCATCTGTTCTCCTTCTCAGGTCGCGGCTGGCGTTGCTGTACCCTCGGCTCGCACCGAGCGCCCAGCCAGCAAGTAGTAGACGACACCGCCGACGATCAGACCGACGAACACACTGAAGTCCGAGCCGATCCTGCCACCGGTGCGGCTGGCAAGCGGACCGACGTACGGCGAGTAGGCGTTGAGCCATAGCGCCGCGCAGGCCATCCCGGTCACTTGCGCGACGATCGCGGGCCAGTGGACGCCGCCGTTGCGGTAATACCGGCCGGCGCGCTCGTTCAGCAGCCCGTCATGGTCATACCGGTTGCGCCGCAGCCAGCTGTCCACCAGGTAGATCGCGCACCACGGCCCGAGCCACACGATGATGAACATCAAGAATTCGGCCAGCAGGGTGTAGAAGTGCGCGGAAAACACGGCGTAGGCGACAAGCGCGCCGCAGATCACGGTGTCGATCGCGACGCAGTGCAGCCGCTTCAGGCCAGGGACGAGGCTCTGCAGCGTGACGCCCGAGGAGTAGAGATCCAGGGTATTGATGGCGAAGAGCTGCAGGATGGCAAAGATCAGGTACGGCCAGACAAACCAGCTGGGGAAACCGGCCACCAGTCCGTTAGGGGTCTTCGCACTATGCACCCCGGTAGCTATCGCCGCCCCGAGGATCTCCAGAAGCGCCGACGGGATGGCGCCGCCGAGGGCTACGGCCAGCACGATCCGCTTCTTGTCCGCGCTGCGCGGCAGGTACCGGGAATAGTCGTTCGCGTTCTCCGTCCAGCTGAGGCCGCCACCTGAGATCACCAGCGCAAGGACGATGGTCAGTGCGCCCCAGCCAGCGCCGTGCGCGTGCTCGCTGAGGTTGACCTTCGACGCAGTCAGTGCCGCCATCAAGGCGAACAGCACGACGAACGGGACCGCAAGCCAGCGCAGCACCTTGACCACCGCGGCGTGGCCGAGCAGCGGCAGCACCGCCTGGATTGCGACCGCCAGCACGATGAAGATGACCTTCGCCTCGGTTCCAGCCGCGAAGCCCGCCTTTGATGTCAGCAGGATGGCTGCGAAGACGATCAGCGCGATGCCCTCGATCTCGAATCCGACCTGCGTCATCCAGTTGAGAAACGACGGCAGCCTGTTGCCGTTAGGCCCGAACGGTGCGCGACTAACGCCGAAAGCGGTCGTTCCCGCCTGCGGACCCTGAACGCTGGCCAGTCCAGTGAGCAGATAAAACAGGTTGCCGATCAGGATCACGACGACGGCCTGGGCGAAGGACAACCCGTACACCAGGATGGCAAGAGCCCCGTAGACGACAAATTCGACGTTCCAGACAGCCCCGGCCCACATCCAGAACAGGTTGCCTGGCTTGCCCCAGCGCTCGGTGGGCGGGATGTACTCGATGCCGCGATACTCGACCGTGGTAATCGACGGTCCCGCGCCGCCACTCAGCCCTCCGGCCCTACCCGTACTCGCCACTGGCAGGCCTCTCCGCTTGCATTGCCGAACGACAGAACGCGCCGAACGCTAACATCGCCGGTAGCCGACTTTGATGGCAGGCTTGATCCATGCCGCCCGCAACAGCCGAATCCGGACGAACGCCGATAGGCGACGAGGAACTGCAGCGGGGCCGGATCGGACCGGTAACCCCGCACAACGGCCCGATCACCATTGCCGAGTACGACCCTGCCTGGGCGGTGCACTACAGCCGGGAGGCCAGCCGCATCCGGGCCGCGCTCGGCCACTCGGCCGTGCTCATCGAGCACGCGGGCTCCACTTCCGTTCCCGGTCTGGCGGCCAAGCCGATCATCGACATCGTGCTGGCCGTGCCGGACTCAGCCAACGAGCCAGCCTACGTGCCGGCTCTGGAAGCGGCCGGCTACAGACTGCGGTTGCGAGAGCCTGACTGGTTCGAGCACCGGCTGTTCAAGGGGCCGGACACCGACATCAACCTCCACGTCTTCACTGCTGGCGCAGCCGAGATCGACAAGATGCTGCTCTTCCGCGACTGGCTGCGCGTCAACGACGCCGACCGGGCCGCCTACCTGGAGATCAAGCGAGAGCTCGCCAAGCGCACCTGGCGTCACGTCCAGCACTACGCTGACGCCAAGTCGGCCATCGTCGAGGAGATTCTGGCCAGGGCGGCAGCGGCGAACTGACCGCGGCCCTAGTTGACCTTGCGGTCGAGGCCTTGCCAGTACGGCTCGCGCAGCTTGAATTTCTGCAGCTTGCCGGTAGCTGTCCTGGGCAGCGAATCCCGCAGTTCGACAGATGTCGGGCACTTGAAATGCGCGAGCCGTGACCGGCAGTGCTCGATTAGGTCCGCGTCAGTGGCGGCGCTGCCCGAGCGGAGCACTACGAGGGCTTTCACCGTCTCGCCCCACCTGGCATCCGGAATGCCGATCACCGCTGCCTCGGCCACCGCGGGATGCTGGTAGAGGCAGTCCTCCACCTCCACCGAGCTGACGTTCTCGCCACCGGAGATGATGACGTCTTTCTTCCGGTCCGAGATCACCAGGTACTCGCCGGCCTCCATGTGGCCCTTATCGCCGGTATGGAACCAGCCGCCATCCAGCGCCTTAGCCGACTCCTCGGGCTGCTCCCAGTACCCGGCGAACACATGATTGGACCTGGCTAGCACCTCGCCTTCCGCATCGGTCCGGATCTGCACGCCGACGGCCGGGACGCCGGCACGTGACTGGAGCCGGGCCCGCTCGACGGCGGGCATGTCGTCCCACTCCGCTACGGCGCGGTTGATGGTCAGCAGCGGCGCGGTCTCGGTCAGCCCGTAGATCTGAATGAACTCCCAGCCGAGCTCCGCCTCGACCAGCTCGATGGTCTTCGAGGGCGGTGGCGCGCCCGCCACCACGATCCGGACGGTGCCGGCGCCGGGAATGTCCCGCCCGGCAGCCCGCCGATCGCCAGCGGCAGTGAGGATGGCGGCGACCACGGCCGGCGCTCCGCACAGCAGCGTCACGCCGTGCGCTTCGATCCGGCGCAGTATGTCCTCGCCGTCAATCTTGCGCACCACGACCTGCGGAACGCCCATGCCGGTCACCGCGTACGGCATCCCCCAGCCGTTGCAGTGGAACATCGGCAGTGTATGCATGAACACGTCCCGGTCGGTCACGCCGGTGTGCCAGCCGAACGTCGCCGCGTTCAGCCAGCAGTTGCGGTGCGTGAGCTGCACCCCCTTCGGCCGCGCCGTCGTGCCGCTGGTGTAGTTGATGCTGGCGGTCTCGTCCTCGTCAGCGGCCCACTCGGCAGGCTGCGCGCCGTCGGGAGCGGCAGCAAAAAGCTCGGCATCGGCCGATCCGTCCAGCACGATCTTGTGCTTGGCGCTGATGCCGCGCAGGCTCTCCTCCGACTCAGGGTCCACTAGCAGCACCGATGTGCCGGAATGGCCGATGATGTAGCTGATCTCGTCTGCATTCAGCCGGTAGTTGACCGGGACCAGGATCCGGCCGTATGCGCTGACGCCGAAATAGCTGATCAGGAAGCGGGCTGCGTTCGGGCTGACGATCGCGACCCTCTCGCCGTGGCCGACTCCCATGGCATCCAGCGCCAGCGCCATACCGCGAGCACGGCGCTCCAGCTCCCGGTAGGTCAGGGTACCCAGCGAGCCGGCCGTGCCAGGCTCGTCAAAGACGGCCGTCCGGTCACCGTAGACAGCCGCGCCGCGGCTGAGGTAATCCCCGATAGTGAGCGGCACCTTCATGAAAGGCTCCCTAGCGCCAGGTACTAACTACAGGCCTTGGTGCCTTCATATCAGGACAACCTCGCCGCCCGCACCAAGCATCCCGGGACGGAACGCGCACGAGCAGGGCAGCCGGAATCCTGGCATCGATAGCGGGTCAGCGGCTGGCATCGGCCATGATGGGGCAATGGATCTGCCGGTCATGCCCCCTGTCTCTCCGATGCTCGCCAAGTCAGTCAAAGACATCCCGGACGGCGCGCTGAGCTATGAGCCGAAGTGGGATGGCTTTCGCTCCGTGATCTTCCGTGACGGCGCGGAAGTGGAGATCGGCAGCCGCAACGAGCGCCCGATGACCAGGTACTTTCCCGAGGTCGTCGATGCGGTGCTGGCGAACTTCCCGGAGCGGTGCGTGATTGACGGCGAGATCGTCATCCCGGACGCCGAGGGCCGCAAGCTCGACTTCGAGGCGCTGCTGCAGCGGATCCATCCGGCCGACAGCCGGGTGCGTCTCCTGGCCCGCCAGACGCCGGCCTCGTTCGTCGCCTTCGACCTGCTCGCGCTTGGTGACGAAGACTGCACCGGCCTGCCGTTCGAGCAGCGAAGGTCCATGCTCTCGCAAGCGCTGGGAGCCGCGGCGCCGCCGGTGTACGTGACCCCCGCGACCAGGGACAAGGCAGTTGCGACCGGCTGGTTCAGCCAGTTCGAAGGCGCGGGTCTGGACGGGGTTGTCGCCAAGCCGCTGACTGGCCCTTACCAGCCGGACAAACGGGTCATGTTCAAGATCAAGCACGAGCGGACGGCGGACTGCGTCGTAGCCGGGTACCGGCTGCACAAGAGCGGCCCCGATGCGATCGGCTCACTCCTGCTCGGGCTGTATGACGACGCAGGGCGCCTGGCCAGCGTCGGTGTCGTCGGCGCGTTCCCGATGGCCAAGCGCCGCGAGTTGTTCACCGAAGTCCAGCCCCTGGTCACCAGCTTCGAAGGACATCCCTGGAACTGGGCCGGTGAAGTTCAGCAGGACCGTGTCCGGCACCCGCGCGAGGCCGAAGGCAGCAGGTGGAACGCCGGGAAAGACCTTTCTTTCGTGCCGCTCCGGCCAGAGCGCGTGGCTGAGGTCCGGTATGAGCACATGGAAGGCACCAGGTTCCGGCACACGGCGCAATGGGTCAGGTGGCGCGACGACCGCGATCCCCGCTCGTGCGGATTCGGCCAGCTCGAGGAACCGGTCAAGTTCGACCTGGCCGAGATCCTGCCGCGTTAACAGAGCTATGCCTGCCGCGGCTACATGGAGTGGGCCTCGTAGACGCGGACGCTTTCAATGATCGGCATGTCGCGGACGAGCGATTCGGCCTCTTCGAGGCTGTCGGCGTTGAGGATGCAGTAGCCGACCAGCGGGGATGGCGACTGGAGGGTCAGTTCGGTGCGGCCATCGCTGGTGACCTCGATGCCACGGCCGAACGGGCTGCCCGGGTCGACCAGGCGGGGCCCGACCGACTTGAACCACTCGCCCCACGCCTGCTGGACTTCGTCGGTGGGAGGGACGAACCCGTAGGTCAGTACGACGAACTTCTTCACTTCGCGCTCCTATCTGAATTAGCCCTGCCGCGGCCGGCGATCCGGGTCGGTGCTGAGGTAGGTGTTGTAGTTCTCGAAGGACGCCTCGTCGCTGCCCCAGTAGGTGTGGAACTGGCCTGCCCAGTCCTGGAGCAGCCGAAGCCGCCGCGGGTTCAGGATCAGGTAGGTCGTGCGGCCGGTCTTGCGCCGGCTGACCAGGCCCGCGTTCTCCAGAACCTTGACGTGTTTGTGGATCGCCGGGAGCGACAGGCCTCGCATCCTGGCGAGCTGGCTGACAGCGCAAGGCTGCAGGCCGAGGACGTAGACGATCTCGCGGCGGTGGGGGTTCGCGAGCGCCTCCAGCACGCTGTCGAGCACAGCGTCCCTGTCTTCGTCTGCCAAGTCAGTTAACCTCTGGGTTAATGTTAACTCAGAGGTTAACTTTGTCAAGGTGGGGGCCTCGCGGCCATCCTGAGCCGGCGACCTAGCTGATTGCGGCTAGCTGACCAGGCAACTGGCGCGTTGTTGCGCCGCCAGGAACCGCTGGTCCAGCGTCGGCAGCCGCTGTAGCGAGGCGGCCTGCGGGAAGGCCACGGCCAGCGCTTCAGCGATGAGGCGAGACCGCTGTACGTACCCGGGAGAGGTGTAGTGGATCCCGTCCGGGATGAACCACTGGCGCTCGACGAGTGCGGCCCAGCCCAAGACCCTCA
>DATMMA010000027.1:0-10980 GCA_035570295.1 Streptosporangiaceae bacterium
CCTGCCCGAGTCAGTCGTCAGTGACGCGGACGGCATCGACCCCGAGCAGGAAGCACTGCTTGCCGAATCGATCGGTCCCGCGCTACTGGTAATCCTGCACACGCTGGCGCCCGCCGAACGGCTCGCATTCATCCTGCACGACATCTTCGCCGTCCCGTTCGATGACATCGCGGCCATCGTCGGACGCTCGCCGGCCGCGGCCCGCCAGCTGGCCAGTCGTGCCCGTCGGAGGGTCCAGGGCGTAGCTCCGGTCCCTGGCACCGACCTGACCCGGCAGCGGGCAATCACCGATGCCTTCCTCACCGCCGCTCGCAATGGCGACTTCGACGCGCTGCTGAAGGCTCTGGACCCGGACGTCGTCCTGCGCTCCAACGGCGCCGAGGTGCTTTGCGGTGCTGCAGCGGTGGCCCGACGCGCGTTCCCCTTCACGCGAGTCGCTCAGGTCACCCTGCCGATAGTGATCAACGGAACCGCCGGCGTCGTCACGGCCGCAGACGGCCGGCCGATCACGCTCGTAGGGTTCACGATCACCGGCGCGAAGATCGTTGCGATCGACCTTGTCGACGACCCCCGCCACATCGCTGAAGCCGACCTGGAGCTGGCGGCGAATTTCGCCGCGACGAGGCCGGGCGGCTCTCCGGGATTCCGGAGAGCCGCCCGCTGACAGGACATGCTGGCTCAGCCTGGAATCACATTCCAGCCGCGAGCGATGAACACCAAGCCCTGCGGGTTGAGTACCGGGCCGGTCAGCCGCACCCGGCTGATGTGCCCGGTCCACGGGTTGAGCTGACCGAGGAAGTTCGCCGGGAAGCCCGGACCCGGGCAGGTGGCCGGAGCGTTGCTGGCGTCACACGGCGTTGCCGCCACGATGATGCTGCCTGGCCGGAAGCGGCCGGTAACAACGTCGACAGTGTCGCCGCCGGTGTTGGTGGCGTAGAGCGCACCGGCCCGGCTGCGCACCCAGGCAGTGTCATCCACCGACCGCGACAAGGTCAGCACCGTCAGGTGGCTGCCCAGCCTGCCCTTGGGCTGCACGAAGATCTGCTGCTGGTCGCCCTGGCTGGTCTCCATGAAGTCGCCGGCGAACCGGCGGGCCGAGGCTGGCACGAGCTCGTTCGAGTCCGGGTCAGTCAGCGCAAGCTGGACCCGCTTGCCCTCACTTGAGCCGACGTTGGCGACAGTCGCGCTCGCCTCGTCGCCGAACAGCGGCCGGACCTTGGCAACGTGCTTAGCCGAGTTGAACGTCACCGAGTAGACAGCCGGATAGGCGGCCTGCGGGGCCGGATTGCCAGTCGTGCCGGGGGCTGATGCGCTGATCAGGACCAGGCCATGGTAGATCGAGATGGCATCCGTCCCGCCGCCATGCGGCAACGGCCGGTTGTAGCTGTAGTGGGTGAGCTGCCTACCCTTCGGAGCGCCTGGCCTGATCGTGTAGATGCTGGAGTTGGCGTCCTCGTTGACGGTGGCGATCAGCACGCCGCGCTGCGTATCGGCGGTGATGCCATCGCACTTGCCGTGCAGGTCCCATTGATGCACGACTTTGCCGCGAGCGGTGAACTCCACGACGGTGCTGTCAGTGTTGCCGTCCGTGCTCGGCTCGCCCTGCGGCCCGACGCCATTCTGGAAGGCTGTGAAGAGGTGATGGCCGAGGACGGTGATGTCGTCCGGATTAGCAAGGTGCTCCGTGGCCTTCGTGGTGGACGTGGCCGGGACAAATGTGTGCGAGAGCTTCATCCCGTCGATGAGCTGCCGCACCTGGAGGCGCGGCGAGCGCGAACTGGTCTGGTGACTGCCATGAGCACCGGGCGCCGCCAGGGCTGGCCCGGCGAGTGCCAGGCTCGCCAGGGCCGCCGAGATGGCGGCAGCGAACTTCGCAGTGCGCGTAGCTGTGGGGGGCAAAGCGCCTTCTTTCGTGGACCGCGGATGAAACAAGGACGAGATTCGTTCTACGCGCGCCCGATGACGCTCAGGCGAATCACGGCGACCACCCAGGTGAACGGACGCTCCGCAGGTGGCAAAGTCAGTCGGCGGCCAGCTTCTCCGCCGCGGTCCGGCCGGCCGCTGCCGTGCTGCGCAGGAACCCGGCCAGCAGTTCAAGCTCGTCACCGGAGTACTGCGCGCAGATCTGGTCGAGCGCCGCGTTCATCCCCGAGTCGACGAGGTAGAGTCGCAGCACTTCGGCCCCGCGGCCCCGCTGCGCCCGGATCAGGACGCCGCGACGGTCTGCCGGGTCGCGGTCACGGACAATCCAGCCGTCGCGCTCTAGCCGGTCAAGGACGCCGGTCATCGTAGCCGGATGCAGCCCGGTCCGCCTGGCCAGCGCACTCGGGCTGATCGGGCCGTGCCTGGTGATCAGATCCAGGCACTCGAGGTCGGTTCCCTTGAGCTCGAGCCGACCCCCGACGCTCTGGTTGAGCCGGGAAAGCTCGCCGCCCAGATCACGCAGCGCCTCCTTGACGGCGCGGGTCAGCAGCCGTCGCGCGCGCTCCGGATCTGGCCCATGTATTTCGGAACTCATATGATATGGTCTCCGTATCTTATGAGAGACAGCACCAATGTACTGGAAGGCAAGCATCGTGAGGCTCACAATTTTCGGCGCGACCGGTGGTACCGGGACTTGCCTGATCGAGCAGGCACTGGCCGCCGGGCATGACGTCACCGCTATCGTTCGCGACCCGGCTCGGCTGACCGTCCGCACGTCGTCGCCGGAACTGACAGCACGACTGCAAGTGGACACCGCCGACGTCATGGACCCGGCGGCGATCACCCCGGCGGTGGCTGGGGCGGACGCGGTGCTCACCGCGATCGGCCCGCGCGGCACTGGGGTAACGACGGTCAGCCAGGACAGCGTCCGCAGCATCATCGCGGCCATGCAGAAGGCCGGAGCGCGGCGGCTGCTGACCGTGAGCGGGTCGATCGTTGCTGATGACGGCGAGAGTCCCTACCTGCGGCTGATCAAGCCCCTGGTGCGGCGCACCGCCCTGCGGCATGTCTGCGCCGACATGCGAGCCGCCGAAGCTGAGGTCGAGGCTACCGACCTGGACTGGACGATCGTTAGGCCGCCGCGGCTGACCGCCGGGCAGGTCACCGGCCGCTACCGCAGCAGGATCGACGGCGGCCTCCCCCGTAGCCTCGCCGTGTCCAGGGCGGACCTGGCTGCGTGCATGCTGTCAGCGATCGGCGATCCGGCGACCGTGCGCAGGCACATCGCCGTCGCGAACTGACCGGGTTCAGTCAGGACAGCACGCGGCGCCGGAAGTTGCGCAGGCCGATGGTCAGGAAGACGACGCCGAACGCGGCAACCACCGGGTAGATGACGTACAGGTGCATGTGCGGCGCGGTCGTGAACGCGGCCCGCATGCCCTCGTTGACGTAGATGAGCGGGTTGATCAGCACGATCGTCTGCAGCCAGTGCCAGCCGCCGACGGTGACCGGCGCCAGCCTGGTCCAGGAATAGTAGGTACCGCCGAGGAAGGTGATCGGCAGGATGATGAACCCGAACATCAGCCCGATGTTCCGCGGCTCGAAGCTGGTGCCGAGCACCAGGCCGAGTCCAGCCATCGCAATGCAGGATAGTGGCACGAACGTGAGGATCAGCAGCCAGTCCAGTGTCAGATGCGCGTGCACGCCGGGCGCGTGCACCACCGACGCGATCGGCAGCACGATGATCGCCGAAAGCACGCCCTGAGCCGCGCCGGACAGCACCTTCGCGATCGCTACCAGCCAGATCGGGCATGGCGCCTGCACCCGGTCCTCGATCTCCCTGGTGAACCCGAACTCCTGCGCCATTGCCAGCGCGATCGACTGGACGCCCTGGAACATCACCGAGATGCCCACGACTCCCGGCACCAGGATCGTCGCGAACGCCGACTCAGCCACGGCGCCGTGACCGCCGATCCCCTGGCCGATCTTGGGGAAGACATACAAGAACACAAAACAAAGCAGGAACGGCTGGATTATCGTCCGCAGCACGAACTCCCACAGATGTTTGCGGAGTACTACCAGGTCACGCAGCATCAGCGCGCCGAGCGCGGTCCAGCTTGCGGCGGCAACCGAGCGGGTAGGCCCGCCGCCGATCGTCTTGGCCGGCGGCGACTGCTGCCGGGTTACGGACGTGGCCATTAGTCCCTCAGTTCCTTACCTGTCAGGCTGATGAACACGGTCTCCAGGCTGGGCTCTGCAACCGACAGGTCGACCAGGTCGTAGCCACCGCGCTCGGCCGCAAGGACGATGCGCGGTATCAGCCGTTCCCGGCCCTTAACGTGCAGTTCCAGCCCGCCGTCGACGAGACGTGTCCGGGTGACGCCCGCCACGTCGGCGGCCAGCAACTCGGCGAGACGGCCGGCGTCGCCGGCCGTCTTGATGGTGGCGACGTTGTCGGCGCCGATGCTCTGCTTGAGCGCTGCCGGGGTGTCCAGCGCCAGGATCTTGCCATGATCCATGATCGCCACCCGGTCACAAAGCTGGTCGGCTTCTTCCATGTAGTGCGTGGTGAGCAGGATCGTCTGGCCGGCCTGGTGCAGCTCCCCGAGCAGGTCCCAGAGCGCCAGCCTGCTTTGCGGGTCGAGGCCCGCTGTCGGCTCGTCCAGAAACAGGACCGACGGGCGATGGAAGATGGCGCGCGCCACCATCAGCCGCTGTGCCATGCCGCCGGACAGCGCGTAAACCGATGCCTTCGCCCACCGGGACAGCTGGAACTGCTCCAGCAGCTGGTCGGCAATCCGCCGGGACTCCCGCGCGCCGATGCCGAACAAGCGGCCGTGAAAGTACAGGTTCTCCCAGACTGTGAGCTGCCGGTCCAGCGTGTTCTGCTGCGAGACAATCCCGCTGAGCTGCTTGGCCAGTGCCGGATGGGCTGCGACGTCGATGCCCGCCAGCAGCGCTGTCCCCGAGGTCGGCACCCCTCGTCGTGAGCATCCCGGCCGTTGTCGTCTTCCCGGCGCCGTTAGGTCCGAGCAGACCGAAGATCTCGCCAGTCATGACGTCGAGGTTCAGCTTGTCGACGGCGGCAAAGTCGGCGCCGGCATAGACCTTGGTCAGGTCCTCGGTATGAATGACAGCGGCCGGGTCGCCGCTGGTGCGGCTGGTCGCGCTTGCGGGCGCCGATGTAGTGCTGATAGCCGGACCTCTCCTAGATTCAGAAACGGGCAAGGAGCACCCCATGGCAAGGTCAACACGGCTAACTGACCGGCCGGGTCACCCCTCGTTCCCAGATATTGTCGCCGTCATGCTGACTAGCGCCTTGTCCCTGGTACACATCGACTTCGCCCCTCAGCACCGCCAGCCTAACTGGCTGCGCGTCCTGGTCGCCTCGGTGACCGCCATCGTCGGCTCGCTCGCAGCGGACGCGCTGTGCGTGGTCATCGGCCAGGCGGCGTTCCCGTCGACCAAGGGCTACGTGCACTTTCAGTTCCACGACTACGCCAAGCTCACCGTGATCGGCGTCATCATCGCCTGCATCGGCTGGCCCGTCGTGACCAGGGTCAGCTCGCGGCCCCGCTGGCTGTTCGGATTGTCGGCCATTGTGGTCACGCTGGTCCTGTGGCTGCCTGACCTGTACATCCTCCACGGCGGCCAGCCCACAGATGCCGTCGCGGTGCTGATGGTCATGCACGTCGCCATCGCCGTCGTGACGTACTACAGCCTCGTCGGCCTCGCTCCCGTCGGGCAACTCCCGGCGAGGCCGGGCACAGCCAGGCCCGCCGTGCCGCAGCCGGGCCGCCATGCCGGTCATCGTGCCTGACGGCGCCAGCCCCGGCCGGTTGCCGCTATCGGCGTTACTGTCGCAGGCCCTCGTCGCGTTCACCATCGAGTTCGACAACGCGGCTGAAGGGCAAATCCGCCACCGCACCACCCGCCTCGGCGGGCCGCGCGACGGCGTCTGGCTCGTCTCGATGGCGATGTGGCTGAACTGCATGCGCTACGTCGGCACGGATCCGGTCAAGGTCGCAGAGGTTGCCAGGCTGGCCCGCTGCGGCACGAACCTCGACGGCATGCGCCGGTGGGGCTACCTCACGCTCGAGCCGGACCCGGCGGATGCCCGGACCAAGCCGCCGGAGAAGGACCTGCTGGCTCGTGCCACGGTCCGCGGCATGCGTGCGCGCGAAGCCTGGGAACCGTTGACCGGGGTGATCGAGCAACGCTGGCGCGACCGCTTCGGGGCGACTCAGATCGAAAGGCTGACAGCGCCACTGCAGGCCGTGGCCGATCAACTGGCCGACGGCCTGCCGGACTGCCTGCCCATACTGGGCTACGGCCTGCTGAGCGTCAGCAAGGTCCGTAACGCGGACCGCTACCTGGCTGCCCCGGCCCGCCCGGCCGCTGACGGCGAGGTTCCTTCGGACAGCCGGCCCGCGTTGCCGCTGCCGTGGCTGCTCGCCAGGGTCCTGCTCGCATTCGCCATCGGGTTCGAGCACGAGACAAATTTGTCGCTGGCAATCTCGGCCAACCTGCTGCGCGTACTTGATGAGGACGGCAAGCGGGTTCGCGACCTGCCCGTGCTCACCGGCGTGTCGACCGAAGGCCTGGCGATGGCAACCGGCTTCGCTGGTGGCCGCGATCTCTGCGTGATCGAGTCCGACTCGGCAGGCGGTAAGTGGAAGGTCGTCAAGCTCACGCCAGACGGTGCCGCCGCCAGGCAGACATACCTCAGCCTTACCGATGAGATCGAGCAGCGCTGGCGTATCAGCCTCGGGGGCGCTGCTGTTGATGAGCTCCGGTTGGCGCTGGAGGAGCTGGCAGGCGACGGCGGGCCAGGCTCACCGCTGTTCGCCGGTCTTGAGCCGGACCCGTCTTGCTGGCGAGCCACTGTTCGTCAGCCGGCAACGCTGCCCCACTTCCCGATGGTCCTGCATCGCGGCGGTTACCCGGACGGCAGCTAAGCACGCTGGTGGCTCCGCCGACCATGATCACGAAGACTTTTATGTCGCCGACCCGCCGGAACTGCACCCCGCCACCGCCGCACACAGCGCAGGAACCCCGGCCACGGCTAGCCACCAGCGCGACCTGACCATGACGCTCTCCGGCTGACCGCCGGCCCAACGCCGCGCACGTGACAACAGTCAGCGCCGCCAGCATGTCACGCCCTCGCCTGCGCGTACAGCGCCCGGGCTGGCAGCGGCGGGAACCTGAGCTCCACGTGCAGGCCGCCGTCCGGCCGGGCGCGCGCTTGCAGGTCGGCGCCGTGCGCGGCGGCGATGGCACTCACGATCGACAAGCCCAGCCCCTGGCCGTCTCGCTGCCGTGTGGTTGCGCCCCGGCCACCGCCGAGCCGCTGGAACGGGGCGAAGAGCCTGGACACCTCGCCTGGTGGCACCACCGGGCCGGAGTTCGCCGCAGTCAGCACAGCCTGCCCGTGCTCGGGGCCGACCCGCAGACTGATCCAGCCGCCAGGCACGTTGTGCCGGACCGCGTTGTCGACCAGGTTGGCGACAAGGCGCTCGGCAAGCCGCGCATCGCCGAGCAGTACAGCTGTTGGGCCGTCCGGTGCCATCGCCCCGTCGGCGACGGTGCAGCTCACCGTCAGGTTCGCGTCAGCGGCCTCGGCTTCCCGGCCGCGCAGCACCTCCTCGGTGATCGCGACCAGATCGATCCGCTCCCAGCGGTCCAAGCCGCGCTGGCTGCGCGCGAGCGTGAGCAGCGCCTCGATCAGGCGTTCCTGCTGTTGTCCCGCCACCAGGACGCGCTCGCATGCCGCGCTCAGCCCAGCCACCGTCGGCTCTGGCTCGGCAAGCGCGACCTCGACTAGGGTGCGCTGCCTGGCTAGCGGTGTTCGCAGCTCGTGCGATGCATTCGCCACGAACTGCCGCTGCGCGTCGAACGACGCCTCTAGCCGGGCCAGCAGACCGTCCACGGTGTCAGCGAGCTCTTTCAGCTCATCGTGCGGGCCGGGTAGCGCCAGCCGCTGGTGCAGGTTGCTAGCCGAGATGTTCCGCGCTGCCCAGGTGATCGTGCGCAGCGGCCGCAGCACACGGCCGGACATCAGCCAGCCGAGACCGACGGCCACCACAGTCATGGCGGCCAGCGCGATGCCCGAACCGATCAGCGTGGTGTTGATGTAGCCGACGCGCTGCGCCGCGATTTGCGCTTGGAAGTAGGTGGCGCACTGGCTGAGTTGTTCCGGCTCGAGTTGCTGCGGACCGGGCGCGGCTGCGCTGCGGGTAGCCAGACAGGCCTGGCCATCCGCGCCAGTGGTGCCTGAAACATTGTTGCCCGAGACGGGGCCGCCGACACCGATCTTGGCGGGCGAGCCACCCTGCTGGTGGCTGATCAGCATCGGCTTCGCCGCGTGGTTGACCACCAGCCCGTCAGTAATCGTGAGGAGCCCGGCTCCGGACAGCACGAACAGGCCCACGTATATGGCGGTAAGCCGCAGCCGCACTGACCGGCGCCTCACGCCTGGCAACCACTGCACGCTCAGCAGCCGCCGCGCGCCCGGTTGGCTCACGCCAGACCGCCGGTTCACGCCGGCACCCGATCAACCGGCTCGTGATCAGCGGACATCCGGTAACCGGCTTGAGCGACCGTCTCGATGACAGGCGGATCACCCAGCTTGCGCCGCAACCGGCTCATCGTCACTTTCACGGCCGAGCTGAACGGGTCCGTCATCTCGTCCCAGACCCGTTCCAGCAACTCCTCGGCGGACACGACCCGGCCCTGAGCGGCCAGCAGCAACTCGAGCATGCCGAACTCTTTCGGTCCTAGGTCGAGCGACTCGCCTGCGCGACTGGCGATCCGGCGCGCCGGGTCGAGCAGCACGTCGCCGCTTGCCAGCACAGGAGGCAGCGCCGGCTGTGCCCGCCGCAGCAGTGCCCTGATACGTGCCACCAGCTCAGCGAACGCGAACGGCTTGGGCAGATAGTCGTCCGCGCCGAGACCCAGCCCGTCGACCCGGTCCTCGATCGTCGCCGCCGCGGTCAGCATCAGCACCCGGCTGCGGGATCCCGCTGCCATCAGCTCGGCGCACACCTCGTCGCCGTGCCGGCCCGGCAGGTCGCGGTCGAGCACGATCACGTCATATCCGGTGAACAGGGCCCGGTCGAGCCCGGCCGCCCCGTCATGACAGACGTCCACCGCCATTTGCTCGCGCCGCAGCCCCGCGCCGATCGTGTCGGCAAGTTCGATGTCGTCTTCGACAACCAGCACCCGCATTGCCGCCTCCTCCGTCCGTCTGGCTACGGAGAAGGTAGTAGCACGCGGAGCCGGAAGCTTGCTCAAGGCTGGCTGGCTGGATCCTGCAGGCGGACGAGCGTCGCCACGCCGCCCGACACCGCGATCTGCGCCGCGACGGTGTCACCGACCCGCACCTGCGCCAGCGACCGGGCCGTGCCGGTGAACACCGTCGCGCTCGTCGCGCGCGCACTGATCGCCCGGCCCGGCCCGCTGCCGACGGTGACGGAGTCATGCCGGATCGCCACCACCCGGCCCAGCGCCATCACGCCCTCCACCAACCCGGCACCTGCCGGGCCGATGGTGGTGCGCGAGCTCGGCGATGTTGGGGCCGACGCAGGCCCGGCGAGCTCGCTCTTGTAGAGATAGACGGCACCCGCGCCCGCGCCGAGCGCGACCACAAAGGTGAGCCCCAGAGCCAGGCCACGAAAGCCGCGCTTTCCCGGCACGGCACCCGTGGGTTCCGGGTCGGTGCCCGTGGGTTCCGGGTCTGTGCCGTCGTCCGGCGACAGCTCGCTCGCCCACTCCTGCTCGGTCCTGTCGCTATCCACGTGCATACCTCCGGCAGTGCTGCGCACGCTGATCGTCCTCGGCTAGTCGTTTGGCGTCGGCCCGGCTGACGCGGCTGCTGCCCCGGTCGCGTGCACCGCAAGCCTGCCCTTGTCCATCACCGCGATTCGCCTGGCTCGCTGCGCGACGGCTGTCTCGTGCGTGACGAGAACCATCGTCAGGCCGCGCTCGCGCCAGAGCTTCTCGAGCAGCGCGATGATGTCCTCGCGGGTGTCCTCGTCGAGATTGCCGGTGGGCTCGTCGGCCAGCAACACCTTCGGCTCCTTGACCAAGGCGCGGGCAATCGCCACCCGCTGCTGCTGGCCGCCCGACAGCTCGGACGGCAAGTGCCTGGCCCGGTCGGACAAGCCGACGCTATCTAGCGCCGCGGCGGTGCGGCGGCGCCGTTCCGCCCAGCCAGTGCGCAGCGGGATCAGCGCGGCTTCCACGTTGTCGGCCGCGGTGAGCGTCTGCACGAGGTTGAACGTCTGGAACACGAACCCGATGGAGGTGGCCCGCAGCAGGGTCGCCTGCTTCTCGCGCATCCGGCCGAGGTTCTGGCCATCCAGTTCGATGATGCCCGACGTGGGGTGGTCCAGCCCGCCCAGCAGTTGCAGCAGCGTCGTCTTGCCGTGCCCGGTGCGACCCTGGATGGCCAGCCAGTCGCCGTCAGGGATCTCCAAGTCGAGATCCCGCACGGCGGGAACTGTGTGCCGCCCCTTCTGGTAAAGCCGGGTGACATTGGTGAGCATGTACATCGATGAGTTCCTTTCAGTCCTGCCTTGGAGACGACCGATTAATCGACCCTTGCCAGCGCGTCAGCCGGCCTGAGCCGGGAGATCCGCCAGCTGCCCAGTCCGCCTGCCAGCAGGCCGCCGACCACGGCCAGCAGCACCGCGAGACCGATGACGGCGAGCGTGACCGACGCCGACCAGTGCACCGGGATGCTCTGCGTGGCCGTCCCCAGCGGTCCGCCCGGGCCAGCGGCCACCGGGCCACCGGCGACGCTGCCGACCGGGCCGACGGACCGGGAGAACTGCAGCCCGGTGGACGAGGGGACGTCCGCGGTCAGCTTCGGCGCTACCGCGTTGATGATCGCCACGCCGGCGAAGCCGAGACCGATCCCGGCCACGCCCCCGATGACGCCGGTCGCCACCGACTCGCCCATGACCTGGCCGATAATGCGCCTGCTGCGCCAGCCGATCGCCTTCAGCGTGCCGAACTCGCGGGCTCGCCGCGATACCGCCGCCATCGTCAGGAGCC
>DATMMA010000028.1:0-11103 GCA_035570295.1 Streptosporangiaceae bacterium
CCGCCCCACAGGTAAACGTGCAGGTCAAGCATCGACCACGGGTGCCTGGGGAAGATCTGGAAGACGACCAGGTACAGCGCCAATGACGTAGCGAACAAGACGCCGCCGACAACCACGATACGAGTCCGGGCCGGCGCGGACCTGTCGTCGCCGCCGGCGGGTGGAGCCACCTGGGGTTGCCGGCCCGGCCACATCAACGGGCTCCGGAACCCTAGCCTGGCGGCTCTAGCGCGGTTGCTCACCGTCATCCGGACGCGTACCTTCCCATTTCACGGCTGCCCGCTTCACCGTTACCAGTGCGCGACGTGCGCCGGGTCCTGATCGAGCTGATGATCACGCTGATCCCGAGCGCGCCGGCTGGTACGAGCGTGACGAGAGCTGGCAACTGGTAGCGCCAGGAAAACACGAACAGATCGGACACTAGAGTCAGTAGCACTGCTGACGCGAAGAACAGCAGGCAGGCAAGGGCCGGCTCGCGATCCGCCCGGGACTGCCGGCGACGGAGCGCGAACGCTGAGCCGATCAGGCCGGTCACTGTGCAGAGCAGAAGCAGCGGACCCGGGGTGTAGCCACCGTCAAGCTGGTAGGAGCGCAGGAACCCCGCAACGGGCCGCCAGACGGCAGGCAAGCCGCCGCCGAACCGGCCGACGGCCCCCCTCACGATCGCCGGGGTGGCATGCGAAAGAAAGTACGGGAACGAGGTCTGGAACTGCCAGCGGGAGACGGGCGGGTCGCCGGGAAGTGAGACACGGTCGACTGCGTACACCTTCAGCACGTCGTGCAGGTAAGCATGAAGCACCCGTAGCGGCTGCTGACGCACGACGCTGTTGCTGAAATTGGTCACCAGTGAGTTAACTTCGCCGCGGGACAGTGTGTGGTTGTCGTAATAATGCTGCTGCACCGGGGCGTATGTTGCGTACTCGAGCCAGTCGTTTCCTCTGGCTTGCTGGGCGGGATCCGGGCACAGGGCCCGCTCGGCCGGCGGCAGTTTGATGGTCGCGCAATCGGCGGCCGCGGCGGTCCGGCCGTAGAACGACGTGACGCCGGTATGCGACAGGAAGAAGTTCCCGGTGAGCAGGTAGGAGCCAGTGGAGTAGGCGAGGATCGGCACGACGCAGGCCACGCAGAGCACCGCCGCCTTGCCGATGGCCTGCCGCCAGCGTCCGCCCGCCGCCAGCACGAAGATCGCCGCGGCGGGGATCAGGGCCTCGCCCACCTGGGCGACAGTGGCCGACGTGCCGAGCAACAGGCCGGCCAGCATCACCCGGCGCCAGGAAACGCCTGGTTTCCACAGCAAGATGGCCAGCCCCGCGACTATCAGGGCTTCGAACCAGGTGCCGGGCATGATCGCCTGCTCGTCCTGCAGCTGGTAGGCGTCGAGCAGGATCGGTGCGATGGCCAGCGCGGCCAGCCAGCGCGACACTCCCCGCCGCAGCAGCACGATGTAGATGACCACGGCGATAGCCAGCCCGAGCAGATGCTGGACGGCCACCACGACATCGAGGTTCGACACCGCGGCGATGGCCCGCAGCGGCGCTGTGTAGCCCACCGGATCGTTACCGGCGGCGTCGTACAGGTACTTCACCGAGTCGATGTAGAACAGCGCTGGCCGGTAAGCGAACTGCGCCAGCACCCGGAGCACCAGGCCGGCTGTCAGCAGCGCCGCGGCCAGCCAGTGGCGGCGAAGGATGCCGGTCGCCGCCGCGTACCGGCTGACCGTACCGCCGCCCGGCGCGTCACGGACCGGGCGGCTTGCCGCAGCCGGCTGGCTGTCTCCGTCCCCGGAGAGGCCGGCCACTTCGGTCACCGGATCCGCCCGCGCGGCGATCGCGTGAGCAGCCGGGATCCTCTGTGTCTGGCGGTAGGTCACACTTGCCCCGGCGCGTGCTGCCCGCCGCCGGAATGCCAGCAGGCGAGCAGGACTGTGACGATCGTCAGCCACCGAGTCATCCGGTTGCGCGGAACCTGGGTCAGCGCGACCCAGGCAATTGCTGTGTACCAGGGAAACACCCACGGGTAGACCAGGACCCAGGCGAATGTCAGGGCGAACGGCGCAACGACTTCGGGCGGCTGCTCAGCGGAGATCCGCTGGAAGATCAGCCACGCGACGACGAACATCGCGATCGGCCACAGGCAGCCGATGACGATGGTGGTCGCGCCAGGGCCGATCGTTACATCTCCCAGCGCCTGGAAGAGCCGCCAGGGAGACGGCAGTATGACCCACTTTGCGCCTTCAAAGAGCGGTTTAAGTGCGTTGAGCCCGTAGGCGCTGTACTGCAGTGCGACGACCACGAGCGATACCGCCGCGATGCGGCCGACACGGAACCACTCGCGCCGCATTAGCATCGGCCACGCCAGGCCAAGCGCCACCAGCGCCGCGGTGGCCTTGATCCCGATGCCGAGGCCGATCAGCACGCCGATCAGCACGTCGCCCCAGCGACCAGAGACCCGTCGTGCCACCTGGATCGCGCAGATCGCCGCACCAGCCACGAAGGTGTCGAGGTGACCGCCGCTGACCAGCTGCTGGATAAGCACCGGGTTGGCAGTCCAGAACAGCGTCGCACGGACGGGATCGTCAGAGGTTTTCAGCAGCAGCCAGCCGACGCCCAGGAACACTGCGCCATTGAGGATCATCAAGATCCAGATGGTGGTGGCGGCGTCCGCGCCGCCGATCGAGGCCGCGAACTTCTGGATCGCGGTCGCGAACGGCCCGTAGACAGACGAGACCTTGGTCCAGGCCCCGCCGACCAGCCGGAGGTACTGCCCACCGTCGTGATAGGGAAGCCATGCCTTCGGGCTGGATACGTACGGATTGCCACCCTGTGCCGCTATCCGGCCGTAGGCCGCATAGCTCGCGGTATCCGAGGAACCGACCGGGGTGAGGCTGACCATGACCGCGACGACGGCCGCGCTCGCCAGGAACAGGTGCCGCGGCTGGGGGCGCCATCCCTGGCTATGCGCCCAGAGCATGCCGGCCAGTCCGAGGCAGGCGCAGACGTCTCCGGCGTAGACCAGCACCATCACGAGGACGTTGTCGCCGGAGGTGGTAAGCGGCGGCAGCAGGTGCGAGAGCGGGAGCGCCAGTCCCGCACGCGTGATCGGCAACGTCGCGGTGTTCGGCGCCGTGGCGCCGACGATCATTCCGAGGAGCAGGCCGAGCCCGGAGACGCTGATGGCTACCTTGGGATCGGAGAGCTTGCTCCAGGCGAGCTTGCGGATGACCGTGCTCATCAGCCGGTCGATCGGACCGGTGGGAGCGGCACTACCGACGGGAACCTTCGTCCCTGACTGGTTGGCCGGCCTTACCGATCCTGGCGGACCAGGCGGCTGGGTAGGTGCCTGCGTCAACTCGGCCATGCCTCCATGAACGGTCCTGCACTTGCTAGTGCCGTCGCAGGTATCGCCGCGCCGTCCGGTCTTACGCTACTCGCTGGCTAACCCCGTCATGTCTCGGCTGGCCCTGCTGGCAAGTCGTCGCTCAGCGAATGGTAAATCCGACGGTACCACGTCACATTCGCGCGAATTGCGCCATCGCCAGTTTTGGCTACGCGCAGTAGCCGTGAACGAGCAAAGAGTGACAAATGGCTGGCCCTTCGTGACGTAAGATCTTCCGCGCTATGACGCGGAAGACCCTGCGTGACCGCGGGGTCGGCCGGGCAATGTGAGGTCATTGACTTCAACATGATCCTGACGGCAGCCTTTGGTCACCAAGACCAGATTCGGAGAGCCGGGCTATGGCGAAAGACGTAGGAGCGGACCCGCTGGGGATCGGCCGGATCGGGCGGCACTGGGGCCTGCTGGTGGTGTTCGGCGTGATCACCGTGGCAGCCGGGATCTGCGCTGTGGTCTGGCCCGGCATCACGTTGCTTGCCGCTGCGATTGTCTTCGGCGTGCAGCTGATCTTTGCTGGCGCGTACCGGCTCGTAGCGGCATTCGCCTCGACGGACGTGACGAGCGGCACGCGTGTCCTGCTTGCCTTGCTCGGGGTCCTTTCGCTGATAGTGGGCCTGTACGCGGTGCGGCATGTCCTGCTCACGATCATCGCCCTCGCCCTGCTGCTCGGGATCTTCTGGGTAGTCAACGGCGTCATCGAGATCTTCACGGCGGGATCGCACCGGGAGATGCATGGCCGCGGCTGGCGAGCAGCCATGGGAATCTTGAGCATCATCGCCGGAATTGTCGTGCTGGCCACGCCTGCCATCTCGCTGGTCGTGCTGGTCGTCGTGCTGAGCGTCTGGCTCATCATGTTCGGCGTGCTGGAGATATCGCTGGGGCTCCGGCTTCGTTCGGCCAGGTGAGCCGCATCACTGCTCGCACGGGGGATGCAGCGCCGCGATGGGCTGGCTAGCGTGGTGGTGCGGTCGGCTGATCTACGTGTGGCGCCAGACGGGGGTCTGCGGGCACGGCGGATCACGGCTGCGATGTAGCGGACCTGCCAGCGATCTTCGTCATTAGGCTGATTTTCCCCGGAAGATGACATTCAGGGCGCTGTACCCGCCAGAGCAGCGGCGCTTGCAGTGGCAGCAGCCGTGGCTGTCGGCAGACTCCTGACCGGCCCTCGGCGGGCCATCTCGTCGGGTAGGCCAGCCGTCGCGGACTGGCTGGACGCTGCCGTTCCGGACTGGCTAGCAGCGGCCGCCCGGCCGCAGCGATCGCCGGTCCCATGGGCCGATATGCTCCGGGCCATCCTGGCGATTTGCCTGCCGCTAGTCGCCGGGATCGAGCTTGGTCAGCAGGTGCCTGGCCTGCTGGTGGCGCTCGGCGGGCTACTCGGCGTCGCCATCGACAACGGCGGAGCCATCACAGCCCGAACGCTCAGGGTCGGTTCAGCGGCCTGCGGTGGTGCGGTCGGCCTGGTCCTGGGCTCGGTCCTGCATGGCCACGGCTGGGTCGCGGTGATCGCGCTCGTCGCCATAGCGGGCGTCTCGACGGAGCTCAGCTCGATCGGCGGCATCGGCTCCGTCACCGGACTTCAGCTGCTGGTGTACGCCGCGATCTCGATGGGCCCGCTCGGCGCAGTACGGCCCTGGTGGCACACCGCGGTGGGCTTCGTACTAGGCGCCGCATGGGCCATGCTGCTCACCGTGCTCGGCTGGCTGGTATCGAGGCGAGCCGCCGAGCGACGCTGCGTGGCGGGGGTGTACCGCGCGCTTGCCGCCGAGCTCCGCGCGATCGGCACGCCGCGTGTCGCCGACGCACGCCGGCAACTGACCAGTGCGTTCAATGTGGCTACCGATAGCCTGCTCACCCGCCGGTCCACGGGCGCGGGGCGGATGCCGCGGCTGGCCCGCTTGATGGCGCTGCTCAACCAGGCAAACCTGATCGGCGAGGCCGCGACAGCGCTCAGTATCGAGGGCACCAGGCCGCCACCCGAAGTAAGCCGCGCGCTCGACGCACTCGCCGATACGATCCAGGCGGGATCGCCACCACCGAGGCTGCCGCAGCTGACGGCAGCTACCCCGGGCATGCGTGCATTGCGGGACGAGCTCGAGGGAGTAGCACGGGTCCTGTCAGGCAAGCTGGCGTACCGCGGCGAGCTGATCGAGCCCAGACCGCCCCTGCGCTACCGCCTGAGCCGTGTCATCGACCGGCTCACCAGCAAGTCTGCGCTGATCTTCGCCGTGCGGCTGATGGCCTGTGTCGGTGTAGCCGGCGTGATAACCGAGGTGCTGCCCCTATCGCGGTCGTACTGGGTGATCCTGACCGTCGTGATCGTGCTGAAACCGGACCTCGGCTCCGTTTTCGTCCGGGCGGTTCAGCGCGGCATCGGCACAGTGCTCGGAGCCGTGCTCGGCGCGGCGATACTCGCCGTCGTTCCGTACGGGCACTGGCTGCTGCTGCCACTGGCCGTACTCGCGGCCCTGCTGCCCTACGGGCGCAGCCGAAACTACGGCCTGTTTGCGGTGTTTCTCACGCCGCTGGTGGTTCTGCTGATCGACCTGCTGACGCCGGTCGGCTGGTACCTAGCGCTGACCCGGCTAGCGGACACGCTGCTGGGCTGCGGCGTCGTGCTCCTGGTCGGCTACGCCCCGTGGCCGTCGAGCTGGCACGCTGACCTGCCTCGCCATTTCGCCGCCGCGGTCTACGACGTGTGCTGGTTCGCAGAAGCTGCGTTGCGCTACGCCGCCCAGCCCGGGCAACCGCCGGGCCGGGCGGAAATGTCGCTGGCGCGACGCCGGACCTACCGGGCGCTGACGGACCTCCGCGCCGAATTCGACCGGACGATGTCGGAGCCGGCCGCCGCCAGCCGTCAGGCAGCCGCCTGGTACCCGGCCCTGGTGGCGCTGGAGGAAGTCGTAGACGCCGTCACCGCTGTCGCGGTTGCCATCAGGCACGGCAAACCTGCGCCTGAACCTGCCGCCGTGCATCAGCTGACGGCGGCACTTGACGCGATGGCCGACGCGGTGAAGGAGGGAACGCCGCCCAGGCCGACTGAACTGCCGTCCGATCCGTCGCTGAAGCCAGCGACCGACGCGGTACGGGCCGTGCTTGCCATTCTGGCTCGCTCGCCTCGCGACCGCCGGCCAGTGCATGCCTACCAGGCGTAAATACGCGCCGGCAGCTTCTGCATATAGCGCTGGTTATCCCCGGCATAGAAAAGAAGCACCGGCAGATCGTCCGGGTCCCGCCCTTCGACAACGGTGACGTCGTGGTCGGTGCGTGTCTCGCGGTAGGCGGAGTTCCGCCGCAGTATCTCCGTCCGGCGGTCGAGATCCTCCTTGCTCGCCGTGCTCCAGGTCAGGTACTGGACGCCGATGGCGCCGAGCGGATGCGGCGCGTTGTTGCCGAACTGGCGCAACACCAGCTGCGACCCGTCTGGCGTCGCCAGTAGCGCCGCGGTGGTATCCCGGTCAACGACGTCCAGCCCCAGCAGCTCCCGGTAGAAGCTCACGGACTTATCCAGGTTCCGCACGAATACGACGGCTGCGCTCAGCCGGACTCCCTCGGCCATTCGCTGACCTCCGCTCAGGGCACCCGCGGCTTGACGGCGCCGGGCATGGGTTGCTTTCGCCCGGCGCGCGGGATGCTGGTGCCGCCTGGCTACCATCCTCCACGTATCTTCCCTGTTGCTGCTGGCGCGGTACCAGAAGAAGCCCTTTCGACCGGGAACGCGCACAGCTGAGCCAGCCGCCGAGATAACCGCGCGGCCGCCATAAGGACAGTACGCGAGTCTGCCTGTGCTGGCCCCGGCGCTGACTCGTAAGCTTGGCATCGTGCTCGGGCTTCCGGGCGCCGTCCGCGGCTGTCTGTTCGACCTGGACGGCGTACTCACCAAGACAGCGAAGGTTCACGATGCCGCGTGGACCGAGATGTTCAACAGTTTCCTGAGCGAGTGGTCGCGCGCCACCGGCACGCAGTTCGTGCCATTCGATCCGGTGAAGGATTACGAGCAATACGTTGACGGCAAGCCGCGGCTGGAGGGAGCGCGCTCGTTCCTCGCCTCGCGCGGCATCACGTTGCCGGATGGCCACGAAGGCGACCCGCCGGGCGCGCACACCGTCAACGGACTCGGCAACCGCAAGAACCAGGTCTTCCTGGCCAAAGTCCGGTCCGAAGGCGTGGAGGTTTACCAGGGCTCGGTCCGTTACGTGCGCGCTGCCAGAGATGCGGGCCTGCCGCGGGCAGTAGTGTCGTCCAGCGCCAACACCCGCGACATCCTGGCTGCGGCGCACATCGAGGACCTGTTCGAGGCGCGGATCGACGGCGTCGTCGCGCAGCGGGAGCACCTGCGCGGTAAGCCAGCACCGGACACGTTCCTGGCCGGCGCCCGCGCGCTCGGGCTCCAGCCGGGCGCAGCCGTGGTCTTCGAGGATGCGCTGGCAGGCGTTGCCGCCGGGCGGGCCGGCCAGTTCGGCTATGTCGTAGGTGTCGATCGCCTCGGGCAGGCAGCAGCGCTGCGCGACCACGGCGCCGACGTCGTCGTGCGCGACCTGAGCGAGTTGCTGGAGCAGCGATGATCAAGCAGCCTCAGTTCACCGAAGAGCCGTGGTTGCTCCGGGAGACCAGCCTCGACCTTGACCGGCTGGCGCAGACGGAGTCAGTCTTCGCGCTCTCCAACGGCCACATCGGCTGGCGCGGCAACCTGGATGAGGGCGAACCGCACGGGCTGCCGGGAACCTACCTCAACGGCGTGTACGAGGTCCGCCCGATGCCCTACAGCGAGCCTGCGTACGGTCTGCCAGAGTCTGGTCAGACAGTTATCAACGTCACCAACGGCCGGCTGATCCGGTTGTTCGTAGACGACGAGCCGTTCGACGTCAGGTACGGCAAGCTGCGGTCGCACGAGCGCGTGCTCGACTTCCGGGCCGGCACGCTGGCTAGGCGATCCGAGTGGACGTCACCGGTTGGCGGGTCAGTCCGGGTGCGATCGACGCGGTTGGTCTCATTCACTCATCGCTCGATCGCGGCCATCTGTTATGAAGTCGAGCCCACCGATGCGAGTGTGCAGATCGCTGTGCAGTCCGGACTGATCGCGAACGAGCAGCTGCCGCCTGCGGCCGCGGACCCGAGGGCCGCAGCCGTACTGGAGCATCCGCTGATGTCGGAGTACCAGGCCGCGCACGAGAACGCTTTCGCCCTGGTGCACAAGACGCGGCACAGCGGACTGCGTGTCGCTGCCGCCATGGATCACATGATCGACGCACCCGCAGCGATGCGCATCGACACGCAGCTGACCCACGACGGCGGACTGCTCACCGCCGCGGTAGCGCTGGAACCGGGACAGCGGTTCCGGCTGATCAAGTTCGTCGGCTACGCCTGGTCGAGCCAGCGGTCGCTGAACGCCCTCCGGGACCAGGTGTGGGCGGCGCTGACCGGAGCGCGGCACCTGGGCTGGGACGGCCTGCTCGCCGCCCAGCGCGCCTACCTTGACGAGTTCTGGAGCCGGGCCGACGTCGAAGTACACGGCGATGTGGAGATCCAGCAGGCGGTTCGCTTCGGCCTGTTCCACGTGCTGCAGGCCGGCGCGCGCGGCGAGGAGCGCCCGATCCCGGCGAAAGGCCTGACCGGGCCCGGCTATGACGGGCATGCCTTCTGGGACACTGAGACGTTCGTGCTGCCGGTGCTGACGCTGACGGCTCCGGATGCGGCAGCGAGCGCGCTGCGCTGGCGGCGTTCGACGCTGCCGGCCGCGCAGCAGCGCGCCGCGCAGCTCGGCTTGAAGGGGGCCGCGTTCCCGTGGCGGACGATCGCGGGCCAGGAAAGCTCGGGGTACTGGCCGGCCGGCACAGCGGCATTCCATGTCAACGCCGACATCGCCCACGCCGTCACGCGGTACATCGATGCCAGCGGGGACGAGGAGTTCGCTCAGGCGGAGGGCATGGAGCTGCTGGTGAACACCGCGCGGTTGTGGCGCTCGCTGGGCCATCACGACAGCGAAGGCCGGTTCCACATCGCCGGCGTGACCGGTCCGGATGAATACAGCGCGATCGCCGACGACAACGTCTACACGAACCTGATGGCACGGCACAACCTGCTCGAGGCGGCCAGCACGGCGGAGAAGTACCCGGACCGCGCGCGCGAGCTCGGCGTCGACCCGGAGGAAACGGCCGAGTGGCGGGACGCGGCTCAGGCCGTGTTCGTGCCATTCGACGAGAAACTCGGCGTGCACCAGCAGGCCAACGCGTTCACCCGGCACCAGCTCTGGGACTTCGATAACACGCCGCCCGATAATTACCCGCTGCTGCTGCACTACCCGTATTTCGACCTGTACCGCAAGCAAGTCGTCAAGCAGGCCGACCTGGTACTGGCCATGCAACTGTGCAGCTCGGCCTTCACTGCCGAGCAGAAGCGACGGAACTTCGACTACTACGAGGCGCTGACGGTGCGCGACTCGTCGCTGTCCGCGTGCACGCAGGCGGTCGTCGCGGCTGAGGTCGGCCATGTCGGCCTTGCCTATGACTACCTGGGCGAAGCCGCGTTGATGGACCTGGACGACCTCGAGCACAACACCCGCGACGGCGTGCACATCGCCTCGCTGGCCGGCGCGTGGATCGCGCTCGTCTGGGGCTTCGGCGGCTTGCGGCACTTCGATGGCACAGTGTCGTTCACGCCCCGGCTCCCCGAAGGCATCAACAGGCTGGCCTACACGATCACGATCCGCGGCCGCAAGCTGCGCGTCGAGGTCACGCACGCGGCCGCACGCTACCTGCTGGCTGACGGGGAGCCGCTCGACATTAAGCACTATGGCGACCAGATCACGCTCTCCGCCGGCGACCCGCAGGACCGGCCGATCCCTCAGATCCCGGCGCAGGCGCGGCCCAGCCAGCCGCCCGGCAGGGAGCCCGCTCGCCGACGGGTCGGCGGCAAGACCGTCTAGCGCTGCAGCCGCACACGGGCGGGCGGCAGCTTCCTAACTCTGATCGGCAGTCTCTCCGCGCGACGAATCCGCTCCACGCGGAGCGCTCGACAGGCCCGGTCTCAGGAAGATACAGGAGTCTCGGGCTTCATCTCGTAGGACTTCTGCAAGCTGGCCGGCCGTGTGCCGAGCCCGGACTTGATCTTCTTGTCCCACGGGGATTGCTGGAGGTTCTTGGTCTCTTCGATCATGGATTTCGGCTCGAGGTTGCGGTAGGTGTCGACCTCACCTGCGGTGACTGCGGTCATCGTGGCGTAGACGGCCTCGGGATCGAACTGAGCCCGCGGGAACGCGAGCTTTGAGTAATCGAAGAGTCGCTCGGACGGGTCGTCCTCCCAGCTTTCCCAGGTCTGGAACATGCGGTCGTTGAAGCCGGTGAGGAAGGGACCCGGGTTGACGGTCGCGACTTCGACGCCGAATTCCTGCAACTCCAGGCTCATGGTCTCGGCGATGGCTTCCACTGCGTGCTTGGACGCGGAGTAGATGCCGGTGAACGGATTGACGTTCAGGCCTTCTCTAGACGAGACCCATATGATGCGGCCCTCGCCCCGCTTGACCATCTGTTTCGCGATGCCCTGTGTCAGCAGGAGCGGCCCGATGACATTGGTCTCGAATTCCCGGCGCATGTTGAGCGCCGGGATGTCAACCGTCGAGCCCCCCTGGCCCGCGCCCGCGTTGTTCACCAGGATCTCGATGTCCCACGCCAGAGCTTTCCTGCGGTCCCCGTCGTCGGTGACATCGAGCTT
>DATMMA010000029.1:0-9984 GCA_035570295.1 Streptosporangiaceae bacterium
GAGCGCGACCCGTCATCTCATCGAGCTCGGTCACCGCCGCATCGCCGCAATCTGCGGACCCGAGGGCCTGTGGTCAAGCCGTGCCCGCCTGGACGGCTATCGCGCGGCCATGCAGGAAGCGGGCCTAACAGTCGACAAGGCCCTCATCCGCCGCGGCCAGTTCTCGGTGGATACCGGCCGTGAACAGAGCATGCACCTCCTCGGCCTGGCGGACCCGCCGACCGCAATCGTGGCAGGCAGCGACTCGCAGGCGTTCGGCGTGCTGCAGGCCCTCAGCCAGTTGAGGCTGCGGGCCCCCGATGACGTCAGCGTGGTCGGCTTCGACGACGTGCCCGTCGCAGCCTGGGCAACGCCGCCGCTCACCACTATCCGGCAGCCCCTCGCCGCAATGGCGGCAACCGCATTCCGGATGCTCCGGGCCAGCGGAGCCGAGAACCAGACCCAGCACGTAGAGCTAGCCACCACCCTCATCGTGCGGCAAAGCACCGCGCCGCCGCCCCCGCGGCCTACATGACTCACGCCCTGAAACTCTAGGCAACTGCGCAACCGAACCAGTGCTCAGCCATGCAACCAGCGCTCGCGCCGTTCAGTGCGGGTTAAGTGCGGGAAGGGCGTGCTGCGTACGGTGGCCTCGGCTCAGCATCGCCGGACCTCGGCAGCGAGTTCCTCGATGTGCCGCCAATCCTGCGCAGCGATGGCGCCTGGGGGAGTGAGCCAGCTGCCGCCGACGCATGTCACGTTGTCCAGCTCAAGGTAGCGGGGTGCGGTGGCGGGTGTGATGCCGCCGGTGGGGCAGAACCGGGCGGTGGGAAGCACTGGGGCGATCGCGGTCAGGAAGGCCCGGCCGCCGCTGGCTTCGGCGGGGAAGAATTTCATTTCGCGCTGGCCGTGTTCGAGTACGCGCATGGCTTCGGACACGCTGGCGATTCCGGGCAGGCACGGGACACCGGCCTCGTCCATGGCGTCGAGCAGTTGGCTGGTGGTTCCTGGTGAGACGAGGAACTGCGCGCCGGCGTCCACCGCCTGGCGGACGAGGCGGGGGGTGGTGACCGTGCCGGCGCCGACGACCGCATCGGGCAGGTTTTCGGCGATGGCCGCGATGGCGTCTAGCGCGGCGGGGGTGCGCAGGGTGATCTCGATGACCGGGATGCCGCCGCCGAGCAGTGCCTGGGCGAGCGGCAGGGCGTGGGCGGCATCGTTGAGGACCACGACGGGTATGACGGGGGCGATGTCCAGCAGGTCTGCCGGGGTGAGGCGGGTCATCGGGTGGTGGTCTCCAGCGGCTGGGGGATGATGCTGGCGCCGCGTTCGGCAGGGCCGACGTGGCGGCGGAAGGCCGCGAACAGCTCGCGCCCGGTGCCCGTCCAGCTGGCCTCGCCCGGTGTAGTGCCCTGGACCTGCCGTGCGCGGAGCTGTACATCGCCTACTCCGACGTTCAGGGCTCCGGACCTTGCGTCGAGATGCACGATGTCGCCGTCGGCGATCTTGGCGATCGGTCCGCCGACTGATGCTTCTGGGGTCAGGTGGATGGCGGCGGGGACCTTGCCGGAGGCGCCGGACATGCGCCCGTCGGTGACCAGGGCGACCCGGTATCCGCGATCCTGCAGCGCGCCGAGCGCCGGGATCAGCTTGTGCAACTCGGGCATGCCGTTGGCGGACGGGCCCTGGTAGCGGATCACCGCGACGAGGTCGCGATTGAGTTCGCCGCGGCGGAAGGCGGCCAGGAACTCGTGCTGGTCATCGAAGACCGCGGCTGGCGCCTCAATGCAGAGGTGCTCGCCTGTCACCGCCGAGACTTTCATGACTGCCCGCCCGAGGTTTCCCTGCAGTACCCGCAGCCCGCCGTCGGGTGCGAACGGGTCAGCGGCCGGGCGCAGCACCTCACGGTCCGCGCTGCACCCTGGGCCGGGTCGGCGGGCGAGCCGGTTACCATCGAGTACGGGTTCGTGCCGGTAGGCGTCCAGGCCGGTGCCTGCGACGGTCGTCACGTCGGGGTGCAGCAGCCCCGCTGCGAGCAGTTCGCTGATCAGGAATGCGGTCCCGCCTGCGGCGTGGAAGTGGTTCACATCGGCCGGGCCGTTCGGGTAGATCCTGGCCAGCAGGGGCACCACAGCCGACAGGTCCGCGAAGTCGTCCCAGGTCAGCTGGATGCCCGCGGCGGTCGCCATGGCCGGCAGGTGGAGGGTGTGGTTGGTCGAGCCTCCGGTGGCCAGCAGCGCCACCACGCCGTTGACGACGGCGCGTTCGTCGATGACGTGGCCGATCGGCGTGTAGTGGTCGGTGAGCGCGGTGAGCGCGAGCACCTGGCGGGCCGCCGCGGCCGTCAGCGCCGCCCGCAGCGGCGTGCCGGGGCTGACGAAGCTGGCACCGGGCAGGTGCAGTCCCATGACCTCCATGAGCATCTGGTTGGAGTTCGCCGTCCCGTAGAACGTGCAGGTGCCGGCCGAGTGATAGGAGGCGGTCTCGGTGGCGAGCAGTTCATCCCGGCTGATCCGGCCCTCGGCATACTGCTGCCGGGCCAGGCTTTTCTCCTTGTTCGGCAGCCCGGATGCCATCGGGCCCGCGGGCACCAGGATGGCGGGCAGGTGACCGAACGCGAGCGCGCCGATCACGAGCCCGGGCACGATCTTGTCGCAGACTCCCAGCAGCAGCGCGGCGTCGAACATGTCGTGCGACAGCGCCACGGCGGTCGCCATCGCGATGAGGTCGCGGCTGAACAGCGATAGTTGCATGCCGTCGCGGCCCTGGGTGATGCCGTCGCACATGGCGGGCACGCCTCCGGCGAACTGCCCGACTCCGCCCGCTTCCCGCAGCGCGGCCTTCAGGACCGTGGGGTAGGTCTCGAACGGCTGGTGGGCCGAGAGCATGTCGTTGTAGGCGGACACGATCGCCACATTCGGCTTGACGAAGCTGCGCAGTGCCTCTTTGTCCGGAGGGTTCATCGCTGCCAGGCCGTGGGCGAAGTTAGCGCAGGCCAGCCGGCCGCGCGCCGGGCCTTTTTCAGCTGCGGCAGCGATACGGTCGAGGTAGGCAGCTCGGCTGCCAGCGCTGCGCGAGGCAATCCGCTGCGTCACAGCTTCGACAACGGGATGGAGTACGCCCGCCTGCGGCGCGGTCATGCCAGTGCCCCTTGATGCCAGTGACGGCCGTCCCGCTCGATCAGCTCGGCGGCAGCCGCCGGGCCGGCCGTGCCGGCCGGATAGCGGTGCAGCGGGACGTCCGTGGCCTGCCAATGATGAAGGATGGGTTCGGTCCATGCCCACGCCGCCTCAACCTCGTCGCGGCGCATGAACAGGGTCGGATGGCCTCGGACCACGTCCATGAGCAGCCGTTCGTAGGCATCCGGTGCCCGGCTGCCGAACTGCTCGGCAAACGTCAGGTCGAGATCCACCGGCCGCAGCCGGATGCCGCCGGGGCCGGGTTCCTTGGCGAGCATGGACAGCCGCAGCCCGTCGTCGGGCTGGATCCGGATGATGAGCCGGTTAGCCGTCATCGCGCCGTCCAGGCCCGGCCAGATGGAGTGCGGGACGGCTCTGAAGACGACGACGATCTCCGATCCGTGCCGCTCCAGCCGCTTGCCGGTACGCAGGTAGAACGGCATGCCGCGCCAGCGCATGTTGTGCACCTCTGCCTTGACTGCGGCGAACGTCTCGGTGTGGCTGGGCGCGTCGAGTTCGTCCTGGTAGCCCGGCACGGGCTGCCCGCCGATCAGACCGGCGGTGTACTGCGCGCGGACCGTGTGCGCGCCGGCCCAACTGGCGCTGATCGGCTGCAGCGCGCGGAGCACCTTCAGCTTCTCGTCCCGCACGCCGTCATCGGCCACGCTCGCCGGCGGCTCCATCGCCACCAGGCACAGCAGCTGCAGCAGATGATTCTGGATCATGTCCCTCAGCGCGCCTGAGCCGTCGTAGTAGCCCGCCCGCTGGCCGGCGCCCAGCGATTCACAGACGCTGATCTGGATGTGGTCGATCGTGGCCGCGCTCCACAGCGGCTCCAGCACCATGTTGGCGAAGCGCAGCACGAGCAGGTTCTGCACGGCCTCTTTGCCGAGGTAATGGTCGATCCGGAAGATCTGGGACTCGCCGAAGACCCGGCCCACCTCCTCGTTGATCTCGCGCGCCGATGCCAGGCCGGTGCCGATCGGCTTTTCCAGGACCACCCGCGCCTGCTCGCTGACCAGCCCGCGGGCCGCGAGCTGGCGGCTGATCGGGCCGTACAGGTCGGAGGCGCAGGCCAGGTAAAAGACGCGGACCTGCCCGGGTGCCTGACCCAGCAGCCCGGCCAGGGCAGCCCAGTCGCCGCCGCCGTCCGCGTCGGCGCTGATGTGATGCAGGCGCTGCAGGAAGCCCCCGATCCGGTCACCGGCGAGCGCGTCCGGCGGCAGGTGGTTGCGCAGCTCGGCCTCCACCTTGCCGCGGTACCCTGCGGTGCCCAGCCCGGAACGGGACACGGCGAGGACGCGGAAGCCGTGCGGGAGCTGCCTATCGGTGTCCCGCAGGTACAGGGCAGGCAGCAACTTGCGCATCGCGAGATCGCCAGTTCCGCCGAAAACGACGAAGTCACACGCCGGGACCATTGCCGCTGGCATGGGCTACTCCCGTGGTCGGGTGTGTCAGCAGCGCCAACGGTAGGCCCAGTTATGCCGTTAACGCAATCAAGTTCAGCACTTTGACTTGCAAAAGTTGCCAGACATCCATCCTTGTCATACGGAAGTCACTGCTGGTTTACTGCAGAGAATGGATCTTCATGTCGTGCCAGCGGCACCGCCAGCGATCGCCTACCCGGCCACGGCGGGCCAGATTCTCCAGCTGATCTTGTCCAGCCAGGCGAACAGCCGGTCGGAGATCGGCCGCCTCACTGGGCTGTCACGCACCGCGGTCACCGCGCGCATCAACCAGCTAGCAGCTCAGGGCCTGGTCGTCGAGGACGCGGCGGCCGAGCCGACGGGTGGCAGGCCGGCCGGGCGGCTCAGCTTCAACGCCGCCGGCGGAGTCGTGCTGGCGGCCTCGATCGGCCGCAGCCGCGTTCAGCTGGCGGTCGCTGACCTCGGCTGCGCGCTGCTCGCCGAGGAGTCAGCCGAGGTCGATCCGGCGGGCGGCCCGCAGCACTGCCTGCCGGCTCTGATCGACCAGCTGTATGACATGGCCGCCAACTGTGGGCGCTGCATGGCGGATGTGCGAGGCGTGGGCGTAAGCGTGCCAGGCAGCGTGGACCTCAGCCTGGGCGCCATGGTGAGCTCGATCGCCCTGCCATCCTGGGACGGGATCGCGCTGCCGCCGCTGTTCCGCCGCGCTCCCGGCGTCCCGGTACTGGTGGACAGGGACGCCAACGTGATGGCCATCGCCGAGCAGTGCGGCCCGCTGCGCGACGCGCGGGACTTGCTCGTGGTGAAGGCTTCGACCGGGATCGGCGTGGGCATCGTCAGCGGCGGCGCGCTCCAGCGCGGTTCGCTCTCCGCGGCAGGCGAGCTTGGCCACATCCCGCTGTGCGGCAGCACGGGAGTGCGCTGCCGATGCGGCCAGACCGACTGCCTCGAAGCGGTCGCAGGCGGCTGGGCTATGGTCAAGGCACTTCAGGAACTCGGCCGCGACGTGCACCATGTACGGGACGTCGTCGCCCTCGCCCTCTCGGCTGACCCGGAAGCGCTCGGCATGATCCGCGAGGCCGGGCGCCGGGTCGGCGAAGTCCTCTCCGCGGCAGTCACGCTCCTCAACCCCGAGGTCGTCGTCATCGGCGGAGACCTCGCAGGTGTCTACGAGCCGTTCGTAGCGGGCCTGCGGGAGACCATCTACCAGCACTCGACCGCGCTGTCGACCCGGCAGCTACGCATCGTGCCCGCCACCTTCGGCGAACGGCAGGGACTTGTCGGTTGCGCCGCGATGATCAACCAGCTGATCACCTCCGAGCGGGCCGTTGACACCGCCATCGCTGAACGCGGCGGTGAGCACATCTGACCAGTGCGCCGAAGAGTGACGGCGCTAGGAAGCAGCAAAGCCAGCGCCCCTGGTCCGCGCAGGTCACCTCCGCAGCGGCGCTGTCAGGCAGATGCCGGCCGCGTCTCCACCTCGCCGGAACCGGATACGACCTCGTGACGGGTCTCGGAAGCCCAATCAACTACCCGGGATCGAGCTCGTCTAGCTGGCACCTGGCGGCGCCTGGGCAAAATGGGGTGGCGGGCCGGGCGTGCCCCGGCCCGCCACGGCAAGCGGCCGGCGCCGGCCGTCCTCGAAGCGAGCAAGGAACAGGCGGCCGAGCGGTGCTAACGCCGGGTGACCATGACTCTTGACCTGATCATGATTTGCTCTAGAGCCGGCAAACCTCGGGCATATCCCGGACTGTCGGCCGATCTTCATTAGATAGCAAGGCGGCAGGCCGAGAATAATGTTCCATTTCGCCACCGCAGGGCACTCAGCTTATTCAGATCCACCACAGAGGTTGTGTCCACGTGGGCGCCATTTCGGCCTGGCACCCTCTGACAGCATGAGCGCTGACGCTGCGCAATTCCGCCCATCGCCTTCTGCCTCGCGCCGGCCCCGGGACCCGGCGCGGGGCGCAGGTCCGGTACCGAGGCCCGCAGCGGTGAAGGCCGCGCTAGTCGCGGTGGGAGTGGGCCTGGGCGTGTCGGTCGGCCTAGCGCTAACGGCCGAGACGCGAGCCGGGTTCGCCGCCCCCGGGGGTGCTGCTACCTTCCTCGGCAGCTTCACCGGGCTGGTCGGAACCTACCTGGCCCTGGTAATGGTGCTGCTGGTCAGCCGGATCCCGTTTGTTGAACGCGTTCTGGGCCAGGATGGCCTGCTCCGGTGGCACCGGGGGCTGGCGCCATGGCCGATCAGCCTGCTGATCGCGCACGCGATCTTCCTCACCGTCGGCTACGCGCAGGCGGCAAGGAGCGGCATCTGGCATGAGGCCGGTGTCGTGATCGGCCAGTACCCCGACGTCCTGATCGCTACTGTCGCGCTGGGGGTCATGTGCGCGATCGGAGTGGTGTCCATCCGCGCGATCCGGAAGCGGCTGCCGCGCGAACGGTGGTGGCTCATCCACCTCTTCATGTACCTCGCGCTGGCGTTGTCTTATGCGCACGTGATCGCGCTCGGGCCATCGTTTGTCCGACATCCGCTCACCCAGGTGGTGTGGGCTCTGGTGTGGATCGCCACTGCCGGGGTGGTGCTGGGCTACCGGTTCGGGCTGCCGATCATCCGGACGCTGCGCCATCAGCTTGAGGTTGTCGAGGTGCGGCCGGAGGGGCCCGGCGTCGTATCAGTCATCCTCCGTGGCCGGCAGCTGGAGCGGTTGCCCGTTTCCGGCGGGCAGTTCCTGTTCTGGCGCTTCCTGACACCCGGCATGTGGTGGCAGGCACATCCGTACTCGCTGTCTGCATTGCCACGCCCGCCGCACCTGCGACTGACGGTGAAGAACGTCGGTGATCATTCCGGCAGCCTGGCCAGGCTCCGTCCTGGAACTAGGGTCGCGATCGAGGGCCCGTACGGCGCGTTCACCAGGCATGCCCAGCAGCAGCCGCGGGCGCTGCTCATTGCGGGGGGCATTGGCGTCACCGCGCTGCGTTCCCTGCTGGAAGATCTGCCGAAGCGCAGCGCTCCGGCGGTCATTGTCCGTGCCAGCACGGAAGCCGACCTGGTCCTGCGGCAGGAAATCGGGGAACTGGTCCGCCACAAGCGAGGCGAGCTGCACGAGATCGTCGGCGGCCGGGACCGAGCGCGGCTCGATGAGCGCACGCTGGCCAGGATGGTGCCCGACATCGTAGAGCGGGACGTGTACATCTGCGGTCCCGAAGCTTTCGTTGCCGACCTGGTCCAGATGGTCACATACCTCGGCGTTGCGAACGAGTCCATCCACCATGAGGCGTTCGCTCTATGAAGGCAGCCGTCATCATGGCGAGTAGGAGAACGACATTATGAAGCGGGCACCGCTGTTCATTTCTACGGGCGCGATCGCCGGGCTGACCGGAATACTGATCTTCCATACCCACCCGCCGTCCTCGTCCGTCGGTGCCCTGTCCGGTACGGGTTCAGGCCGTACTGCCTCGCACAGCCATGGAAATTCCGGTAGCGGTTCTAGGCCGCAGTCCAGCGCCGCCTCCCAGAACGCTGGCAGCTACACCGCCGGGACGGCCACCGGTGCGACCGAGCAGTACGGCTACGGGCAGCTAGCGGTCCGGGTGACGGTACACTCTGGCAAGATCGTCAATGTGGCGGTGCCGCTCATCCAGACCGCCGAGTCCTATTCGCAGCAACTCGCCGCGCAAGTGATCCCGATGTTGCGGAACGAGGTACTGTCCGCGCAGAGCGCGCATATCAATGGCGTCAGCGGAGCTACCTATACGAGCCAGGCGTATGCGACGTCGTTGCAGGCGGCGCTCGACAAGCTCGGCAAGGCATGACCTCACCATCGGCCGTTCCGGGAGTCGCCTTCCGGGCAGGCGCCCCGAGCGGTGAGTCTCACCTGATCCGGCACGCGGAGCTAGTGATGGGCACCGCGGTCTCTTTCTCAGTGCTCAGCGAAAAGCCGCGTGACGTGGTCGCGGCCGCTGTCCGGTTGGCGTGCGCGGTCCTCCACCGAGCGGACGTTGTCTTCAGCACCTGGAATTCGCAGAGCCCGCTGAGCCGGATGCGCCGCGGCGAGGCGCAGCTTGATGATCTGCCAGCCGAAGTGACCGAGGTTCTCCGGCTGTGCGAGGCAGCGCGAAAGGCGACCGGCGGCTGGTTCGACCCATGGGCTGCGTCTGGGGGGGTCGACCCGACCGGACTGGTCAAAGGTTGGGCGGTGGAGCGGGCGCTCGGTGTGCTCAAGGACGCCGGTATAGCAGCCGCGATGGTCAACGGCGGCGGCGACATTGCAGTGTTTGGCCAGCCGCCCGGCTCAGACGGCGCTGGCTGGCGGATCGGGATCCGCCATCCGTGGCGGGCCGACGGCCTGGCGGCAATCGTTACCGGCGTCACTGCGGCGATCGCGACGTCCGGGGCCTATGAGCGCGGCTCGCATCTGTACGGCCCGCCCGGCAAGCGGGTGGCTCTTGTTGCCTCGGCCACTGTCACTGGCCCGAGCCTCGCCATGGCTGACGCGATCGCGACCGCTCTGGCGGCTGGCGGAGATGAAGTGCTTCCTCTCGTGGCCGACCTCGATGCGTACGAGGGCTACCTGATCCGCGGCGACGGCAGTGAGACCGACACCGGCGGCATCACCTTCGGCTAAATAAGCGGGCTGCGGCGTCCGCCGTCGTGCGCCGAGGCCGGGCGGTCGGTCGGTCCAGGACGGAAGTCAGTAGCAGGCCATTTCGCAATGGGACCGGCTCGCCTTACGACTCCAGAACCACCGCCACCTGAAGCGGCAGGAGCTGCGGCAGGGCGGCCTGACTCCTCGCGGCGTGAACGGGGAGGCGTTGATGAGCCCTGCGTCGGCTCGGTTGAGACGGTGCGGGCGATAGCCAACCCGCTGCACGACCTGACCACCGACTCGGAGTACGTCGCCGACTACCTCTAGACCATCCATGGCCCGCGCCTCGTATTCCCGGTCACGGTGCGGCGACCGGGTGACGTCACCGCATGATGTTGACCGTCGCCGGTACCCCAGCGAGTTCGGCCACCAAGCCCGAGGGAGATCTTTGTCTCAGGGGCGTGATCAAACCTTTTCGGCACCTGGTGCGTAGCAAGAAGCGTGCTCATCACGTGTGGATCGACGATCGACCCGCATCTGCAAGGAAGGTTCGTCATGCTCCGTAGGACTTCACTGCGAACACTTGGCTTCGGTCTCCCACTCGCCGCTGTGGCGATACTGGCGGCAGCCTGCGGTGGCGCATCCGGTACGTCGGCGGCCGGTGGTACGACGACCACCGGCCCCACAACGACAACGACGGCCCCCGCGGCGCCGGGTTCGACGGCCTCGGGTTCGACGTTGGCCCTGAAGACGGCGAAGGGCAGCGCGGGTATCTGGCTTACGGACTCGGCTGGTCGGACGCTGTACCTGTAT
>DATMMA010000030.1:0-2381 GCA_035570295.1 Streptosporangiaceae bacterium
GGGGAGCAGTGGCCGTTCGAGCGGGCGCAGCTTCGCCTCGACTACGCCGAATGGCTGCGGCGGCGCCGCCGGATCAACGACGCCAAGCCCGTCATGAACGAAGCTCTGGGAACCTTTGTGCGGCTAGGTGCGCGGTCGTGGGCGCGGCGCGCGGAGGCAGAGCTGAGAGCCTGCGGGGTGGCCGTCCCCGGCACTGAGCGCGATGCCCTCGAGGAGCTGACCCCTCAGCAGCGCCAGATCGTCCTGCTGGCCGGCCGCGGCCTGAGCAACCGCGAGATCGCCGACCGGCTCTTCCTCTCGCCGCGCACGGTCACCTCGCACCTGTACCGGTCCTTCCCCAAGCTCGGGGTCGCTGCCCGCTACCAGCTACGCGACGTGATCGCCGGCGTCAGCGGCGAAGACCTCTCGCAGTGACTTGCCGTAGGGCCAGAACGCGCTCTTGTCGCCCCGCTCCCACGCCTCGCGCTGACCGGGAGCGCTGATGTCCCAGTCTGGGCGCACCTTCTCGGTGACCGCGCGCAGATCCGCGCGCAGCTGGGCCGGTGATGGCCGCCCCCAGTACCAGTAGCCGTTGTAGACCGAGTAGATGACGAGGCCGGGCTCAAGCACGAGGGTGTGCGGGATCATCGGATTGTGGTGCGGATCGGTGTACTCGACGATGTCGAGGTCGCGCTGGACGGTCCGTTCTGGATCGATGAGGAAGGGCCAGTGCGCGCCGAGGCCGTCACGCATCTCGTTGGCCTCCATCATGGCGTCGGTGGAGACAGTCACGATCTTGGTGTAGGCGACCTTGAATTCTGGTTCCATCGCGGCGAGTAGCCGGTGCTGCTCGCGGTCCTTCGGGCAGAACGCGCCGCGCGAGAGCACCAGGACCATCGGATCGGCGCCCTGCAGCCCGGAGAGCTTGCGCTTGGTCCCGCCGTGGTCGCGCAGCTCATAGTCGGGAAACAACCCGCCGGGGACGATGTCTTGGCGCATGGTATGCCTCCATGGTGTCTTGGTCACGTCAGATGGCGGTGCGGCCGCCGTCGGCGGCGATCACCGCCCCGGTGATATAGCTGGCCTTGGGTGAGGCGAGAAAAGCGATCACGCTCGCGATCTCGTCAGGCTCGGCGACCCGTCCCATGATGGTGCCGGCGCCGACGGCCTCGGCCGTTTCGCGCGGCTGGATGGGCGTGTAGACGGGTCCGGCGGCGACAACGTTGACCCGGACCCCGGCGGGGCTGAACTCGGCTGCCCAGGAACGGGTCAGCGCGGCCAGTGCGCCCTTGGTGCCGCTGTAGGCGGCGATCCCTGGCATGCCGACCTGGCCGGCCTGGCTGCCGATGTTGATAATGCTGCCGCGGCCGCGGGCGGCCATCTTCGGGGCAAGCGCAGCGACCAGAAAGTACGGCGCCCGGACGTTGGCGGCGAAAATCCGGTCGAAGGTCGCTACGTCGACGTCCGCGGTCGGCCCGGCCGGCAAGGAGATTCCGGCGTTGTTGACCAGGATGTCGACTGCCCCAGCCTGCTCGACGAGGTCGGCTAGCTGGGCTGGGTCGCTAAGGTCGGCGGCGGCGAAGCGGGCCTTGCCGCCCTCGCTGATGATGGTGTCGGCAACCGCCGCGCCGCGGGCGCTGTCGCGTCCGTGCACGATGACTTCGGCGCCGCGCCGGCCCAGTTCTTCTGCCGCTGCCTGGCCGATGCCCGAGGTCGCGCCGGTGACCAGGGCGCTCATGCCCTCAAGGTCTCGCAGTTCGTCCATGTCGTGTCCTTTCGGCTGGTTACCTCAACCATGGACGGCGATGGTCCAGCCCGGTATCCGCCGCGTGACTGCACTGCCTCCCTAAAGTTCAGGTCGCTGCGGCAGGGCAACAGAGCAGTCATGCGGCGGATACCCCGGTCGCGGTCCCGGACGGACGCTGGCGTCATGACTGAATTCGCGCACAACAAGTTGCCGAAGAAGGACTTCCTTGATGTCCTGCGCAGAGCTGGCATCCCGGAAGAAACGATCAAAGCAGCCGCTGAGCAGCTCCACGACCCCGTCGACCACGAAAGGGACGGGGTATTCCTGGTCACGCACGGCCTAGAGTGCGACCAGCTCGTCAGTCTTATGGGAGGCAGCCCGTGAGCGGAAGCACGGCGCTAGGGAAGAGTCTCGCTTCCCGTGCCGTTGTGCGCGGGAGCCGACGTGCCGGCCCGGCCGATCACGTCACGCAGCTGGTGCCGGTCGGCTATGCCGAGCTTGGGGTAAGACCGGTACAGGTGCGAGCCGACCGTGCGCGGTGAGAGGAAGAGCCGGTCGCCGATCTCGCGGTTGGTCAGGCCGTCGCTGGCCAGTCGGACGATCTGGCGCTGCTGCGGGGTCAGCTCCTCGAGGGCATCGCGTTCGGTGCCGGGGA
>DATMMA010000031.1:0-7488 GCA_035570295.1 Streptosporangiaceae bacterium
GTGTGGAACACCCCGTGCGCTGTTCCGAAGCTGGCCGTCGGAGCCCACAAGCTGAGCCTGTAGGTCTGGACTCCGGCCTTGGTCGCCAGCGACACCACGATGACCAACTCGGTGTAGCTGCCGCCGGACGGCTTGTCCCAGCTGAACTTAAGCTCGGCCGCCGGAGCCGCCTTAAAGCCGCCAATCGACTGGAAGCCGATGGCGCCCAGCGCTAGTTGGGCATAGCCGTTGTAGTTCGCGGAGTCTTTCTTCGCGAGGTACTTGGCCTCGGCGAGCGGCTTGGGATACGTCCACAGGCTGACGTTCACGGTCAGGTGGAAGTTCCGCACCGGCTGGTTGAAATGCGCTATCTGTCCGGTCAGGTTTTGTGTCCACGCTCCAGGTAGGCCGATCTTGAAACCCGCCGTCGTGCCCAGCTCGGCCGCGCTGAAGTCGCGCCACACGTAACCGGGAGGCAGCACAGGCCCTGTGGCGTGGGGACTCGGCGACGGGGACGGCGTCGGGCTAGGTGACGGAGTGGGCGTCACACTTGCCGAGGGGGACGGATGCGTACCGGGGCTGCCGCTCGGGCTGGCGGAGGGGGGCTTCCGGGATGGTCCCGCGGAAGGCTTGCCAGTACCGGGCGAGTGCCCTGGCGGCGGCGCGGCACCGTGCTTGCCGGCGGCCGGCGTGCTGCCGTGCTTACCGCCGGTACTGGTGGAGCCGCTCACACCCGGATGGGCTGAATTGGACCCGCCGACAGCGTGTGCACCAAGCTGCGAAGGGCTCAGTGCCTGCGTCGTCTGCGTACGGGAATAGATGTCCCAGCCGACGAGCGCGGCCACCACGATCGCGGCAATGCCGGCCCCGGCTACCATCAACCGCCAGCGACCCGACGAGGGTTTGGACGGCCCGCTCCGGTTCCAGAACCGCAGCCAGCCGTTGCCGCCGGGCCCGGATGGCCCGCCTGGGCTGGATGGGCCACCTTGGCCCGTCGTCCCGCTCGGCTGGCCCGTGCCGCCGCCTTGCGTCCCGCCAGAGGCCGGTTTCAGCGGCTGCCACAGGATTGGCTCGCCGTCAGAACCAAGAACCGGTCGCGGGTTGGCGGTTTCGGCGCCTGCCGCGTTGTGGGCTAGAGCAGCGTCGTCGAGCGATGCGCCCGGACCTGTCACGTCTGGCATCGACAGTTCGGCATAGACAGGGGGAGCGAGGAACACCGCCCGCTGCTCACTGATCTCCCGTGACTTCGCTCGACGGGCTGGCGCTGCCGTGCCGGAGTCACTGGCAGCCGCTGCACCAGCATGACCGGTGCTAACCGGTGCGCCGACGGCGCCCGCCGCACCGGCCGCGACGGCTGCTCCGGCCACGCCCGCCGCGACGGCTACGTCGCTCGCAACTGAGTTACGCGCCACCGCGTTACGGGCGGATTCGTCCGTGGCAATTGAGTTGCGGCCAACTGCGTGGGCGGCAACTGAGTGACTGGCGGCTGCGTCGGCGGCAACTGAGTTCCCGGCTGCGGACGCTGCGACTCCAGCCGCTGCGTCTGCGACGGGTGAGCGCGGGTTAGCGACTGCATCTGCGCTGACCGCTGCCCGGCTGGCCGCCGTGCTGGCCTCGGCAGCAAGCCAGCCCTCGCCGAGTGAGCGTGCACCGGTCCGCGCCGCGGTCGCTGCCTCGGACAACATCCGCGCAGCCGTCGTCGCGTCCGGCCGGCTGCCGGGATCCCGGCTGAGCAGGGCGTCAATGACGGGGGCAAGCGGGCCAGCCGAGGGCGCGCGCGGCGCGTCCTCCGTCGCCACCCCGGCAGTGATGACGGTGGAGCCACCGACCCGCTCGAACGGCCCGCGCCCCTCCACTGCTGTGTACAACGTGGCGCCAAGCGACCAGAGGTCTGACGCAGGAGTCGCGACGTCACCGCGGATCCGCTCCGGCGCGGTGAAACCCGGCGTGCCGACCACTGTGCCCGCCAGAGTCATCGAGGGATCTTCAGCAAAGGTCGCGATCCCGAAGTCAGTGAGCACTGCCTTGCCGTCCTGGCCGACCAGGACGTTGCTGGGCTTGACGTCGCGGTGCAGGACGCCGGCCACATGCGCGGTCGCCAGCGCGCTGACCAGGCTGGAGCCGAGCTCAGCGGCCGCCAGCGGCGGCAGCGGGCCGTCCTCGGTGATGATCCGGTCCAGCGAACGCGCCTCGACCAGCTCCATGATGATCCACGGGCTGCCGCTCTCCTCGACCACGTCGTAGACCGTCACGACGCTGGGGTGCTTGAGCCGGGCCGCGGTCCTGGCCTCGCGCAGCGTGCGCTGATAGATCGCTTCTGAATCGGAGGGTGAGGCGTGCGCGGTGATCTGCACTTCCTTCACAGCTACGTCCCGTGCGAGCAACTCGTCGCGACCGCGCCAGACGATGCCCATCGCGCCCCGGCCGATCGGCCCCTGCAGGCGATAACGTCCGGCAATCAGCCGGCCGGAGCCCATGACTGCGTGCATGGCGGGACCCTATCTACAGCAGACGCTCAGCGTCCTGTGAGGAAGATGTGAGTTTGACCGACGACAGCGTAGCGTCCGCAGGGGCCGGATTCGTTACTGTTGCGGCCGCGCCATTGCTACCACATCCAGGGCTTTGTCCAGTTGCTCTGCGCTGATTTCGCCCCGTGCCACATGCCCGCGGGAAATCACCACGTCGCGGATCGTCGCGCCGGTCTCCAGCGCCTCATGCGCGACTGCAGCGGCGGCCTCATACCCGATGAACGGGTTCAACGCGGTGACGATCGCCGGCGACGACTCGGCGTTGCGACGCAAGTGCTCGACATTGGCGCCGATGCCGGCCACGCACTTGTCGGCGAGTGATACCGGCGCGGCCGACAACAGGCGCAGCGAGGACAGCAGATTGCGGCCGATGACCGGCATCATGACGTTCAGCTCGAAGTTGCCGGCCGCCCCGCCGAAGGCGACCGCGGCGTCGTTGCCGACGACCTGTGTGCAGACCTGACAGACCGCCTCGCAGATGACCGGATTGACCTTGCCCGGCATGATCGACGAACCAGGCTGCAGGTCCGGTATCCGGATCTCGGCCAGGCCCGTTCGCGGCCCGGAGCCCATCAGCCGCAGGTCGTTGCAGATCTTGTAGAGGCTGACCGCGATGGTCCTGGTCACGCCGCTCGCCGCGACCAGGCCGTCGCGCGCGCCCGCCGCCTCGAAGTGGTCAGGTGCTTCGGTCAACGGCAGCCGCATGCTGCTCGCCAGGTGGGCGATCACCATCCTGGCGAAGCCGGCCGGCGCGTTGAGCCCGGTCCCGACGGCGGTCCCGCCCAGTGGGAGTTCGCCGACGTCAGGGAGCACGTCGCTGGCCCGCTGCACGCCGTGCCTGATGGCCGCGGCGTAGCCGCCGAACTCCTGCCCGAGCATCACCGGCGTCGCATCCATGAGGTGCGTCCGGCCGCTCTTGACCACGGCGGCGAACTCGTCGGCCTTGGCGCCCAGCGAGTCGGCGAGGTGACTAAGAGCCGGGAGCAGCGAGATCACGATCAGCCGGACCGCGGCGAGGTGGATCGCTGACGGGAACACGTCGTTGGACGACTGGGACGCGTTCACGTGGTCGTTCGGATGGACCGGACGGCCCAGCCGCCGCGCGGCAAGGTTGGCGATCACTTCGTTGGCATTCATGTTCGACGACGTTCCAGAGCCGGTCTGGAACACATCGACCGGGAACTGGTCGTCGTAGCTGCCGCGGGCGACCTCGGCGGCCGAGTCGTGGATGGCTGCGGCCATGTCGGCAGGCAGCACGCCAAGCTGGCCGTTGACCACGGCGGCTGCGCCCTTGATCGAGGCCAGCGCGCCGATCAGGTCGCGGGACAACCGTTCGCCGGAGATATCGAAGTTCTGCACCGCGCGCTGCGTCTGCGCGCCCCACAACGCGTCGGCGGGCACTGCCACCTCGCCCATCGAGTCATGCTCGATGCGGAAGCCTTCCGGTGCGCCGGCCATGACAGCCTCCGATGTCAGCTGGGTCCCGAGCCAATCGTGAGCAGCGGTTGCTTCGGCGCGGTGACGTCAGCGAAGAAGTCGTTCCCCTTGTCATCTACCACGATGAACGCGGGGAAATCGCGGACCTCGATCCGCCAGACCGCTTCCATGCCGAGTTCGGGGTACTCCAGCACTTCGACCTTGGTGATGCAGTCCCGGGCGAGCTTGGCTGCCGCGCCGCCGATCGAGCCGAGGTAGAAGCCGCCGTGCTCCTGGCATGCCTTGGTCACCGCGGCAGACCGGTTCCCCTTCGCGAGCATGACAAGCGACCCGCCGGCCGCCTGGAACTTGTCCACGTAGGAGTCCATCCGGCCGGCTGTCGTCGGGCCGAACGAGCCGGACGCGTAGCCTTCCGGCGTCTTGGCCGGGCCGGCGTAGTAGACCGCGTGATCGCGCAGGTACGCCGGCATCGGCTGGCCCGAATCGAGCAGGTCGTTGATCTTGGCGTGCGCTATGTCGCGGGCCACCACCATCGGGCCAGTGAGCGCCAGCCTGGTCTTGATGGGGTAGCGGGACAGCTCAGCCCGGATCTCGTTCATCGGCCTGGACAGGTCAATGCGAACGACGCCGGAGTCCAGTTCGGCCTCGCCGGTGTCAGGAAGATACTGCGCGGGATCGGTCTCCAGTTGCTCGAGGAATATCCCGTTCCCGTTGATCTTGGCTTTGGCTTGTCGATCCGCGGAACAGGACACCGCGATCGCGACGGGGCAGGAGGCGCCGTGGCGCGGGAGCCGGATCACCCGCACGTCGTGGCAGAAGTACTTGCCGCCGAACTGAGCGCCGATCCCGGCCCGCCGGGTAATGTCCAGGACTTGTTGTTCGAGTTCGAGGTCGCGGAAGCCGTGCGCGTCCATCGATCCCGCGGTCGGGAGCGCGTCGAGGTATTTGGCCGACGCGTACTTGGCCGTCTTCAGCGCGAACTCGGCACTCGTGCCGCCGACCACGATGGCCAGGTGATACGGCGGGCATGCAGCCGTTCCGAGCGAGCGGATCTTCTCTTCCAGGAACGAGGCCATCTTGGCCGGGCTGAGCACCGCCTTGGTCTCTTGATAGAGATACGACTTGTTGGCCGAGCCGCCGCCCTTGGCCATGAACAGGAACTTGTACTCAGCGCCATCGGTTGCGTACAACTCGATCTGAGCAGGGAGGTTGCTACCGGTGTTGCGCTCTTCCCACATGCTGAGCGGCGCTAGCTGAGAGTAGCGAAGGTTGAGCTTTGTGTAAGCGTCGTACACGCCGCGGGCGATCTGCTCCTCGTCGCGGCCGTCAGTCAGCACTTGCTGGCCGCGCTTGCCCATGACGATGGCGGTGCCCGTGTCCTGGCACATGGGCAGGATGCCGCCGGCCGCGATGCAAGCGTTCTTGAGCAGGTCGCCAGCGACGAACTTGTCGTTCCCGCTCGCCTCGGGGTCGTCCAGGATGGACCGCAACTGCCTCAGGTGCGCGGGCCGCAAGAGGTGCGCGATATCGTGCATGGCCGCCGCCGTGAGCTCGGTCAGTACCTCCGGCTCCAGCTGCAAGAACTCTCGGCCGAATGCCTTTGCCACGCTGATGCCGTCGGTCGTGAGCAGCCGGTAGGTAGTTTCATCGGCGCCCGTCGGCAGCATGTCGGTATAGGAGAACTCAGGCATGGGGCCAATTTTAGTTCCCGGCGAGGATTTGAGTGATCCGGGAGAGTTGTGCACGCTATGACATGCATAACTTTCCCGGATCGTGATCTGCCGGGCCGAGCTAGGCCGTCGTGCCGGGACTCCGCGCTCGTAGCCGGGCGGCGACCCCCGACGCTGCGAAGAAGGCGACGAGGGCTGCGATCAGGGCAATGAAGCCGCCGTAGGTCCAGTCGATCAGGAAGTTTCCCGGATATGGCTTCTGCACGATGCCCAGGATGGTCAGCAGCAGGGCCAGCCCTGTCGCGCCGACCAGCATCTGCTCAGAGCTTGGCAGGTTGCCAGGCACCCGGTCGATGGCATCGCGGGTGACCAGGGCAATCAGGGCCACGATGCCTAGGACGAACACAGCCCAGAGGTAGCCGTGAGACGTCGGGCCATCAATCGCGCCGGCGGTAGCTGGCGTGAACCACGGTAGAAAGAGCGCGACGAGGAGCACGACGAGGCTGCTACCAATGACAAGGTCGCTGCCGCTCCAGCCGGTTGCCGGGGCCGCCGGTACCCGCGGTCCGGGCGGTGGCGGTGGCGGTGGCGCCTCTGGGTACGGCGATGTCTCACTGGTCATTGTTGCCTCCGCCGGTTCCTATTTGTGCCGCAGATCATAGTTCCAAAGCGGGCAGCCGGGGCAGACTGTTACAGCGGTCTCGAGAGGCGTTAACCGGCACGTTGCGGTAACAGCGCCACGAGGGCTGCCACCGGGCATCCGGCAGCAGCCCTCGTTTCTTGCGTCTGGCCCAGTCTCAGATGGCCGGGTCTCGGCCGGCCTAGATGGCCTCAGCCTCCAGGATCTCGGCCTCCAGGATCTCGGTGGTAAGCGTGTCGCCCTCGGGTGACTCCGGCTGCCCGGCCGGGGCACCGGCCTGCCGCATCCGGATCGCGACCGTGATCACGATCAGCGCGACGGCGTCGAAGATCGCGGCGGCGGTGAACGAGGCTGCCATCCCGTGTACCCGGACGTGCTCTGCCTGGGCTGCGACCGACACGCCGAGGACCGGGTGCCGGGCGGCCGCCCGGCTCGCGCTGCCGTAGATCGTCACCAGGATGGCCAGGCCCAGCGCGCCGCCGACTTGCTGCATCACGTTGACCATGCTGGCTGCCGCGCCCGACTCTTTCGGCGGGACGCCCGCCAGGGAGGCCATCGTCAGCGGTACGAATGCGACACCCATGCCGAGGCCGAGAAGCAGCATCGGGATCAGCACGCCGGGGAAGTAGCTCGTGCCGGTGCTGAGCTGACCAAGCCAGGCCATGCCGCCGACGACGGGAAGCAATCCCACGACCATTAGCGGCTTAGGCCCGAACCGGGTCGCGAGCCGCGGCGCCAGCCTGGACGTCGCGAACAGCGCACCCGTCATCGGGACGAAGGCCAATCCGGCCTTGACCGGGCTGAAGCCGAGCACCTCCTGAACGAACTGCGTCAGGAAGAAGAACGACCCGAACATGCCGGCCACCAGCAGCAGCCGGGCGACGTAGGACGCAGCACGGCTCCGGTCACGGACCAGCCACAGCGGCGTGATCGGCTGACTGCTCCTAGTCTCGACCAGTAGGAAGGCGCCGAGGAGCACCGCGGCCAGAGCGAACGCGCCAACCGACACGCGGTTGGACCAGCCGTGTGAGGCGACGTTGATAAAGGCGTAGACCAGGGCCGACATCCCTGCCGTCGAAGTGACAGCGCCGGCAGCGTCGAAGTGGCCGCGCTGCCGCTGCGAGTTAGCCAGCAGCCGCGGTGCCACTGCGATCACGGCGATGCCGATGGGTACGTTGACGAAGAACACCCAGCGCCAGGACGCCCACTGAACAATGATCCCGCCGAGTACCAG
>DATMMA010000032.1:0-14449 GCA_035570295.1 Streptosporangiaceae bacterium
CCGATGGGACGCACTCAGCCAGGTTTGCTGAGTTGCAATCATGGGGTCGGCCGTTGGAGAGCACCATCAAGATCGTCTTCTAAGGGCACATCGGTATCTTGGTGGCCCTTCCAACCTCCAATACTGCGATGAGCTCCCGGCGGGCCTGGTAATGATCTTTCGCCTCGGCACGTGGCAGCCGCACAGTCAGGATGGCTCCCGGAATGGCTCCCAGAAGTTGTTCGAACGTTCGAATTACTGACTCTGACCAGAGCCCCCTTACGGAATCGAACCGTAGACCTTCTCCTTACCATGGAGACGCTCTGCCGACTGAGCTAAGGGGGCGTCCGCGGCGCTCTGGGCTCCGGTGTCCCCGGACTTGAGCTGCCGCGACTGTTGAGCATACACGACCCGGCGTCAGCAGGTTTGCCCGGTCCAGGATGCCCCGAACCGACCCACGAACACCGTCTACACGAACCCCAGACCGGGAATGCGAGGGGCACGGACACCCAGAACCACCCACACCCAGATCACGGACACCAGGAACCACGGACACCAGCACCGCAGATGCTCAGGGCTGCGAGGCACCGGGCGCGCGCGCCAGGGACCGACGGCCAGACAGCGCCTGATCAGGCCGCGGAACGGCGCATCCGGATGGCTTAACACCGGCCCTTCTGGGCAGAAGCCCAGCGAGGACGGTCGTCCAGGCTGGTCACGGGATGGCCAGCCAACCCAGTGACGCGTTGATGAACCTTAGATGGCCATTCTGCACAGCTATAAGTCAGAAGGGCAGCCGTGCATAATGTGAGTGTCATGACGGCCCATGCCATGAGCCCGGTCGGCGAACCCGGCATGCCTAGCGCAGCCAGAACGCACAGGAGGTTTCACAGGTGAGGGCGCTGATCCTCAGGCCTGCCGCACTCGGAGCGCTGTCCGGCTTCGCATTCATCGGCTGCAGCATGTTCGCCGAGTTGCACGCGGCCGAGGCGAGTAGTCAGTCGATCATCAACTCGGCGTCGTGCCCGCTCATGCCGAAGAGCACGAAGCTGGCGTCGGCCACAACCGAGGCCGCCAGCAATGGGCCTGCCGCCGCGCTGGCCAGTTCATCAGTGTCACCACTGAGGTCAGCGAACTCGTCGGCGACAACGGCCAAGTCCGTCACCACCAGGACCAGTAAGTCTGCGTCGGCGAGCACGTCAGCGTCGTCGCTCAAGTCGGACAGTGTCAGTCCCTCGTCGAGCCCCACTACGTCCTCCCCGCCCGCCACCTCCTCGTCTTCGTCGAGCGCTTCATCGTCGACCTCGGCGACAACCACGCCGACGCCGAGCTCTACGACCACGCCAAGCTCAACAGCCACACCGACCCCGAAGCCCAGCCCGACGTCGAGTTCCCCCAAGCCGAAGCCAAGCTCACCCAGCCCGAAGCCCAAGAAGGTGACTCCGCAGCTGTGCGTGCGGATCCAGCCCCTCTCCGGTGCCGGCGAAGTCAAGCCCGGCCACGACGCGACGTTCGTCATCTGGGTCTGGTCCACGAAAGCGACGAGCCGCGCAGTGTCAGTACGCGCCAGCACTGGCGGCGGTCGATTCGTAGGCGCACCGAAATTCACTGTGTGCCCCGATCCGAAGAGTGCCGCATGCCCGGTCGGGACCCTACCCGTCGGCCAGGCGGCCGAACTCCAAGTGAGTGTTCCGGTGCGATCCGCTGCCACTGTCGGCGGGCACGTGCGCATCTCCGCTGACGCAACCGCCTCAGGCGCACGGTCGTTCACGGGAACGGCATCTGACGTCGTTGTCGCGGCAAATACGGCCATCCCGAGCTCACCCGCCTCTGTCGGCTTGCCGCCAGGCACGAGCCTGCCGGCAATATCGGGAACGGGTGTTTCACCTACTAATCCATCTGGCCTGTTCCCCACCGTCCAGGCCAGTCCGGCTCCGAGCACAGCCTCACCCGGACTGCCGTCCGCCAAGCCAGGGACGGTTGTGCACGCTGCGGATGCAGCGGCCACCGTGCCGGTGGACGCTCGTCTCATCGGCGGACAGCTCGCCGGGCTTGCGGTGCTGGCTGGCGCGGTGACGATAGCGATAGCGCGGCTGTCGTTGCGGACGCCCAAGCCGCAAGACACCGCGAACGCGACGCCAAGCAAGTCCTGACCGGCCCGTTAAGCGCCGAGCTGATGGGTTTCCGGCCGGACGGCCTGTGCTTTCGCCTGGCGCCTGCCGGCTATTGACGGGCGGCAGTTAATCGGCTGCAGCAGGGCGCGCGTCTACACGACTCGCACCGTTACGCGTGAACCGGCATGCGACCTTTTGCAGCTACTTATTGCCTAGCTCGACCAGCGGCCTGATCGACCGCAGCTCGCCAGCCAGTGTGGTAGCGCTCAGCGCGGGCGACGCGACCAGCCCGAAGGTGTCGCCGTCAGCCCAGACGCACTCAGCCGGATGCCCGCCGGTCCCTGGCACGCAAGCGGCCTGACCGCCGAGCGACCCAGCCTTGGTCACGAACGAGCCGGGCAGCGTCCCGGTGAAACTTGAAATGAAGGACTGCGCGGACCCGGACAGATTGCCGCCGACGAACAGCAGGATCTCCGGGCCAGACTTGGACTTCGCGCCAGCCGTGTCCTCGTACACAGCGTCGACGACATGGCTGGCCTCGCCACCGCCCTTCGCCAGGATCTCATGCTTGAGCGCCTCCGCACCCATGCCCTTGGCGAGCGAGGGGTTCTGCGTGAACGACAGCAGCTTGTCGGGCGTCACGATGCGGTGCTGTGGTCCGTTGCCAGTGTGGTGCAGCACGCCAGTCACCAGGATCCCGCCAGCCGCCACGGCGCCAACTACCCCGCCGCCAAGGATGCCGAGCAGAACGGGGTGCCGGCGCCTGCGCTTGGCAGATCTGCGGCTCGAAGCCGTGCGATCGTCGGTCGCGCGCTGCTTCGCTGGCGCGGACCTGACCGGCGGGGCTTCGACCGTGGCCGTTGTCGCTGTGACCGCAGTCGCGGCCGGGCGCTCGAAGGCGCTGGTAGCCGAACCGCTGTCAGGATCTGGCCCGCGGCGACCGGCAGGCCGCCGAGCCCGATCTGGCGGCGCGAGCCGCGCCTCGGCCGGTCGCGCCTCGGCCGGTCGCGCCGCGACTGGCCACGGTGCGGTGGAGTCGGGCGTGTGCCTGACGGCACGTCCGGCCGCGCCTGGTCCTGAAGACGGCCACGCCGGGCTCTCCTGCGGCATGGCGGTGCTGTTACCGGGTCGCGCGCGGTAGTCATCGGGCTGCGCCTGATAGTCATCGGTGAGCGCCGGGTAATCATAGGTCCGCGTCCGGTGCTCATCGGTCCGCGCCCGGCGGTCGCCTGACCGCGTCCGGCTCGGTTCTGTCCGGGCGGGAGTGGCAGGCAGCGCAGCAGTCGACGCGTCAGCCGCGGGGTACCCGTGTCGCGACGTGCCCTGCTGCGGAAGCACCGGCGGCGGAGCCGCATACTCCGGGCGCGTGAGCTCGCCGGAACCTCGCTCCCGGCGCCCGGCTGGCGCATCAGCGGAGGCCTGGCCAGCTTGCATGTCAGCGGCCGACCGGCCTTGCGCAGCGTGCCGCCGGGACAGCCGTCCGCCAGCCCGGCCCGTGCGGCCGTCGGCTTTGGTAGGCGCCCCGCTGGCTGGCCCGGCACTGGCCGGCGCACCGTCGGCCGGTGCGGCACCAGCGTGCCGGGCGCCGGGCGCGGCGCCGGCGGGCCGGCCACTCCCTCGCGGATCGGCTGCCGGGCGCTTGGAGTGCTCCTGAGCCGGTCCCGCTTCGCCGAGGTACCGGATCCAGTCGTAATCACCATCGCCTGGAGCATCGGAACCGGACGCACCGCCATCGCGTGCTTTGCCCCGGCCGAGTCGTCCGCGTCGCTGCGGCTCCCGGGCAGCTGGCAGCGGTCCGCTCGGGTGGTCGGCCCAGAGTGAGGCGGATGACCGATCGCCCGGGTCCCTGGTTACCGGCAGCGGTGCGCTCGGGTGCTCGTTCCCGAAGAACGCGGATGAACGATCGTCGCGGTCACTGTCGGTGGCGACCCGTCCGCCGGCCCGGCTACCTGACCGGGCATCATCGGCGTCCGAGTAGGGCCACCGCGCGTCCTGCGAGTTCTGCGGCCATCCCGAGGTCATAACGGCTGGTACTCCTGAGACTGATGCGGCGTCTCTGCCCGATGTGGATCAGCACCATCATGCGTCACAGCCGACCGTAACCGCAGTGTTATCAAAGTTTCAGCCGTCACATTCCGTTACCCGCGCCTCACAATGCCAGCCTTTTCGCACGTCAGCGTCCGATTCGAGCGCCGCAGCACCCCACTTGGCTAAGGCAAAATCCGCGTCATGAGATCGCCGGACCAGGCAAAGCGCGGGACCGGAGCGCACGCTCGACGATGTCGCGGCGCTCGACGAGCACCCGCACCAGCGCCGGATCGAGCTGCTCCGCGGCGAGGAAATCATCGACCTGACGCAGCAACTCCGGCGACGCGGCCCAGTACGGGAACAGCCCCTCCGCAAGCAGCCGCTTAATGTGGTCCCCGCGGTTCTCCCAGATTTCCGGCAGCACCGCGAAGTAGGCATCGACATACGGAGCCAGCAGCGCGGCATGCTCTGGCTGGCCGAAGCCGCTAGCCACGGCCATCACGCCCTCGTGCCCGAGCTCCACCGACTGCGTGAGTAGCTGCCAGGCCGCGTCCTTGTGCTCGGCATCAGGGATCGATGCCCGGCTGGCCGCCGCGTATCGCCGCCCCGCGTCGGTCGCGTCGGCGGCCAACTCCGCGTCGATTTGCGCGTCCCCGGCACGTCCGGTGCAGGCCAGCCGGCGCAGCAATGCCCACCGCAGATCGGTGTCGACAGCCAGGCCGGGAACTACCTCGGTGCCGGCCAGCAGCCCCGCGACGACGTCCAGCTGCTCGGGCGTCACGGCAGTCCAGCTCAGCAGCTGCGCCCAGGCGAGCTGGTGATCGCTGCCGGGCTCAGCGGATCTCAGCAGCTCGAGCGCGGCAGCGGCAAGCTGCGCCTTACCCTCGGGGAGCCACGCCGGGTCGGCGTTGACGGCCATGAGGCGGGATGCGGTCACGTGCAAAATCTGCAGCACCGAAACGACTGGCTCCGCTCCCATGCCGCTGACGAGGATCTGCACGAAGGCGGGAACGGGCAGTTGGGCCTGCTGCACCATGTCCAGCACGGCGCTCCAGGACACGGTCCGGGCCAGCGAGTCGGTGAACCCGCCTGCCGACTCGATAAGCGTGGCCAGCGACCGGTCGTCGAACCGGACAATCGCGTAGGTCAGGTCGTCGTCGTTCAGCAGGATCAGGTCGGGCTGGGCGACGCCGGCCAGTTCCGGCACCTCGGTCCGCGGGCCGGTCACGTCGGTCTCGACCCGGTACGTGCGTACCAGCGCACCTGCCCGCTCTGCGCCAGCACTCTGCCTTCCAACCCCCTCTCCGCCAGCACCGTCCCCGTTAGCGGCCGAACGGTTGTACAAGCCGATCGCGATGCGGTGCGGCCGCAGCGTCGGGTACTCTCCAGGCGCTTCCTGCAGTACCGCGAAGTCCGCGAACGTCCCGTCCGCGCGAACTGTGAAGTCGCTGCGCAGCGTGTTCGGCCCGGCCGTCTGCAGCCAGGCTTTCGCCCAGTCGTCGAGGCTCAGGCCCGAGCTGATCTCCAGCGCGCGCAGCAGGTCCGACAGCGTCGCGTTGGCCCAGCCGTGCTCGGCGAAGTAGGCGCGGATTCCGGCGATGAAGTTATCCCGGCCTACGTGCGCGACTAGCTGCTTGAGCACCGACGCGCCTTTGGCGTAGCTGATCCCGTCGAAGTTCGCGATCGCTTCGCTGAGCGTCGCCACGTCGGCCGCGATCGGGTGCGTAGTCGGCAGCTGGTCTTGCATGTACCCCCAGGTCTTGCGGGATCCGGAGAACGTCGTCCAGGCGTCAGTGAACCTGGTGCCCTCAGCGCTCGACAAGGCCGCGCTGAACTCGGCGAATGACTCGTTCAGCCACAGGTCATCCCACCACTTCATGGTCACCAGGTCGCCGAACCACATGTGCGCCATCTCGTGCAGGATCACCGTTGCGCGCAGCTCGTACATCATGTCGGTGACCTTGGACCTGAAGATCAGCCGTTCGGAGAATGTCACGCAGCCGGAGTTCTCCATTGCCCCGGCGGAGAACTCCGGCACGAAGACCTGGTCGTACTTTTCGAACGGGTAACCAGACCCGAACAGCTCTGTGTAGTAGTCGAAGCCCTGCTTGGTCACCGTGAGCATGTCGGCGGCCTCAAGGTAGGAAGCCAGCGAGGCACGGCAGGCCAGACCCAGCGGGATCACCTGACCGGCGGGCGTGGTGTGAGTTGCCTGGACATGGTGGTACTCGCCGGCAACGACGGCCGTCAGGTAGGTGGACATCCGCGGCGTTGGCGGGAAGTGCCAGGTCGCGGTGCCGTCGCCGGCGTCCTCCGGGTCAGGCGCAGGCTGGTTGGACAGCACGGTCCAGTGCGCGGGCGCGACAACGGTGAACACGAACGTTGCCTTCAGGTCCGGCTGCTCGAAATTCGCGTACACCCGGCGCGCGTCCGCGGGCTCGAAGTTGGTGTAGCAATAGGACTTCCCGTCTGCGGAGTCCACCGCGCGGTGCATGCCTTTGGAGTCAGTCGTGTACGCACAGTCAGCGACGACTCGCAACTCGTTGCGTGCGGCCAGGCCCGGCAGGGCGATGCGGCCGTCCGCGCAGGCGGTCTCCGGATCGATCGGCGTGCCGTTCAGCGTGATCTCGTGCACGCTCTCGGCAACCAGGTCGGCGTAGCTAGCCGCGCCCGGCCGCGCACACTCGAAGATGATCACGGAGGTCGACCGGAACACCTTGTCGCCGCGGGTCAGGTCCAGCTCGACGGCATACGAATCGACGGCGAGGAGGTCGGCACGGTGGCTGGTCTCCGCGCGGGTGATCTCGGCGATCTGCATGCTTTTGGTCCTTTGGTCCTCGAGCCGGCGCTGGCTGCCCTCAGCGTATGGCACCAACTCAGAAGGGCCGCCGGACCCCTCAGGCCGCGCCGACTATGACGTTCCGGTGACAAAATCTGCTGCCACTTGCCGTACCAGGTGACGACAACAGAAGATCCTTGATAGGGACCATGCGGGGAGGCGGCCTTGTCTGACACCGTCACGTGCCTGGTCCGGGGGCCAGCCAGCCGGTACCCGCGAGGATTCCTTTGGCTCATCCCGGCCTGGTTCATCATTGTGGGCGCAGTCGTGATGGCCTTGGTGAGTCACGCTAGCGGCCGGATGCCCTTGTGGCTGGGTTTGCCGGAGATCGGCGGACTCGCGCTCGCGGCAATCACCATGTTCTGCGTGATGGCAACCGTCAGGCAGTACGCGTTCCGCGCCGATGCTCACGGCATCGTGCTCGGCGTCGCCACCAGGCGCAAGCGTCCGAAGCTGCGGCAGGTCTATCTGCCGTGGCCGGACATCGCGCAAGTGCGGATGGTCCGCCGCCGTTACGGGGTACTGCTGGAGATCTCGCTCGCTCCGTCCGCTTCAGTCGCGCACCGGCAGGGCTTCGGCAGACAGGCCCTTGTCTTGCTCGGCGCACTGGTCATGCCGTTCGGCTTCGGCCGCGGGACGCCCGCGCTGACGATGCCGAGGTCGAATCCGCCGCGTTACCGGGTGAAGATCTGCGACGTGTCCCCGGCCGACCTGAAACAAGCGCTGGCCGTGCTTCAGCCAGCCGGGCCGCCGGTTCGGGTAGTCATGAAGAAGGGCGCGCTGCGCTTCACGCTGTCGCCAGCGCGCCAGTCGTATAGCCAGCAGCCGCCGACACCTGTCGCCTGAGCAGAAGATGATTCCAGACGCTCGAAGCTCTAGCTGGGAGGTCTAACGGCCGTCACGATTGAAGAGTGACCGCGGTTATTACCAGAACTTGACGACTCGTTCGCCTTGAGGACATCTTACGGTCGGCTGCCAGTCCGTCGACTGCCGCAGACTGCCCGGCATGGACTTCTTCGCTTCTAGAAACAAACTGCGCATACTCGCGGGCGCCCTCGCCATCGGGGCCGTCGCCCTCGCTGGCTGCGCCTCATCAAATGCCAGTTCGTCCGGCTCGGGCAAGGTAACCCTGATCGTCTACTCCGCCCAGGGCTACGACCACGCCATGGTCGCCGCGTTCCAGAAGGCCACCGGCATCCCGGTCAAGCTGGACGACAACTCCACTGGCCCGCTGCTCACCCAGATCGAGGCTTCGAAGAACAACCCCAACTGGGGCCTGCTCTGGGTCGACGGGGCCACCGCCTTCGCCGGCCTGGACACCCAGGGCCTGCTCCAGAAGGGCTTCGAGCCGAAGGTGCAGTGGAACAGCCTCGGCACCGCGTCCCTGCCCTCCGACAAGAGCTACACCCCCACCGGCGTCACGCTGGTGGCCGCGGTTGTTTACAACAAGACCAAGGTGCCGAACCCGCCGTCCACCTGGCAGCAACTGGTGTCGTCGCAGTGGAAGGACGCGGTCGGCATGAACGACCCGTCCCAGTCCGGCCCGACGTACCCGTTCATCGCCGGAATGATGAACTACCTCGGCGGAGTCAGCAAGGGCGAGACGTTCTACACCAAGCTCAAGCAGAACGGCCTGGTCATCAACCCGACCAACGGACCGACACTGCAGGCGCTCACCAGCGGCCGGATCAAGCTCGCGCTCGTGCAGAGCTCGGCTGGCACCGGTGCCGTGCTGGGTGACAAGCAGCTGGCAGTGAAGTACCTCAACCCGGTGACGCTGCTGCCGAGCGCGATCGGCATCGACGCCAAGGCGTCAGCCACCGTGCGCAAGGAGGCCGAGAAGTTCGCCAATTTCGTGCTCTCCCCGGCTGGCCAGAAGGTCATGCAGTCCGGCGACCCCACCGGCGACTCGCTGTACTACCCGGTGCTGCAGAACACGAACCCGCTGCCGGCCCTGCCGTCGCTGGCCTCGGTCAAGACGCAGACAATCAACCCCTACACCTGGGGCCCGCAAGAGGCGACGATCAACACGTGGTTCGACGCCAACATCGTGAAGTAATGACCATCCGCTCAGAAGAACACCTGACCCCGGTGCCCGGACACGGCCTGCCAGCACGGGCAGCCCTCAGGTGACCGTCACCACCGAGCAAGCCAGCGCGCCCGGTCCGGCATCCGCCGGGCCGGGCCGCCGGCTGCTGCACCGCATCACCGCGGGGACCGGGCAACTCTCGCCGGGCCGCCTGGTCGGCATAGCGGGCAAGCCGCTGTTCTGGATCTTGCTGATCCTGTTCATTCTCGTGCCATGCGCCAGCTCGCTGGTGCTCACGATCTCTCCGCACCTGTTCGATCAGCAGGCGCCGGGCCAGGGTGCGCAATGGTTCACGCTCACCTACCTGCGGCAGGCATTCACCGGCGCGACCGCGATCGCGATCACGAACTCGCTGTGGGTCAGTGCGGCCTCCGCCGGTCTCGGACTCGCGATCGGGTTCCCGATCGCATGGCTAGCCAACCGGACCACTCTGCCCGGCCGTCGCTTTGTGGCCGGCAGCATGTGGCTGGTGCTACTGCTGCCGTCCTGGCTGCCCGCACTCGGCTGGGAGCGCATCGTCCAGGTCGACGGGGTCATGTACCGGCTCGGCATGCACTGGCCGTGGGTAACGCACCTGATCATGGGTCCGTTCGGCGTCGTCTTGCTGCTCGGGCTCCGCTCGGTGCCGTTCACTTACCTGGCCATCACGGCCGGACTGGCTGGCCTCGGCCAGGAATTCGAGGATGCCGCGAGAGTGCACGGCGCTGGGCGAGCCGCGACGCTACGGCTGATCTGGCCGATGCTGGCGCCCGCCATCTGGTCCGCGCTGGCCATCGGGTTCGCCGAGGCGATCAGTGACTTCGGGGTGGCGGCCACGCTGGCCTACAACTCCAACTTCTCGCTCGCCACCTACCAGCTGTATGCCGCGATCAATAATTTCCCGCCGAGCTTTCCGGCCGCGTCGGCGATGGGTGTGCTGCTGGTAGCCGCCGTCGCGATCCCGCTCGCGCTGCAGGCGCGCGCGCTGCGGGGCCGGTCCTATCAGATGCTTTCCGGCCGTACCCGGCAGGCAGTACGGCGGCGGCTGAGCGGGCCGGGTAAGGCCGCGGCGCTGTCCGGGCTAGGGCTGTTCTACCTGGTCGCACTCGGCGTGCCCGGCTTCGGGGCGATCAGCGCCTCGCTGCTGGGCGATTACGGCGGCTCCTTCTCGATCACGCTGACGAACTACCAGGCACTGTTCCACCAGGCCGATCAGCTCGGCCCGCTGGTGCGGTCGCTGGGCTACGGCTTCGTTTCGGCGTCCGTCACCGTGGTCGGCGGGTTCATCGCCGCGTGGCTGCTGGCACAGCGACGGCAGAAATCCTCGAGGGTGCTGGACTTCCTCCTGCTCGCGGCCGTCGCGCTGCCCAGCGTCGTGTTCGGCGCGGGCTACATCTTCGCGTTCAATCTGCCGCTGTGGTCCAGCCTCGGGATCAACCTGTACCAGACCGCCACGCTGCTGGTCATCGCGTATACCGCGTCGAGCCTGCCAACTAACGCCCGGGTGCTGGTCGGTGCTGTATCCCAGCTCCAGCCGTCACTGCGGGACGCGGCCAGGACACACGGCGCAGGCGAGCTGATGGCCTGGGCAAGAGGCGTCCTGCCAATCGTCTCCCGGCCGCTGACGATGGCGTGGCTACTCACCTTCTGCGGAGTTTTCCTCGAGCTGCCGCTGTCGCAGTTGCTGTACGCGCCGAGCAACCCGCCGGCCTCCGTGGCGATCGAGGACAATCTCAGTAACTACCACTTTGGAATCGGCATGGCTCAGTCAGTACTCGCCGTCGCGATCGCGCTCGTCGCGGTCGGCCTCGTGCTCGGCGCCTACCGCTTGCTCGCGCCCGCTGGCTGGCGCCGGATCGGAGCTGCAACCCGTGGCTGAAAGCACGATGACCGTGGGCAGCCAGCTTCCCGGCACTGGTGCCGAGAGCATCGTTGTCGAGCAGGTCACCAAGGAGTATCCCGGCGGCAGCGTGGCGCTGCGGGATGTCAGCTTGCGGGTTGAGCCGGGCATGTTCGTGGTGCTGCTCGGCCCGTCCGGCTCTGGCAAGACAACGCTGCTCCGCTGCCTGGCCGGGATCGAGCGTGTCACTTCGGGCCGGATCGCCATCGGCGGCACGACCGTTGGCAGCGAGCAGGTCCACGTGCCGCCGGACCGCCGGAACCTGTCCATGGTGTTCCAGGACTACGCGCTCTGGCCGCATCTGAGGGTCCGGGAGAACGTCGCGTTCGCGCTGCGGCGGACCAAGCTGGCTAAGCCAGCAGCCCAGGCCAGAACACAGGCCATGCTGGACCGCGTCGGGCTCGGCGCGCTGGCCGAGCGATACCCCAACGAATTGTCCGGCGGTGAGCAGCAGCGGGTGGCGCTGGCCAGGGCAATGGTAGCCGGGACCGGGCTCATCCTGTGCGACGAGCCGCTCTCCAACCTCGACGCCGACCTGCGGGAACGGATGCGAGTAGAGATCTCAGCACTGGTCAGGGAGTCTGGCGCGACCGCCATCTACATCACGCACGACCAGGCCGAGGCGTTCGCGCTGGCAGATCAGGTCGGCGTGCTGCAGAACGGCCGCCTGATCCAGTTTGGCAAGCCGGAGCAGGTCTACACCCAGCCGGCCAGCCCGTTCGTGGCCAGGTTCACGGGTCTGTCTGGCGAGTTGCCGGTTCGCGTTGTCAGCCAGGCTGGCGCTGGCCCGGCGGGCGTGACCGAGGTCGAGCTAGCCGGTCCTGCCTTGCTGCGTGCCTGCCGCGTACGCACTAGCAGCCCGCTTTCCGCAGGCAGCGCGGCGATCCTGCAGATCAGGCCTACCGGCGTTCAGCTGGCCGGGACCAACGACGGCGAGCATCACCTGGCCGGGGTGGTCGCCGACGTTGCCTTCCGAGGGCGCGGCTATGAGCACGCCATTGACATTGCGGGCCACGGCCGTTTCACCGGGATCTTCGCTCCGGCCCGAGCCGACCGCGGCGCGTCCGTCGGCCTGCGGCTGGATCCGGCCGGCTGTCACGTGTTCGCGACAGCTCATCAGCGGACTGACTTGCCGTTCAGCTAGCCAACGTGGTTTGCGGCCGGCCAGACTAGCCGGACGGGCGGCTGAGGACTGCCCGTTCCCCTGAGGATTGCGGGTTTTGAAGGAGCAGCAGGATGGCACACGAGGTTAAGGGCGTCGTCGCGCGCGCCAAGGGCGAACCGGTCAGCGTCACGACGGTGCAGGTGCCCGATCCCGGTCCGGGTGAAGCGCTGGTCGCGATTCAGGCCTGTGGCGTGTGCCATACCGACCTGCATTACCGCGAGGGCGGGATTGGCGACGACTTCCCGTACCTGCTCGGGCACGAGGCAGCCGGGGTGGTCGAGGCGGTCGGCCCAGATGTGACGGGCGTGGCGCCCGGCGACTTCGTGATCCTGAACTGGCGCGCGGTATGCGGCCAGTGCCGGGCTTGCCTGCGCGGGCGCCCGTGGTACTGCTTTGCCACCCACAACGCCAGCCAGAAGATGACGCTCTCCGACGGCACGCCGCTGTCGCCCGCCCTCGGCATCGGCGCGTTCGCGGAGAAGACGCTGGTAGCCGCTGGCCAGTGCACCAAGGTGGACCCCGCGATCAAGCCGGAGGTCGCCGGGTTGCTCGGCTGCGGCGTGATGGCGGGCCTCGGCGCCGCGCTGAACACGGCGGGCGTCAGCCGCGGTGACTCGGTCGCGGTGATCGGCTGCGGCGGCGTTGGCAATGCCGCGATACTCGGCTCCGTACTGGCCGGTGCACGGAAGGTAATCGCCGTTGACGTCGACGACCGCAAGCTCGACTGGGCCAGCGGCTTCGGCGCGACCGACACAGTGAACTCGCGGTCGGCCGACCCCGTCGAGAAGATCAAGGATCTTACCGAGGGAAACGGGGCCGACGTGGTCATTGAGGCCGTCGGCCGCCCGGAGACCTACCAGCAGGCGTTCTACGCTCGTGACCTGGCCGGGACCGTTGTGCTGGTCGGGGTGCCAACCCCGGAGATGCGGCTGGAACTGCCGCTGCTCGACGTGTTCGGCCGGGGCGGGTCGCTGAAGTCGTCCTGGTATGGCGACTGCCTGCCGAGCCGCGACTTCCCGATGCTGGTCGACTTGCATCTGCAGGGCAGGCTGCCGCTGGAGAAGTTCGTGTCCGAGACCATCGCGCTGGACGCGGTCGAGGAGGCGTTCGCGAAGATGCACCGCGGGGAGGTGCTCCGCTCGGTCGTGCTGCTGTGACGCTCGCTAAGGCCTCGCCGACCCGTGCTGCGCCGCTGCGATGTCGATCACAGCATCCGGTTCTTCTTCAGGTACGCGGCCAGGTCGTCGTAGGCGCCGCCCTCGTTGGCGAACAGCGCGACGTTGCGAGCAGCATCGAACCACGGACTGAGCGAGGGGCGCACGTCGGCGATCGCCGACTCCAAGTCCGCCTGACCGATCATCCGGGGCTCGCCGCGGCGAACTGAGTCGAGGAGCGCAAGCTCGGCAGCCGATTCGCAGACATGCGCGATGTCCGCGCCCGAGTAGCCGTCGGTGAGTCTGGCCAGCCGCTCGGGGTCCACCCGCTCAACTGGCCGATCGCGCAGGTGGTAGCGGAAGATCGCCGCGCGCGCAGGCTGATCGGGCGGCAGCACTAGCAGCATCCGGTCGAATCTGCCCGGCCGGCGCAGCGCGCTGTCCACGTCCCACGGGTGATTGGTGGCGGCCAGCAGGAAGACGCCCTCGTTGCCTGCGGCAACGTCGTCAAGTTCCAGCAGTAGCTGATTGACCACCGCGCGCATCGGAGTATGCCGTAGCTGAGTGCGCTTCTGCCCGATGGCGTCCACCTCATCGAGGAACACCACGCACGGCGCGTTCTGGCGGGCGACCCCGAATATCTCGTGGATGTTGCGCTCGCTCTGGCCGAGCATGCTGTCGATGACGTCGGCGAACGAGACCGTCAGGAAACGCGCGCCCAGCTCGCCTGCGACGGCGCGGGCAATGAACGTCTTGCCGCAGCCGGGTGGCCCGTACATCAGCAGGCCGCCGCGCAGGCTCTTGCCGTACAGCTTGCGGAGTTCGGGATTGCGCATCGGAGCGAGAAAAGCAGCCTCGAGGCGCTCCTTCACCTCCGCCATCCCGGCGACGTCGGAAAGTCGCAGGCCCGTCTGCTCGACGTCGAAGACCCTCGAGCCCTGGTCGCTGCTCTCCACCCCGACGCGCTCTGCGGCGCCGTCGGGGCCGACGAACCGGGGTGGCAGCACGTCGGCGAGCTCCGACTCGGCGGCGCCCCAGTCGAACTCCGGCATCCCGGGGGCGGCCTGGCCAGCCGACTCGCCGACAGATCCGGCCTCGGCCTGGGACCGGAGCTCGGCATCGGCCTGGGCCCGGAGCTCGACCTGGGCCTGGGATGGGAGCTCTACCTCTCCCTGGGGCGAGGACGCGTCCTGAGACTGGGCCTC
>DATMMA010000033.1:0-4907 GCA_035570295.1 Streptosporangiaceae bacterium
ACCAGGCGGCCGGTTCAGCGACCCTTGGCATGCCCTCATGGCTTTGTCCCGTGCGAAATTGTTCCGGCCGGTCTCGCGACGACGCTGCATGCCAGGCCACCAGGAAACGGGGCCGCGATGGTATGGTAGTTAGTATGGCAACCCGGAAGGTCACGATCACTCTGGACGAGGCCCAGCTTGACCAGATTCGGTCGCTGGTGCAAACCCGAACCGCGCCCAGCGTGTCCGGTTTCGTGCAGCATGCGGTGTCCGTCGCACTAGACGACGTCGCTGGGTGGGGTGCGATGCTTGCTGAAGCGCTGCGCCAGACCGGCGGCGCGCTCTCCGACGATGAGCGCGCCTGGGCCGATGACGTGCTTGGCACCAGCTCCCGTCCAGCAGCCTGATGCCAGGAGTGACCCTCGACGCCGGGGGCCTGATAGCCCTGGACCGCGACGACCGCCGCGTCGTGGTACTCCTAGCCCGCGCCCGCGAGACAGGCGCCCGCGTTACCGTGCCAGCTTCAGCACTAGCCCAGGCCATTCGGCGGCCCGACCGTCAGGTCCGGCTGTCCCGGCTGATTCGCCAGCCGACCACGGACGTCATCAGCCTGGACCGCGTCGATGCAACAAATGTCGGCAGGCTGCTAGCCGCCAGCGGGACATCCGACATCGCCGATGCTCATGTGGTGATCTGTGCCCGACGCGCAAGCCAGCCGGTCGTCACCTCCGATCCCGGTGACCTGCGCCAACTCGACAATGCTCTCAGGCTGATCAATCTCTGAAACACGGCCGTACAACGCCGGAGGATGTCGTCGCGGGACTAGTGGTCGCATGGACCTGCCAGCAAGCCCCGATCCACGCGAGGCCGCCCTCGTGGCGAAGCATCGCAACGCTCGCGCCGTGGCTGATAGGCCTTCAGGCACGGCTTCGTGGAGTTCGACCGCAACGTACTCGACGGCGACACCGCCGATTATGTCCGACCTCTACCTGGCAACCTGAGCAAGCTCAGCGCCTAAACCAGAAAACCCTGCGCTCACGGGCGGACGCCGCCAGAAGGCGACCGTCGTGACCACCGACGGGACGGTCACCGACGGCCCGTACCCGGAGGCAGCGGATGCGCGTCGGTGCCCGTCGGTCAACTCGTCAGGAAGGGCAAGAGCTCACGACGCCGGAGCAACTCCTGGGTGCCGCCGGACCTTGACCGCGGGTCCGGTGCTGCGAACCATGCGACCCAGGGTGAGTCGCTAGCCGTTCGCTAGAGAATCGTCCGGCGGTAGTGTGTAGGCCACCTCGAGGGCAGCGCTGATCGTGGCCTCTTCAGGGGTAACGTCGATGCCCTCTTCGGCAGTTCCCGAGCTGAATGCGCGGCCCGCAGCGGCCGCTGACATCCAGTCCGTGTGACCAGGGCTGCGCAACCCAGGCTCGCAGGCCCATGCAACTGGGCCAAGCTTTATTCCCAGCGCCCGCGCGTACTGATGTGCGCGCGCCTGGGCATCTTCTGCTGCCCGCTGCCGGGCGACCGCGAAGGATTCATTTGCAGATGCGACCATCCAGGACAAGCCGCTGATGCTCGCTCCTGCGCCAGCCAGGGCGTTCAGCAGTTCGCCCACTCGCGTGGTCTCTTTGATCTCGACCACGGATATGCGAAATGCCTGCCAGCCGGTTCGCTGGGTCTCACCCTTGCGCCATCTCGTCTTGGGCTGGACAGCCAGCGCAGCTGTGGTTACCCGGTCGATCGCCGTCTCGAAGTCCGCCAGGACCCCATCGACGGCTGCGGCGGTGGTTGAGGCTGTCTGATAGGCCTCCTCACGCGAGTGGCCCTGGCCGTCGACGCCGACTCGCACCGACGCAAGGTCTGGCATCGCTCTAACTTCGCCCACGCCTCGAACGATCAGCTCTCTGTCCACGCTCCCGAATCCTAAGCCGGCCAGGTGTAGGAAATTGCCTGGAGCATCAACTCTCCGCAAGCAGCTAGTGCAGTGCGCGCTCGGTCGGCGGCGGATGCGGGCATGCGGAGTCACCACGACCGGGACTGCCACTCATCGGCGAGCAGGGCATACACCAGGTCATCGGTCCATTCGCCGTGGGCCTAGGTGCTCTCGCGCAGGTGACCTTCGCGCCGCGTGCCCAGCCGTTCGAGCAGCGCGATCGATGCCGCGTTCCGCGGGTCGCAGTATGCTTTCTCCGGCGCAGGAGCCCTGGCGGGCACGATGCGTCAGCGTCCTCGGCGCATTCCAGGTCTACGCCCGAAGGGAACTCGCTAACTGGCATACCGGAAGGCCAGAAGACATCCTCGCGGTCGGCGGCGCGATGGACTTGGCGATCGGAGCAAAGCAGGTCCTCGCAATGATGAGCCGGCTTTCACCATTGCTGCGAACGGCGCCTTCGTGACCGAGACCTTCGGCAACACCGTCAGCGAACTGTGGCAACGCCTAGACATCCCGATAGCGGACTTTGACGCTAGCTGCACGGAATGTAGGACGGGTACGGATGCGCGGACCGCTCACGACGCTCCGCCGTTACCGGTGGCGCACGGCAGGGCGGAGCAGGCAGTTGAGTACTAACACTCATGCGCCGCACCCCGTGGCGGGCGAACCTAAGAGCATGCCTCAGCAGTACCGCCTCATGCGGGCAGCCCTCGCGGTCACCGCACCGCGTTGCGGCCGATATCTGCGCAATGCGCGCATTGCGTTCCTTGCCGCCGGGCTGGCCCTGATCCTGACCAGTTGCGGTTCACGCAACGCGCGACAGTTGGCCGACGCTAGCGCCCGCCCGCCGCTACGAGGCAGCAGTGTGATCTACGTGGTGAACATCCCGCCCGGCCTGCTCCCGGTTGACCTGGCCAATCACCGCACCATGAGGCCGATCGCGTTGCCCAGTGACGCCCTGAGGATCCACGTCACGTCAGATCGACGGACGGCGTACGTCATGGTGGGGACCTCGCTAGTTCCAATCGACCTGAGCACAGGTGCTCGCGGGCAGCCAATCGCCGTGCCCGCGGGTTCGTCGGCTTTTGCCATCGCCCCGGACGGGCGCACCGCGTACGTGCTTGAGGGCCGCGCCCTTGTCCCTATCGACCTTCGTACTGGCACCGCCGGCCGGAGCATCATCGTGACGGATCTATCCGCCGACAACATCATCATCGCGGCAGGGGGGCGAGCAGCCTGTCTCACTGGCACCACCATCACCGCATCCGGCCTCTTGGAGCATCAGGTCATTGAGCCAGTCGACCTCACCAGAGGCAAGGCCGGCAGGCCAATCACCGTGCCCAACTTGTTCGCCGCTGCCATCGCGCCAGACGGCCGGACGGCTTACGTCGCATCAGGCAACGCGCTCGAGCCGATTGACCTCGTCAGCCGGAAAGTCGGCCGGTCGATCAGGCTACCCACGATGCTAGGCATCGGAGCGATCGCCGTTACGGCCGACGGACGTACCGCCTACGTCGGCAATCTCAAGCCTGAGAGTCGGCCAGACGGCATCGTCGTCCCGATCGACCTAACCACCCTCAAAGCGGAACCACCGATCCACGTGCCGAGCTACCCATACAGCATCACCGACATCGTCATCGTCCCCGACGGGCGCACGGCGTATGTCGCCGCCTATTCCGCGGTCATCCCGATGGACCTCCAGGCCAGGAAAGCGGAGAGGCCGATACCTATGCCCGCTGGCATCCAGGCGATCACGCTGGCGCCGTAAGCTGTGCAACCACGCGAATCCGACGCTCTAGGCGCTTCTTAAATTGATCCGTGCTATCGCATAAATGGCCGGATGACTCGCGCCGGGATCCGCCGGACGGCGTCCTCGAAGGCCGCGGCCGGGACCTGATGGCACTCGTCGGCGACGACGAGACCGTAGCCGCCCATCAGCTCGCCGACGTCGGCGCGCCGGGCGAGGGTCTGCAGCGTGACGACATCAATCCTTCCGCACAACTTTGCCCGGCCGCCGCCAAGCTGCCCGGCCTTGACGCCAAGGAACTCACCGACACGCGCGCGCCATTGGTCGGCCAGGGCCTTTCGGTGCACCAGAATCAGCGTCGACATCGCATGCGCGGCGACTAGCGCGCATGCGACGACCGTCTTGCGCGCCCCAGGAGGTGCCGCCAGGATTCCGAGCTCGTGCCGGCCCAGCTAATTGATCGCCTCGCGCTCCGGCCGCCATCTCGCGAACACTCGCAGCTAGCTGAACGTGCCCGCTGCCCGGAGGCCGATGGTGTAGCGGATCTAATCGGCATGATTTATCGAAGAGTTTAGTAACAAGATGATTGATGACATGATCCGTTGAGCAGTACTCAGGTGGAAAGGGCCACAAAGGCGCGGAGTGGACCCATGGTGACGAGTTCTGGCGCGCCAGCTTTACGACTCGGTCGGCCCGAATGGTCGATATATTCTCGAGCTGCTGATTGATAATCCGAGCGAGCGCCTGAGTGCCGACCACACTGCAGTTCAGCTCAACGGCGGCGTTCCTCCAGCGTCGATCGAGTCTGGCCGACGCGGTGTCGCGGCAAGCCTACTTACCGTCGGCACCTCACACCGCGCGACGCAACGGCCCCTGCCTTTCTACACTGACGCAGCGCTCCCGGTGAAGCGAGCATCTATCGATGAAGCCAGCCGTGGCCTTGGTATTGCGCAACGCCCGAACGCCGCAGGTGGCAACGCGACCGCATGCAAACAGTTGAGCCACCGGGCGCGAGATCAGGAGATCTTGCCACTTGACCTGTCCGTAGGCGCTCATACTCGCAACGGTGGCAGGGTCCTTTGTTAGCACAATGCACATACTCGACAAGCTGGACGCCGCCAAGCCCGGCTGGGACTTACCTGTAGGCGGATATCCGTTCTGAAAAACGGCGAATTCCAAAACGGCGCGGCGCGATTTCCTTTCTCACGTGGTGGACAAGCAGCAGCCAAGGGTCTGTACTTCATTTGACGC
>DATMMA010000034.1:0-17386 GCA_035570295.1 Streptosporangiaceae bacterium
AGTCCCCGCTCCAGCACGCCGGGCGGCACATCAGGGGTGCCGATCGCGCCGAGCAGAATCGCATCGGACTTCCGCAGTTCCTCCAGCACCCCGTCGGGCAGTACCTCGCCGGTCTGCAGATAGTGCTTACCGCCGAGGTGGCAGCTCCGCCAGTCGACGTGGAAGTCATGGCGGGCCGCGACCGCGTCGACGCACGCCCGCGCGACCTCGGTCACCTCTGGGCCGACGCCGTCACCCGGAAGGTGCGTGACGACATGCGTCCGCGACGCATGCGACACGTGCTTCCCCTCGGGAGCTACCTCGCCTCCCGTTCCCTCACCGGCCATTACTCGTCCATCTCCTTCGCGGCAGAGCCGAGCCAGCTCATCATCTTCCGCAGCGGCTTGCCGACCTGCTCGACCCGAGCGGTGGCGGCTTCCTTCCGCAGCTTGGTGAAGTTCGGCCGGCCGGCGTCATCCTCGGCGACCCACTCGCGGGCAAACTCGCCGGACTGGATGTCGGCCAGCAGCTGAGCCATGGCCTGCTTGGTCGCGTCTCCGATTACCCGCGGGCCGCGGGTGAGGTCGCCGTACTCGGCAGTGTCGCTGATCGAGTAGCGCATCCACGATTCGCCGCCCTCGTACATGAGGTCGACGATCAGCTTGAGCTCGTGCAAGCACTCGAAGTAAGCGACCTCGGGCTGGTAGCCCGCGTTCACCAGGGTCTCGAATCCGGCGTTGACCAGCGCGGTCACGCCGCCGCAGAGGACCGCCTGCTCGCCGAACAGGTCGCTCTCGGTCTCTTCCTTGAAGGTCGTGACCAGCGCGCCGGCCTTCGTCCCGCCGATAGCGGCGGCGTAGGACTTGGCGAGATCCCAGGCCTTGCCGGTGGCGTCCTGCTCGACCGCGACCAGTACCGGAGTGCCGTGGCCCTCCTCGTACTGCCGCCGGACCAGGTGACCAGGGGCCTTCGGCGCGACCATCGCCACGTCGGCTGACTCCGGCGGCGTGATGTAGCCGTAGCGGATGTTGAAGCCGTGCGCGAAGAACAGCGCGTCGCCCGGCTGCAGGTTCGGCTCGATCGCTTCCGCGTAGAGCTTGCGCTGAGTGGTGTCCGGGGTGAGCACCATGATCACGTCAGCCCATGCACTGGCCTCCTCCGGCGTGGTCACCTCCAGCCCGGCTGCCTCGGCGCGCTTACGCGACCGCGAGCCCTCTGGCAGCCCGACCCGCACGTCACAGCCGGAGTCGCGCAAGCTCAGCGCGTGCGCGTGGCCCTGCGAGCCGTAGCCGAGCACGGCAATCTTGCGAGCCTGGATGAGGCTGAGGTCTGCGTCGGTGTCGTAATACACGGTGGCCATGGTTGTGGCGTCCTCTCAAATCAAAATCTTCTGGGCGGGAACGGGGATTCAGGCGGCAGTGTCGGCCCGTTCGGGCACTGCGGTCAGGGCCGGTCCGTCATCGGTGATCACGTCGGCGCCGCGCGCCAGCGCGATGCGTCCGGTGCGAACCAGCTCGCACGTGCCGTAAGGGTCGAGCATCGCTAGCAGCGCGTCCAGCTTGGCCGGGCTGCTGACAGCTTCGAGCACGAGCGTGGTCGGGCTCATGTCCACAACGCTGGCACCGAACACGCCGGCCACCTCAAGCAGCTGGCCGCGCAGCGCGGGATCAACCCGCACCTTGATGAGCGCGAGCTCACGCTCCACTGCCGCGCCTTCGGATAGCTCGACGACCTTGAGTACCCGGACGAGCTTCTCCAGCTGCTTGCTGACCTGGTCGACGGGGGTTGACGCGCCGTCGACGACAATCGTGAACCGGCTGACCCGGTCGTCCTGCGTCGGACCGACCGCTAGGGAGGAGATGTTGAACGCGCGCCGGGAGAACAGCCCGGCGATGTGCGAGAGCACTCCGGGCTTGTTCTCTGCCAGCACCGACAGCGTATGCGTAGTCACTAGATCCCCATCTCCCGGCGCGTCGCCGCTCTCTGCTCTTCCGCGCTGAACTCCGGGCCCAGCACGATCTCGTCATTCGGCAGCCCGGCCGGCACCATCGGGAAGACGCCTTCCCGGTCGTGCGTCCGGAAGTCCACCACCACGGGCACGTCACTGGGCGCCAGCGCCTTGTCCAGGACCGTGTCCACCTCGTCGGCGCGCTCGCAGCGCAGCCCGAGGCAGCCGTAGGCCTCGGCGAGCTTCACGTAGTCCGGGATTGCGGTGCCGAGCTCGACCGAGGAGTAGCGCTCGTCGTAGAAGAGCTCCTGCCACTGCCTGACCATGCCAAGGAAACCGTTGTTGAAGATCAGCACCTTGATCGGGATCTTCTCGATGGCGCAGGTCGCGAGCTCCTGCGCGGTCATCTGGAAGCAGCCGTCGCCGTCGATCGCCACCACGAGCTCGCCCGGCCGGCCCACCTGCGCGCCCATCGCGGCCGGGACGGCGAAGCCCATCGTTCCCGCCCCGCCGGAGTTGATCCAGCTGCGCGGCCTGGTGAAGGCGTAGTGCTGCGCGGCGTGCATCTGGTGCTGGCCGACGCCGGCCACGATGATTGCCTCACCACCGGTCAGAGCCGACAACCGCTCGGTGACGTACTGCGGCTTCAGCGGCCCGTCGCTGTCCTGCGTGTAGCGCAGCGGGAACTGCCGCTTCCAGCCGTCGAGCACAGCCAGCCAGTCCGCGGTCTCCGCGCGGTCCGCGTTCGCATCGCCCGAGCTGATGGCCGCGGCCACCGTGTCGGCGAGGGCAGCCAGCGTGAGCCTGAGATCGCCGATGATCGCGACATCCGGCTTGCGGTTCTTGCCGATCTCGGCCGGGTCGATGTCCGCGTGCACGATCCTGGCCCGCGGCGCGAAGTCGGACAGCTTGCCGGTGACCCGGTCGTCGAACCGGGCGCCGAGCGCGACCACGAGGTCTGCTTCCTGCAGCGCGGCGACTGCCGAGTAAGTGCCGTGCATGCCGGGCATGCCGAGCGCGAGCGGGTGGCCGTCGGGCAACGCCCCCCGTGCCATCAGCGTGGTCGTCACTGGCGCCCTGCTCAGCTCGGCGAGCCGGAGCAGGTCCGCGTGGGAGTCGGACTTGATCACGCCGCCGCCGACGTAGAGCACCGGCCGGCGGGCCTGCAGCAGCAAATTGGCCGCGGCACGGATCGCTGCCAGGCTCGGCGGGCCCGGCACCTGGTAGCCGGGCAGGTCCATGACGGGGGGCCAGGACCACGGCCCGGTGGCCTGCTGAATGTCCTTTGGCACGTCGATGAGGACCGGGCCGGGCCGGCCGGTCGTGGCGATGTGGAACGCCTCAGCGACCGCCGCGGGAATCCGCGCCACATCGGTGACCAGCTCACTGTGCTTGGTGATCGGCAGGGTGATCCCGGTGATGTCGGCTTCCTGGAACGCGTCGGTGCCGATCAGGCTGGTCCCGACCTGGCCGGTAATCGCGACCATCGGAACCGAGTCCATGTACGCGTCAGACAGCGCGGTGACCAGGTTGGTCGCGCCGGGTCCGCTGGTGGCCATGCAGACGCCAGGCCGCCCCGTCGCCCACGCGTAACCCTCCGCCGCGTGGCCTGCGCCCTGCTCATGCCGGACCAGTACGTGCCGCAAGGACGACGAAAGCAGCGGGTCGTACGTCGGCAGGATGGTCCCGCCGGGAAGCCCGAAGACTACCTCGACGCCCTGTTGCTCGAGGCTGCGAACGAGTGCCTGGGCCCCGGTGAGCTCTTGCACGACTAACTCCTTCTTGCTTGTGCCTGGTTTCCGGTCCAACAAAAAACCTCCTTGCCGTCTGGCAGGAGGTGGTAGCGCGAGCCCGGAGCGGGTTCGCGCTACGTGATAATAAGTACGAGGTACTGGCGGAGGCTCACTGCTGGTCCTGTCTGGCTGATTGTTGGAGCTGAAGTTGTGCGGCCGCTCTGCGGCCAACTGACGCGGGGGGCGGCCTGACTGTGCTTCCCGAGCGGCCTCATCCGGGCGCTGGATCAATCGAATACGGGGCCCGATCGGCGCTGCACAGCCCGCTTCATTGCGGGCACCCGCCTCATCGCGGGCCTAGCCGTTACTTCGCGTCAATACCATACCGCACGCTGGGGCTATCTGCTCACCGACCCTGTTACTGACGGCAGAAGTTCGCCCCGGCGTTCCTCGAAGTCAGCGATCTCTTCCTCGTGCCGCAACGTCAGGCCGATGTCATCCAGGCCCTCGAGCAGCCGCCACTGTGCGTAATCCGCAAGCTCGAATGGCTCGGTTACACCGCCGCCCACCGAGACGGTCCGCGCCGCCACGTCTACCACGACCTCGGCATCGGGCGCTGCGGCCAGCGCGGCACCCAGCCGGGCCGCGGCTTCCTCGGTCACCTGCGCGGGCACCAGGCCAGAACTGATCGCGTTGCCGCGGAAGATATCGGCGAAACTCGGAGCCACTACGGCCTGGAAGCCGAAGTCCTGCAGCGCCCAGACCGCGTGCTCACGGGACGAGCCGCAGCCGAAGTTTGGCCCCGACAGCAGCACCCGCGCCTGGTCAGCGCCCGGCTGATTCAGCGGGAACGCCGGGTCAGCGCGCCAGGCCTCGAACAGGCCCGCGCCGAAGCCGGTCCGCTCTACCCGCTTCAGCCAGGCGGCCGGGATGATCTGGTCGGTGTCCACGTCACTCCGCGGGATGGCCACCCCGCGGCCGATGACCTGCTTAAGTCCGCTCATCTGAAATCCCCGTTCCCTTACAGGTCTGTCGGCGTGGCGAAATGCCCGGCTACCGCGGTCGCCGCAGCGACGGCAGGCGACACCAGATGGGTGCGGCCACCAGGGCCCTGACGGCCTTCGAAGTTCCGGTTGCTGGTCGAGGCAGAGCGCTCGCCGGGTGCCAGGATGTCGCCGTTCATGCCCAGGCACATCGAGCATCCTGCCGATCGCCATTCGAAGCCGGCCTGGGTGAAGTGCTTGTCCAGACCCTCCTCCTCGGCCTGCGCCTTCACCAGCGCCGAGCCGGGAACGACGAGGGCGCGGACACCCGGGTGCACCTTCCGGCCGCGGACTACCTCCGCGGCGGCGCGCAGGTCCTCGAGCCTGCCGTTCGTGCACGAGCCAATGAAGACGGCATCGACGGAGATGTCCCTGATGGCCGTGCCCGGCTTGAGGTTCATGTAGGTCAGCGCCCGCTCGGCGGCCTGCCGCGCCGCGGGCGTGGCCGCTGTTGCCGGCTCCGGCACGACGTCGTCGATCGAGACAGACTGGGCAGGCGTGGTGCCCCAGGTCACCGCTGGCCGCAGTGCGCCGGCGTCGACCCGGATCTCCCGGTCGAATTCCGCGCCATCGTCGGTGACCAGCGAGCGCCACTCGTCCAGCGCCCGCTCGAAAGCCGCGCCCTTCGGGGCGTGCGGACGGCCTTCCAGATAGGCGAAGGTGGTGTCGTCTGGGGCGATCATCCCCGCCCGCGCGCCGCCCTCGATGGACATGTTGCATACCGTCATCCGGCCCTCCATCGACAGTGCGCGGATCGCGTCACCGCGGTACTCGATGACCGAGCCGGCGCCGCCGCCGACACCGAGGGCCCGGATTATGCCGAGCACCAGGTCCTTCGCGGTGCAGGTGGCCGGCAGGTCGCCCTCGACGGTTACGGCCATCGCCTGCGGCTTAGCCTGCCGGAGCGTCTGGGTCGCCAGCACGTGCTCGACCTCGGTGGTACCGATGCCGAAGGCCAGCGCTCCGAACGCGCCGTGCGTCGAGGTGTGGCTGTCGCCGCAGACCACAGTCGTGCCGGGCTGGGTGAGACCGAGTTGCGGGCCGATCACGTGGACGATGCCCTGCTGCCGGCTGCCGAGCGCGTGCAGCGTGATCCCGTGCTCGGCGCAGTTGGCCCGCAGCCTGGCGATCTGCTCGGCCGCCAGCGGGTCAGCGATCACGCCGGTCCCGGTGACCGGGTCAAGCCCGATCGTCGGCACGTCGTGATCCATGGTGGCGAGTGTCAGGTCTGGCCGGCGTACCCGGCGGCCCGCGAGCGCGAGACCCTCGAAGGCCTGAGGGGAGGTGACCTCGTGAATCAGGTGCAAGTCGATGTAGAGCAGCGGCGGCTGGCCATCGGGGCTGGCCACGACGTGGCGGTCCCAGACCTTGTCAAACAGGCGTGCTGTCATGTCCGTCTCGATCCCTCGCGCGATCCCGGCTCTGTCGTTATCTCAAATATTGAGATAGCATGTTCAGATTATGGACAGCATACCTGATGCCGGATCCGCCGCCACCCGAACCACCGGGGTTGGCGTACTCGACCGTTGCGTTACCTTGCTCGACCTGCTCGCGGACGGGCCACGGTCGCTGCGCTGGCTGGCCGATGCCAGCGGCCTGCCCCGGCCCACCGCGCACCGGCTTCTGGTCGCGCTCGAGGCGCACCGGCTCGTGGCCAGGGACCCCGCCGCCGGGGCGAACGCCTCCGCGTTCCGGCTCGGACCGCGGCTGACCGAACTGGCGGCAGTGGCCGGCCCGGAGCTCGACCTGGCCAGCCTGGCCGGGCCGGTGCTGGACCGGCTGCACAGCGTTACTGGCGAGAGCGTTCAGCTGTACGCGCGATCTGGTGACCACCGGCTGTGCATCGCCGCCAGGGACGCCGGCACCGGCCTGCGCGACAGCGTTCCGGTCGGCGCACTGCTTCCGCTCGAGGCCGGCTCTGGCGGCAAGGTGCTGCTTGCCTGGTCACCCGGCGGTGCCGGCGGAGCGGGCAGGGCGGGAGAGGCGGGAGGGGCGGGAGAGGCTAACGGTGCCGGCGGCGCGGACGGGACCGACAGCGCCGCAGGAGCAGCGGCTTCGCGGGCCGAGCTCGCCGCCATCCGCAGCCGTGGCTGGGCCGCCAGCGTGGCCGAGCGGGAGCCCGGTGTGGCCAGCGTTAGCGCGCCGGTACTACGTGACGGGGTGCTCCTCGCCGCCTTGTGCGTGTCCGGCCCGGTCAGCCGGCTCGGCCAGGCGCCCGGCCGTAAGCTGAGCGCCGCGGTCGTCGAGGCTGCCGCCGAGCTGACGCGGCAGCTCACTCAGCCGGCCTTAGCTAGCTTGCTGTCCGGCGACCGGCTCCCCCTCGCCTGACTCTCCGGCTACCGACAAGATCGCGTCCGCGATTGCCGCCGGGCGGGTGACGATGTCGAGGTGCGCGCCTGGCAGCCTGGCAACCGGCCAGCCACTGGCCGCAGCCCGTGATCCCTGCTCCGCATACGCCTCGCTCAGCAGGACGTAACCGCACCGTGTGCTCGTCCAGCCGGCCGGCACCGGCACGTGAGCTTCGAAATAGGACAGCGGAAGAGCAGGTAGCTCGGCGCTGACAATCCGGCGCGTCAGGTCATCCGGGATCAGCTCCCGCATGCCGTCGGGGCCGAACCATTCAGACCACGGCGGAAGAACTCCGCCGTTGGCCAGGCCTCGCAGGAACTCGAGGAACTCGTCCGGCACAAGCGTGGTCTGGCCGGCCTCCGGCGGGATGTCGGCGTCCACGAATACCAGCGCCCGGGCCCTGATGCGGGTGCCAATGCGCGGCAGCAGCGGCCCGGCGCCGCTGTGGCCGACGAGCACGGGGTTGCGGGCGCCGGCCGACAGCGCGCTAACCGCTCCGACGAAGGCCGCCCAGCCCAGAGCCGTGGCGGCCGGCGGGACAGCCGGAACAGTAACCCGGTGCCCGCGCGCCGCAAGCTCGTCAGCGACCCAGCGCCAGGTACTCGGGCCGGTAACCGGGCTATGCACTAAGACGAAAGCTCCCACCACCACATCTTGCCGGTCAGTGATGCGCCTTGGGAATGCTGCTGCGCACGCATTCTGCGGCGCTCTGGACGCGCTGTGCGCTATGAACGCCGCAGTCCAGACCGCCGCCGCCGCCGTCAGCGCTCGATGGCGAGGCGCACGCCCAGTCCGATGAATACACCGCCGGTTGCGACGTCGAGTCGGCGCCGCACGGTCTGACGCCGCCCGAGCCAGTCGCCGATCCGCCCCGCGAGCAGCCCCACCGTCCCGTCCACTCCGAACTCCAGGGCGATGAACACTGCGCCCAGGATCATGAACTGCAGCCAGACCCGGCCGAGCCTGGGGTCGACGAACTGTGGCAGGAACGCGATCGTGAAGGTGACCATCTTCGGGTTCACCAGGTTTGTCAGCAGACCGCGAAGATAGACGCGCCGACCGGTAATCCCGTTCGCACCTGCGATCTCGAGCCGCTCCTCGCCGCGGTGGCGGCTGGCCTGTATGCCAAGCGGGTTCGGTGTCAATTTGTTCGCCGATTTCATCATCCGGGCCGATGCGCTAGGACTCGCCTCCGGCTAGCTGCCCTTGCTGATCAGGCGATGCCCTGGCCACCAGGGGAATGAACTCAGTGATGACGCGACGATCATGTTGCTGGAGCGCCGGCCGTCGCGGTCCGGGCCGCTGTCCAGTCAGGGGAACAGCGTGATGCGGCGGCGGGACGGCCGTTTCCACCGGCAGGCGGGCCAGGGCCCGTACCGGGCGGTGCACCGCGCGGTGCTCCGGAGCGCTGAGCGGGTCTGGCACGACCTCCGGGCCAAGGACCTCCACCGGAGCGCCAAGGAGTTCGAACTCATGCACCGGGCCTTGGGCTTCGCTGCCCTGGCCATCCTCACGGTGATCCCGCTGCTGATCGTCGTCGCTGCCGCTAGCCCTGCCCCGCACCGCGGCCTGGCCGGGTGGGTGGTCTATGGCATGGACCTGACCGGCTCCTCCGCTGGCGCGGTGACACGGCTGTTCTCGGCACCCGCCCGGGTGCTGGGCACGACGAGCGTGTTCAGTGCCATCTTGCTGGCCGTCGCCGGGGTGTCGTTTGCGGGCAGCGTGCAGGCCGGGTTCGAGCGGATCTGGGGCCTTCCTGCCGGGCCGTGGCACAAGATCTGGCGTCAGGCGGCATGGATGGCCGCCCTGATCGCCTACATCTACGCGGAGGCCACGGTGGGCACGGTGACGCACCGCGGGCTGGCCGAGACGGTGGGCCGGGTGGCGGTGGCGGTCCTGCTCGGCATCGCCTTCTTCTGGTGGGGGCTTGGCTTCCTGGTCGGCGGCCGGGTGAGCTACCTGGCGGCGATGCCGGGCGCGGTGGCCACGACGGTGTGCCTGGCCGGCCTGCGGGTCTTTTCCGGCCTCGTCTTCGAGCCGCTGATTGCCAGGAACGCGGTCAGCTATGGCGCGCTGGGCACCTTCTTGATTGTGCAGTCCTGGCTGATTGGCGCCGGCTGGGCCGTCTACGGCGGCCAGTTGTTCGGGCGCTGGTTCCACGACGCGTGGCTACGAGCCTGGGCGGATGGCCGCCGGAGCAGCAGGGAGCCGGCCGGAGAAGAGGGCGGGCAGGACGCCGGGGGTCAAACCCCACCTTCTGGGTAGTCGGTAGTGACCTCTGCCGCCCGGCACTATCAGGCGCGGGCGCCGGCGTGTTGCACGCTGCGCTCGAAGACCAGTCTGCCATCACGGACGTCGACGGTCAGTTCCTTGCCGCTTGCGATCTCGCCGTCCAGCAACATCCGTGACATCGGGTTGTCCACCTCGCGCTGGATGGTACGGCGCATCGGCCTGGCCCCGAACTCCGGCTCATACCCGTGATCGGCGAGCCAGTCGACTGCTGCCTGGGTGAAGTGGACGACGACGTCCTGGGCATGCAGGCGGCGGCGAGTGCGCTCAAGCTGGAGCCTGGTGATCTGCCGCAACTCCTCCCGGCTCAGCTGGGTGAAGACGATGATCTCGTCTATCCGGTTCAGGAACTCTGGGCGGAACGACTCGCGGAGCCTCTGCATGAGCTGGTCCTGCAGCACGTCCTGCTGGCCAGCTTCTGAGGCCGCGCGGTCGCCGGCGAAGCCAAGCACAGCGCCGCGCCGGGTGATGAGATCCGAGCCCAGGTTGCTGGTCATGATCAAGACGGCGTTCTTGAAATCGACCGTCCTGCCCTGCCCGTCAGTGAGGCGGCCGTCCTCGAGTACCTGCAGCAGGATGTTGAACACGTCCGGATGGGCTTTCTCGATCTCGTCGAGCAGGATGACGGAGTAAGGACGCCGCCGGACCGCCTCGGTGAGCTGCCCTGCTTCCTCATAACCGACGTAGCCCGGCGGCGCGCCGACCAGGCGGCTGACCGTATGCCGCTCCTGGAACTCGCTCATATCCACCCGGACCATCCTGTCTTCCGAGCCGAACATGGCCTCGGCTAGCGCGCGCGCCAGCTCCGTCTTGCCGACACCAGTCGGACCGAGGAACAAGAAGCTTCCCACTGGCCGGTTCGGGTCGCCGAGCCCGGCCCTGGACCGCCGGATCGACTCTGCGACCGCCGTCACGGCCTCGTCCTGCCCGATCACCCGTTCGTGCAGGTAGCGCTCCAGGCTGAGCAGCCTGTCCTTCTCCTCCTCGGTAAGCTGCTGCACCGGCACCCCGGTCGATCGCGAGACCACATCCGCAATGTCGGCGACCGTGACTTGCGGCACCACGCTTTCGTCCTGGCTGAGCCGGTTGATCCGGTTCCGGAGCTCCTCGATCTGGTCGCGCAGCCGTGACGCCTGCTCGTACTGCTCGCTGGCGACAGCCTGCTCCTTGTCGCGGGTGAGCTGCTCAGCCTGCCGCTCAAGATCGCGCAGGTCGATACTCGGGGTCTTCATCCGCAGCCGCACCCGTGCGCCGGCCTGATCGATGAGATCGATTGCCTTGTCCGGCAGGAACCTGTCGGTGATGTAGCGATCCGAGAGCTCAACTGCGGCAAGGAGCGCCTCGTCGGTGTATCGGACCTGATGGTGCGCCTCGTACCGGTCGCGCAACCCGCGCAGAATGGCAACCGCGTCGTCAACGGTCGGCTCCGGCACCAGGATCGGCTGGAACCGGCGGGCCAGCGCAGCATCCTTCTCGATGTTCTTGCGGAACTCATCCAGCGTCGTGGCACCGGCCACGTGCAACTCGCCGCGCGCGAGCGCCGGCTTGACCATGTTGCCGGCGTCCACTCCGCCCTCGGCTCCGGCGCCCGCCCCGACCAGCGTGTGCAGCTCGTCGATGAAGATGATCAGCTGGTCGCTGTGCTCGCGGATCTCGTCGATGATCGTCTTGAGCCGTTGCTCGAAGTCACCGCGGTACCGGGTACCGGCCACGACACCGGACAGCTCGAGCTGGACGACGCGCTTGCTGGTCAGGGTCTGCGGGACTTCCTCGTTGACGATGCGCTGAGCCAGGCCCTCCACGATGGCGGTCTTGCCGACACCCGCCTCACCGATCAGCACTGGATTGTTCTTGCCCCGGCGTGACAGCACCTCGATTGTCTGTTCGATCTCGTTGTCCCGGCCGATGACTGGGTCAATCCGGCCTTCGCGCGCCATCGCGGTCAGGTCCCGGCCGAATTCATCCAGCGTCGGGGTCTCCGACCGGCCGCCGTGCCCTGGCGGCCGGCGGCCATGGCCGACCAGCGCCGCCTGCAATCCCTCGGGCGTCAGGCGAGCGCCGGCCAGCATCTGGCCCGCGACCGACTCCGGGTTGACCGCAAGGGCGAAAAGCATGTGCTCTGGTCCGATGTAGTTGGATCCCATCGCACGGGAAATCTGGTGAGCGTCCAGAAGCGCCCGCTTAGCTCCCGGCGTCAGCTGCGGCGGACCGGTCCGGCTTCGCTGGTGGTCGAGATGACTGGCGATAGTGCGGGCCAGCGCGTCAGGATCCGCGCCGGCACGCGCGAGTAGCGTCCGCGTCGGCTCCAGTGTGCTGGTTGCCCAGAGCAAGTGCTCGGTGTCCAGATCAGCGTCGCCCCACTGCGTAGCCTGAGCTGCGGCGGCAGCGAGAAGTTCGCGAGCCGGACCGCTCATCAGCTGGGTGATATCGACCCGCTGACCCGGCCGCATCGGGCCGTCTCCAGCGCCGTAGATGCGGGCGAGGAAGTCATCGAACGGGCTTGCTCCAAAGCCCTCCGGCCCGGAAACGTCATTACTCATCACAAATCCCCCGATTTATGCCTGCTGCGTTGCCGCTACCGACGCCCTTCCCCGAGTCAGCCGACCTGACGCCCGCAAGCACATCATCTCTCTGCGCGACCAGGCGCGCCCGAGTCTGCTACCGCTGGGCGCGCCTCAGGCGGGCGACTAGCGCTCGCCGTTCAGGTCCTGCAAGAAGTCGATCAGGCCAGCGAAATACGTTGCCTGATCGTCATACATGGCCAGGTGGCTGCCGTTCGGGCAGTGGAGGTACCGCCCCTTCGGCAGGCTTCTCGCCATGGTCTCCATGTGAGCCGGGTCCATGGTGTCGTAGCGGGCGCCGATGACCAGCGTCGGCACCTCGATCAGCGGGAGATCATCAGTTCGTTCCCAGGCGGCCAGCTTGGCGTCGGCGCTGATGCCCAGTTCGCTCGGGCCCTGCATGGATACATAGATCGCCGGGTTGATATGAGCGAAGCCGCGCTGCACCGGGTCAGGCCAGTCCTGGACCGGCATGCGCAGGACGTGGTGAACGTAGTGCTGCTGGTACAGCAGTTCGGTGTACCGGGGGTTCTCGATTTCGCCGCTGGCCTCCATCGACTTGATCTCGGCCAGCGCGGCCTGATCCATGGCCGGCATCAGGACCTGTTCCGCGTATGCGTTATAGGCGGGGACGTCCGACATCATGTTGGAGATGACCAGTCCGCGCAGGTGCTGCTGGTAGGCGAGCGCGTACTCGATAGCGAGGATGCCGCCCCAGGACTGGCCGTAGAGCACGAAGTTGTCGCGGCTCAGGCCGAGCGCGCGGCGAACTTGCTCGACCTCTTCGACAAACCGGTCGACCTCCCACAACGACGGCTCGTCGGGCTGGTCGCTGAAACCTGAGCCAAGCTGGTCGTAGTAGTAGTACTCCACCCCCGCGGCCGGCAAGTAGCTGTCACAGGCTTCCAGGTACTCATGCGTTGCACCAGGACCGCCGTGCAGCAGCAACATCTTCAGATCAGGATTGTTGCCCACGCGCTTGACCCAGACCTGGTAGTCGCCAGCCGGGGTGCTCACCGGGATCTTCCTTGCGCCCCCGCTGACAAGGTCATCACGGCCGGAGTAATCCAGGTAGGTCGACAGCATGCAGTCCTCCTTCTTCGAAAGCGCCATCGGCGACCGGCGCCCGGATGGCGGTGGCACTGCCGTCAGCCGCCTGCGGGCGCTCGAGACGTTGAGCAGCTTAACCCGGCGACCCGCGCGCCGCCGAGAACGTGATCAGCCGCCCGCACGTTCGCGGCTACTGGCGCGGCAGCAGCGGCCCGTGCTCGAGGTGCGGCAGCACGTGCCTGGCGAACAGGTCGCACTCAGCGGCGTGCGGGTAGCCGGACAGGATGAACGCCTCCATGCCGAGTTCGGCATACCCGCGGAGCTTGGCGAGCACCTGGTCGGGGTCGCCAACGATGGCAGCGCCCGCGCCCGAACGAGCCCGGCCGATACCCGTCCACAGGTTCGGCTCGACGTAGCCTTCGTCGTCGGCCAGGTCGCGCAGCTCACCTTGGCGTAGCTGGCCGCTCGACGAGACATGCAAGGACTGGTCCCGCAGCCGCCGCCCGGTCTCCGCGTCTAGCCGTGAGACCAGGCGCCGCGCGGCGGCGCGCGCTTCCGCCTCAGTGGCACGCACGATCACGTGCACGCGGTAACCAAACTTGAGCTCCCGGCCATGGCGAGCAGCCCGCTCCCGCATGTCCCCGATGACCGCCTCGACCTCGGGCATCGTGTCCGGCCACATCAGGAACACGTCGGCGGCCTCCGCAGCGACTTCCCTGGCTGCCTCGGACAGCCCGCCGAAGTAGAACGGCGGGCAGCCGCCGACCGGTCGGATCCGGGGCGGATCGATGGTCAGGTTGACGAACTCACCGCGTACGTCCACCGGCTTGCCGTCCAGCAGGTCACGCAGCACGCGCATGATCTCGAGGGTCCGGCGATAGCGAGGTGCCGACTCCAGCTGCTCGCCAGGGCGGTCGGAGGAGATGATGTTGATGGTGAGCCGGCCGCCCAGCATCTCGTCGATCGTGGCAAGCTGCCGCGCAAGCTGTGGCGGCCACATCTCACCCATCCGGACGGCTACAAGTAGCTGAAGGCGCCGCAGTAGCGGAGCGAGCCCGGCGGCGAACGAAATTGAGTCAATCCCGGTCGCGTAGTTCGATGGCAACAGCAGGTTGTCGTAGCCGGCTTCATCGGCCCGAAGCGCGACGTTACGGCTGTGCTCCCAGCTTGACTTCAGCGCAGGATCAGGCGCGCCGAGGAACTCGTAGTCCTCGTCGCACAGCGGAGCGAACCAGGCAATCTCGCAACCCACGGGTCGATCATATCGACCGTGATCCGGGAGACTCTGGCACGCTCTAGCGCAGTACTTAAGTCTCCCGGATCTCCAGGCAGCTTCAAACGATCGGGTGCATCCACCCGTAGCGATCTGGCTTACGGCCGTACTGGATGCCGACGAGCTCGTCCTTGAGCATGCTCGTGACCTGACCAGCTTTGCCATCGCCGACGATCCAGTCGGTGTGCTCGCTGCGCACGCCGCCGATCGGGGTGATTACGGCGGCGGTGCCGCAGGCGAAAACCTCGGTGATCTCGCCCGACGCGCAGCCGTCCTGCCACTCGGCTACCGAGACCTTGCGCTCGAATGCGGGGATGCCAAGGTCAGGGGCGAGCTTCAGGAGCGAGTCCCTGGTCATGCCGTGCAGGAGCGTACCGGTCGCAGTGGGCGTAATGATCCGCGCGTGAGCCCCGGAACCGTGGACGAACCAGATGTTCATCCCGCCCATTTCCTCGACGAACTTCCGCTCCGCGGCATCGAGCCAGACCACCTGGTCGCAGCCGTGGTCAATAGCCTGCCGCTGGCCAGCGAAGGCTGCGGCGTAGTTGCCGCCGCACTTCGCCTCGCCGGTTCCGCCGGGGGCGGCACGGGAGTAGTCCTCCGACAGCCAAACCGTTACCGGCTTGATCTCTCCGCTGAAATAGCCGGCGACGGGTGACGCGATGACGGCGAACAGGTACGACGACGATGGCTTATTGACACCGAGGCCTATCTGCGTCGCGATCATGAACGGCCGCACGTAGAGGCTGTGGCCTTCAGCAGCCGGCACCCAGGCACGGTCCTGCTTTACGAGCAGCTCAATGGCGCGGACGAAGAGAGAGTCGGGCAGCTCTGGCATGGCGAGTCTGGCAGCGGAGCGGTTGAACCTCGCCGCGTTGGCGTGCGGCCGGAACGCGGCAACGGAACCATCGGCCTGGGTATATGCCTTCAGGCCCTCGAAGATCTCCTGGCCATAATGAAATACCTGCGCAGCCGGATCCAGGGCGATCGGCCCGTACGGCTCGATCCGCGCGTCATGCCAGCCGTCTGCCTCCGTCCACCGGATCGTTGCCATGTGGTCGGTGAATACGTGGCCAAACCCCGGAGCCGCCAGCAGCTGCGCCCGCTCGCCTGCGGGGACTGCGGAATTGCTGGCGCGGATCTCGAAATCAAGATCGGGGTTCGGGCTTGCATCCATGGCTACGCTCCTCCGGGTTCGGTGTAGGTACGGGCCGGCAGCCGCGTCCCGACGCCAGTGGCGGCGGGGCCGCCGGTCGCATGCGGGACGCGGCACGGCCCGTGGAGATTCAGTTGTCAGTTGCGGTGGCGCCGTCTCCGCCGTTGTCCCGGCGGTCCATTGCCTCCTGCACTGCTTCCTGCGCGCGCTGGCGGGCGCGGGCTTCGGATTCGGTTGTTGCTGCCGTCGTGGTCTGGCTGGTCCTGGACATCTCCGGTCTTCTCCTCGCGAGCAAGATTGCGGCTTGAACGAGGCGGGCCAGCTGAGGCACAACCGCTGTGTCCCGGACCAGCGTGCACGGCCAGTGCCGCATCCCTTGCGAGACAGCGCGCCGGGGCGGGCCGTGCGCTACCAATGGCGACGGGACGGGCAGTCAGGGCGGCAGTAAAGCCCGGATTCGCATGCGGCCAGCACCTCAACCCCGTAGCGGGTCGCCGGCCTGCCCTGATCAGGTCCCGCTACGGCTGCTAAGGATGAGTACGAAGCGCCGCATGACACAACGAAGGGTAGCCGACGCCGGTGACCCGTGCCACGGCCCGGGGGCAATTTTGTTGGACGACCAAGCATTTTTTAGCAGCCAGGCCGAAGATCCTGGCACCGCCGGGCTGCCTCGGTGGAGCTGTCGTGACCGGGCGGGCGCCACAAGGCGGCGCTCCCGGGCTGGCGCTGCCGGGCTGACGCGGCGTAGCATCCTGTCAGCGGCAGCGCATCACCTGCCCGCTTCCGAGCTACCCTCAGCCCGCGCCGACGGTAGCGACGAGGACAAGGGTCCACGACTCGGGTGCACTTCCTCTGTCATGTCATTCAGCTTGGCGGGCAGGCGCGGGCAGACCCGCCGGGAAAAGATGATCATGACTCGCGATAAAGCCCAGAAGCACGCCATCCGGCAGCGCATGGCCGAGACAGGCGAGCCTTACAGCGTCGCCAGGCGCGCTGTCTTCTCAGATCAGGCCGCGTTCTCAGATCAGGCCGCGTTCTCAGATCAGGCCGCGTTCTCAGATCAGGCTGCCTTCTCAGATCCGGCCCCCACCCCCGATCGGGCCGTCGTTTCCGATCCGGCCATCGTCTCCGCCTCAGCACCGTCCGGACTCAAGGCAGAGCAACCTGGCCCGGCAGCGGCCGGGCCGCAGCCGACCGGCCAGGAACGGCCCGGCGCGGCACAACCCGCGGCAGCACCCGGCGCCGCCGCTGGGCTGGACACGGCGGTTCCGGCAATGCGCGCTCAGGAACCGCCGTCGCCAAGGATGGACGGGCCAATGGGGATGGCGGACTCACCCGTCCCGGACGCGCGGATGTCTTGGCGCAGGAGCGTTCCTCCGGTCGCGCCGGTCCCTCCAGTTCCGCCGGTCCCCCCAGTTCCGCCGGTCCCCTCAGTTCCGCCGGTCCCTCCAGTTCCGCCGGTACCGCGAGCACAGTCCGGCCACCCGCCGAACCGACCCGGCTGGCCGGAAAGATCTTCGGCCGTCGAGCAAGCGGCGCAGAACGCCGAACGTGCCCAGCATGAAGCCGAGCGCGCGCAACGGCAGGCCGAGCGAGCACAGGAAGTTGCCGACCGGGCGCAGGAAGCGGCCGACCTCGCCCAGGAGCAGGCGGATGAAGCTCAGGAGACAGCCGAACATGCCGCGGATTGGTCCAGCGAGGCTGACCCCGAGCGTGCCCAGCAACGCGCAGACCGAGCGCAGGAACGCGCCGACCGAGCGCAGGAACGCGCCGACCTCGCTCAGGAGGCGGCTGACACAGCGCAGGACGAAGCGGATGAGGAACAGGACCGCGCGGACGAGGCGCAGGAACTGGCCGACGAAGCACGAGAACTGGTCGACGAGGCGCGGGAACTGGCGGACGAGTTAGCAGCGCTGGCAGAAGATCGCGGATTTGTCGATGACGGCGGCGCAGGGCACTAGCGCAGTGCTCGCTGTGATTAACGAGCAGTGGGAGCGCACCTTCG